>NZ_WTYS01000001.1:1980255-2282876 GCF_009827545.1 Pontixanthobacter gangjinensis | reverse complement strand
TTCGGGGTCGGCGCTCTGTTTGCGCTGGCGCATGACGTTTCACTGACGCTCGGCTTCTTTGCGTTGTTTCAGCTGGAATTCAGCCTCCAGATTATCGCCGCGATTCTCGCCATCATTGGATATTCGCTTAACGATACGATCGTCGTGTATGACCGCATCCGTGAAAATCTGAAGAAGTACCGCAAGATGCCGCTGCCTGAACTGCTCGACCTTTCGGTCAATGAAACTTTGGCGCGTACCGTGATGACCTCGCTGACTTTGTTGGTCGCGCTGCTGCCGCTCTTGTTCTTCGGTCCAGCCAGCCTTTTCGGCATGGTCGCGGCAATTACGCTTGGTCTGTTCGTCGGGACATACAGCTCGGTCTATATGGCCGCGCCGATCCTGATCTGGCTGGGGGTTGATTCCAACAGTTTCGTTCCGGAAGAAACTGTCGCTGATAAGCAAGAAAAGATGGCTCGCGGAGAAGGCTGACTTAAGCGAATTTCTCGGGTTAAATCAGGCGGGAGTAATATTCGTCTAGCAGCCGCGCATGCTCGTCCCAACTGAAGCGCTCGGCGTTGGCTGCAACCGCCTCCGGTGTGGGCGGATTGGCGAGCAAATGCTCGATTCCAGCAGTGACAGCCTCCAAAGTCCGTTCAACGATCATGCCCGCATCAGGCGATGCTACCAATTCTCGTGCCCCACCAGCGTTTGAAATGACAAGCGGAGTACCGCAAGCCAGCGCCTCGACCCATGCATTGGCAAGCCCCTCGCTTGCGGATGGTAGAACCATGATATCGGCAGCTGATAGGATAACCGGCAGCAGATCGTGATCGACCGATCCAAGGAAATGCACCCGGTCTTCCACCCGCATATCGCGAGCCAAATTGCGCAGGTGCTGCTCGTCCGGCCCATGACCTACCAGCAACAATTGCGCGCCGGGAATATTGGCGAGTGCGCCAATCGCAAGGTCTTGGCCTTTTCGCTCTATCAACCCGCCTACCGATGCCAGCAATGGCTTGCCTTCGGGTAATGCAATATCAAGAGTTTGGCCCAACATTCCGCGTAGTCCAACATGATCGAGCGGCCGGAACCTGTCTCGGTCCAAGCCAGTATAATGTAGCGTGATTTTGTTGTAATCCATGCCAAGCGCAGACATTTCTCGCGCCAACGCATCCGACACGGCCAGCAACCCGTTAGCGCGGCCTGCTGCATCCAGCATTTGTTCGAGCGCGTAGGGCTTCCCGCCCCAGAAATTGATGTCCGATCCCCGCGCCTTGATCGAACAGGGCAGGCCAAGCTCATGCGCAATCCATGCTGCCGCAGGGCCATCTGGATAGAAGAACTGCGCGTCGACCAAATCAAACGGATTATCTGCATGCAGGCGCTTGGCGAGTGGCAAGACTTTGCGAGCGATAACGCCAGGGTTGATCCGCGTGCCGACGTTTGGAATCAGCGTGAATCGGGGGCGATAAACAGCAACCCCTTGCTCCATTCCATCCGTCGCAGCGGCGGCGAGCGGCCTGTATTTGCCAAATGCAATGGGCGGCACGCCGATCGGGTTGATGACAGTAACTTCCCAGGCATCGCGCGCGGCCAGCGCCTCCAACGACCGCGCAACGAAAGTGCCGAAGCGCGGCATATGGGTGTTGGGATAAAGAGTGGAGAGCGAGAGTACCCGCTTCGGGTGACTCATAGCGGGCGCACCAACATCTCAGCGACAGCCAGCCATGGCGGATCATCGACCACTTGCTGCTTTTGGCCAACACCCGGTGGCAAGATGCCTACCATCGTGCCTTGCCGGTCGATCAAACGGCCGAAATAAAATCGTCCGCCCTTGCGCGGCACCAGCACGTCGCGGTTTATAGCGCGGGCGGCGTCTGCTGGGTCAAGCTGGCGGAGCCACAATTGGTCGCCTCCGCGATATTCGCCTGCGCTGGCCGCGATAGACAACACCATCAGAGGCGCGTCGCCGCCAATTTCGGTCGCCAGAACCGCTTCTGCAGGTGTATTGAGCGCCTCCGGCCCTTGCTCGGTTAACGTAGCAACCACTTGCGGCGAGGCGGTCTGATCGGACCTAACCAGAGATTGCGGATCAATGCCAAGCGCGTCCGCGATTCGGTCCATCCATTTGATCGACAGATTGCGCATACCGGTTTCAAGCCGCCCGATGGTTTGGGCGGTGGTTGGAGGATCGCAGGCTTCGGCCAGATCGGCCAATGTCAGGCCTTTGGCTTTGCGAATATCACGGATACGATTGATCATCGGGTAACTTTCGAAGGAACCATATTGGTTCCCTCTTTCCTACATGCACTCCCTTTTGGCAAGAGGCGATTCGTTGTCATTCAAAGGGGAAAATTGTTGCGCAGACTGCTCATCGAACGCGAATTGACCAGCGAAGGTCCAAAGGGAAGTGGGGGGAGGCGCGCGCGGCGCCGGAGCGTAACCGTCAATATCGCGGAATCGCCCTTGTCTTGGCTTCATGCGCGGGGTCATATTGACGATCGTCTGTTCGCCGCGGGCGAGCGCCTGCGTGCGGATTATGAGCGGGCGCAATTGAGTCCGAGCGTGACGATGCGGTGGGATGCAGTGCGGATCAGTGGGCAGGGCAGCGATGGCGGCCTCTCCCCAACCGAACGCCAGATCGCAGCAAAGGGCCGCTTTGATGCTGCAATTGACGCTGCGGGAAATGGCCTGTCCGATATTCTATGGCGTGTGGTGTGTAGCGGGGAAGGCCTGCCCGAAGCGGAAAAAGGCCTTAAATGGCCAGCACGTAGCGGAAAACTGGTGCTAAAACTGGCGTTGGACCGAGTTGCGATATTTTACCGGATTACTTGACCAATTTGTCGATGTACTGTCGCAACACGGGCAGTACTGCCGCTTCAAACCACGGGTTTTTCTGCATCCAGATTCTGCTGCGCCATGCCGGATGCGGGAGCGGTAGAATGTGTGGTAGGAACTGTTCGAAACTCTCCACTCGCTGGGTCAGTGACATCGAGCGTGTTTTGGGCAGATAATATCCTTGCGCATAGGTTCCGACCAACAATGTCAGCCGGTCCCTGGGCAATTGCGCCAAGACTTGGCCGTGCCATTGCGGCGCGCATTCCTTGCGCGGAGGCTTGTCCCCGCCGCTGGCTTTGCCGGGATAGCAGAACCCCATCGGAACCAGCGCGACCCTGGCGGGATCGTACATCTGCTCCTTGCTCAGCCCCATCCATTCGCGCAGCCGGTTGCCGCTATCATCATCCCACGGGACGCCGGTGGCATGGACTCTGGAACCGGGTGCTTGGCCGATAATCAGCAGCTTTGCAGTTGAGGAGAATTGGACGACTGGGCGGGGGCCATCTGCCAGAAATTCAGCGCAAATCGTGCAACTTGCAATTTCCCGGTGCAGTGCGCTCACCCCTCGATCATTTCCGCCAAGGCAAGCCATCGCTCTTCCGCTGCGTCTTTTTCGGTACGGGCGTTTTCGATGCCTTGATTGATGTTAGCGAATTTTTGCGGGTCTGCGGTGTACAGCTCCGGATCGGAGAGAATCTCTTCGCCTCGCGCAATCGCCAGTTCCAACTCCTCGATCCGCGCCGGCAGCAATTCGTAATCGCGTTGGTCCTTATAGCTGACCTTCGTGCTTTTCTTCGCAGGAGCAACTGCGGACGATTGACGAGAGGTGTCCTGCTTCGGCGATTTGCCCTTTGCCGCCTTATTGCGCTGGGATTTCTGTTTTTCCCAATCCTCGTACCCGCCGGCAACAATGTCCACGAAGCCGCTGCCATCGAGGCCGAGCGTGATCGTGACTGTCTTGTCGAGAAAGTCGCGGTCATGGCTGACGATAAGCACGGTGCCTTCATAATCGGCGATGACTTCTTGCAGCAGATCGAGTGTTTCCAGATCGAGATCGTTGGTCGGCTCATCCAGAACCAGCAAGTTTGATGGCCGGGCAAATTCGCGCGCCAGCAGCAACCGCGAACGCTCGCCTCCCGACATGGTGCCAATTTTGGTGTCGACAAGCCCAGGGTCAAACAGGAATTCCTTAAGGTAGCCTTGAACGTGTTTGCGGGTGCCGCGAACATCAACCCAGTCGCCGCCTTCCGCCAGCACATCGCGCACCGATTTTTCGGGCGTCATCAAGGCGCGCTGCTGGTCAATTACCACTCCGGTCAGCGATTTCGCGACTGTCACCTTGCCTTCATCGGGCGCAAGCTCGCCCGTAAGCAGTTTCAGCAATGTCGTCTTACCAGCACCGTTTGAGCCGACCACACCGATCCGGTCTCCGCGTTGGATGCGAAGCGAAAAATCTCGGATGATCTTGCGTTCATCCTTGCCGGTTCCGAAGGATTTGCTGACCTTGTCCGCAACGATAACTGCTTTGCTCTTGTTGCTGTCATCGGTGGTTAGGCCAAGTTTTGCTGCACCGGTCGGGCTGATCATCGCGGCACGTTGCGCGCGCATTTGCCACAATTTCTCCAACCGCCCTTGGTTGCGTTTACGCCGCGCGGTGACGCCGCGCTCTAGCCAATGGGCCTCGATTTTCAGTTTTGCGTCTAGCCGGTGCGCGTTGCGTGCTTCCTCGGCATAGACTTGTTCTTCCCAAGCATCATATCCGCCAAAACCGACGTCTTTGCGCCGCAGAATTCCGCGTTCAAGCCAAATTGTCGCGTTGGTCAAACGTTTCAGGAAAGTCCGGTCATGACTGATGACAATGAATGCGCCTTTGTAACGGTCGAGCCAGCTCTCCAACCATTCAATCGCGGCAAGATCGAGATGATTGGTCGGCTCGTCCATCAACAGCAAATCAGGATCTTGGGCTAGGGCGCGTGCAATCGCAGCGCGGCGCCGTTCGCCTCCGCTGGCCCCCTTGGATTTGGTCGCCATGTCGATGCCAAGTTGGCCTGCAATCGCCTCAACCTCGTATTCCTCCGGTGGATGCTCGCCATCCAGAGCGAAATCCATCAGCGTTTCATACGGCCCGAAATCTGGTTCCTGCTCCAGCACCACAATCCGCGTGCCGGGTTTCACTTTGCGCTCGCCCCGGTCAGGACCGAGTTGGTCATTGATCAAGCGGAACAACGTGGTTTTGCCAGCGCCATTGCGACCAATTAGAGCCAGTCGGTCTCTTGGCCCGACATGCAGGTTAAGCCCGTCGGTTTCGGGGCCGCCAAACAACCACCGGCCGCCTTGTTGTAGGCCAAGGGTTTCCAAGCTGAGTATCGGTGGTTGCGCCATAGGTGGCGCGCGTTAGGTTACTGGCCGCCATGCGGCAAGCGGTATGCTTGAATCGGCCCCCGGTTTCCCGTGGCTATTGGCTTTGCGAAGCGACCATTTCGGCTACATCTTCGAGCAAGATATGCGCATCGTAAACAATGCCGTCCTTAATCGTCCAACGTACCCCGCCGACGCGTTCGAGCACATTGGTATCGCGGTTCAGCCGCAAATGTCCGGTGCCGTACAGCGTCTTGAAGTTGGCCAGCGGGTTTTCTGGCGCAATAACCAAATCCGCCAACATGCCGACTTTGATCTTGCCGAACGGAGCAGGGATTCCCTTTGGCTTATAGATTTCGTCAGCGCCGTTCATTGTCGCGGCTTGGATGACTTCGAGCGGGGCAAATCCTGCCTCCTGTAACATCTCGAACTCGCCAATATAGGCGAACCCCCAAGTCTGATAAATATAACCAGGATCGGACCCGACGGTTACGCGGCCACCCTTGTTTTTGAAGTCGTTGGTTAGCTTCATCCATGGCACATAGAAATTGCGCCAGGCGACCTCGTCTTCGGTCGACCAATCGTGGTAATAGGACCCATGATTTGTCAGACTGGGCTCATAGAAGTTCATCAACGAAGGCAGCGTGTATTTCTGATGCCATTCGGCAGTCCGCGCCCGCATTACATCGCGTGATGCAGAATAGATGTTGAATGTCGGACTAAGCGTAACACCGCCTTCGACCATGGAATCGATATAATCATCCCATTCCTCGCTACCCGGCTCCACAATTTGCGTGGCGAGCCTAGCAACTTCGGAAAAGCGAGATTGTTCGTCGAGGTAATTGTAATCATTGGGGTAACGCACCAAAGCGCCATCCTTAAGCAGCGATTCCATATGGCCATAGAAATGGGTGACACCGTCCATACCCAGCTCGACTGCTTTGCGTGCAGTAACCTGCGCTACGCCGCGTTGCCCCAAATGCGCGACGGTGCCCATTTTATGCTTTTCGGCTTCATCCAATGCAGCGGCGAGCACATCGGATGCATCGGTGTTAAAGAATTTCACCCCGTCATATCCGGCATTTTCGGCCCACCGTACCCACTCGCGCGCCTTGGCCGGAGTCCTAACGGGTCCGCCCGGCCATTTGTCTCCAAACACAGCGTAAGCGAACAGGCGCGGGGCGACGATCAAGTTAGCGGCACTGCGGCGTTTGTGGTCAAGGTCGGTGCTGTCGGGCCCGAAACCGAACGACACGCCGCGCACCGAAGTTACGCCGTGCGCAAGCCACAAACGGTATCCGTAATCGGGATTGGGAGCCTTGCCCGGATCGCCATTATGGCCATGCACATCGACAAAGCCGGGCATGATAAACATGCCGGTCGCATCAACCACGCGGTCGGCGGAATTAATTACACTTTCAGGCGAGCCACCACGATTGATTGCAGCGATCCGGCTGTCCTTCACCACGATGTCAACCGGTCCTTCCGGCGGGGCACCGGTGCCGTCGATCATGGTCGCGCCGCGAATGACCAAGCTTGAATAGGGCCCTGATCCCTCATCGGATTGCCGCGCCGGCACCGGCTCCATACCGTTTTGCGCGACAGCAGCCGTGCTCAAGAATAGTGCGACGGAAAATATCAAACTGCGGATCATCTGTAACCAGCCCCCAATAGCATTGTGTCAGGCCTAGCCACAGACAGCGCTGATGTGAAGCGCGGTTCACCTTGCCTAAAGTGTCGTGACATTAGATGGTAGGTAAACACATGGAGAAAGATATGATCCGCAACGCCCTGACCTTCGCCGCTGTTTCTGCAATGCTGCCAGCTTTGGCCATGCCTGCCTCGGCGGCAGACATTCAGATCCAATCCCGAGGACCCGTGATCGAGCTGAGTGTTTCTGAATCGGTTAAAGCTGCGCCCGATATCGCCACAATCAGCGCTGGCGTAGCCTCGCAAGCGAAAACTGCGGTCGAGGCGATGCAGCTTAACGCTAGGGAAATGACGGCGGTTATCGCGCGGATCAAAGCTCTCGGGATTGACGAGAAAGACATCCAAACCACTGGCATCAATCTCAACCCGCAATATGATTACGACCGCCAAACACAGCAGCAAGTCTTCAAGGGCTATTCCGTATCCAACCGTGTCAGTGTGATCCTGCGTAAGATTGAACGGACGGGGCCTGTGCTCGATGCGTTGGTCGCAGCAGGTGCAACCGACATTGGCGGCCCCAGCTTTTCCATCGGAGATGACACAGCGGCGAAGGCTCAGGCACGCGAATCTGCGCTGAAAACGGCGCGCGAAAGAGCGATGGAATATGCAGGTTGGGCCGGATATTCAGATATCCGCTTGCTTGAAATAAGCGAGGCGGTGTCGGTATCTTCGCCGCAGCCCATGATGCGGACTATGGCTGTTGAGAAATTAGCTGATTCAACCCCGGTTCAACCAGGTATGGTCGGCACAGGCGTTAGCGTAACCGTTAAATATGAGATGGTTGAATAAGCCAAGTCATACGTAAACATTCTGAACACAGGAAACGGCAGGCATTCAGACGCTGTTCAAAGCAGCGGGCGCAAAACCAAAAATATTATGAAACGTTTTTTAAATCTTGCCCTGGCTGCATCGCTGGTCGCCTCTGGATTTTCCGGGGCACTTGCCATTGCTCAGGACCGGACGGATCAGGAAAATGCTCGCAAGGAAATGCAAGCGGGTAACCGGATCCCGCTGCGTGAAATAGAGCGCAAGGTGGCCGATCCGTTGAAGGCGCAGGGCTATGAATATCTAGGCCCGGCATATGATTCGGCTGCAGGCGCTTATCGCCTCAAGTTTATTCGCAATGGCCGCGTTTCGTATGTCGATGTCGATGCGCGCACCGGTAAGGTATTGCGCCGCAGTCGCTAACTCCATCAATTCAGGATGGAATCGCTTGGCGAGTTGACGCATTTACAACAAAAGACCACTTAGCAATGGAAACGGATGCAGGTTCAAATTGAGAGCCTATTGCAGGGGAATTAGGCAGCATGAGAATTCTGATTGTCGAGGACGAGCCAACTCTCGGCCAGCAACTTAAATCCACACTGGAGCAGAACGGCTATGCGGTTGATTTGTCGACCGATGGCGAGGACGGTCATTTTCTTGGCTCAACCGAGAATTATGACGCGGTCATCCTTGATCTGGGCTTGCCCGAGATTGACGGACTGACAGTGTTGGGCATGTGGCGCAAAGAAGGCCGGACATTCCCGGTTCTTGTGCTGACAGCGCGCGACAGCTGGTCGGACAAGGTAGCAGGCCTCGATGCGGGTGCTGACGATTATCTTGCCAAGCCATTTCAAACCGAAGAACTCATCGCTCGATTGCGGGCGCTTATCCGCCGTGCATCGGGCAATACTTCATCCGAATTAACGGCTGGTGGGGTGCGTTTGGATACGCGTTCCGGCCGCGTGACCTTGGCTGGCGAACCGGTGAAGCTGACCGCGCAGGAATATAAGCTGCTCAGCTATCTTATGCATCATAAGGGCAAGGTGGTTAGCCGGACTGAGTTGATCGAGCATATTTACGATCAGGATTTTGACCGCGATTCGAACACAATCGAAGTGTTCGTCACGCGTATCCGTAAGAAACTCGGCGCCGATGTGATTACCACGATCCGCGGTCTGGGCTATAGTCTGGACGATCCGGACGAAGCACCGCGAGCCACCTAGAGTGAACGCGCCACAAGCAGACATTGCTGCTCAAGGGCGCGCGTCCTCTGCAGGTCCGGCGCATGCCGGGTCTGAACAATCTACTGATACCACAATGCCTAACGATACCGGGCGTAACGACACCGGTAGCCTTGCCCGCCGAATGATGTTGATCGCTGCGGGTTGGATTCTGATTTTACTGCTTGCTGGCGGCTTTGCGCTCGACCGTACGCTTACAAGCCTCGTTGAACGCAATTTTGATGATCAGATGGAATATCTGCTCAACGCCATGTTGGTCAGTGCCGAGATTGATCTGGATGGTGAGGTCTATTTCAACCGGCCGTTAGGTGAACCCCGCTTTTTGGAACCCAATAGCGGCATGTATTTCCAGATCGTTGCGGACGGTCAGGAGGGCTATCTGTCGCGTTCTTTGTGGGACGAGCCTCTCAAGTTGATGGGTGAACACACAGACACTGAACCGCATTTTTATGACAGCAGCCAGCGTCCCGATGAACAATTGCGGATTGTCGAGCGGTCCGTGATTTTGCCGTACAGCGACGCGAAATGGACCTTTGTTGTCGCCTCGGCAACGCAGGAGCTAGATGAGCAGATCAACCGGATACGATCCATTCTGGCGTGGTCATTTGCGGTATTGGGCCTTGGTCTGTTCGTGATGGCAGCTCTGCAGAGCTATTACGGCTTGCGACCGCTCAGACGCATACGGATAGCCATCCAGCGTATTCGTACCACGGGCACAAATCGCATCACCGACCCACTGCCTTATGAGGTTCAACCACTGGTAGAGGAGCTTAATATGCTGCTCGCCCACTCGGAGAAACAAGCCGAGGAAGCACGTACTCATGCCGGCAATCTGGCGCACGCTTTGAAGACGCCGCTGACGGTGGTCAACAATGCGGCCACCGCGCGCGCGCCCGACTTGCCCGATACGGTTATTCGCGAGGCGACAACGATGCGGCGGCATGTCGACCACCATCTTGCACGGGCAAGAGCAGTAGGACGCCGAGCGGTTGGATTGGCCAGAACGCCAGTATGCGACAGTGCAGAAGCGGTGCGCCGTGCAGTTGAACGTCTTTATCCTTCTGTAAGGTTCGATATTGATGGAAATCGCCAAGCGCAGGTCGCCATAGAACGTCAGGACCTTGACGAAATTCTTGGCAATTTGATCGAGAACGCAGCCAAATATGGCGGCGGTAGCGTGTTTGTTACCGTCGATGCTGAACCGGATGAAAAGCAGTGCGTCATCTGGGTGGAAGATGACGGGATGGGCATTCCCGAAGACAAGCGCACCGAAATATTCGACCGGGGTGCTCGTTTGGACACTGGTAAACCTGGGACGGGTCTTGGATTGGCGATCGTACGCGACGTCGCCGAGATTTATGGTGGCGGGGTTGAGCTGGATGAAAGCGAAGACCTTGGCGGTTTGCTGGTGAAATTGAGCCTGCCAAGAGTGGGCTAGGCCGTTGCTCTAATTCAGCCACTGTTCAATTCCCGTTCGCCAGAAACGGAACATCGGCATGATTGCCACCGGGGAGAAAAAGAGTGAGCCGTTCCATATTTAAGCCAGTTTTGTTGGCCGCAGCGACTTTGTCGTTAGGTGGCTGCGCGATTTATGGGGTTGATGGTTACGGCAGCGCCTATGCAGACCCCTATTACGACCCGTACTACGACCCCTATTACGGTTCGAGCTACTATGGTTGGTACGATAGTTTTTATTATCCGGGAGTCGGCTTCTACATCTATGACACCTACGGCACGCGCTATCGGTGGAACGATGGCCACCGCCGTTATTGGGAAGGGCGTCGCGGCAAACGCAGAGGCCAAGCAAATTGGGACGGGTACCGCCGTGGCAATGATGGCCGGTATCATGATCGTCAGCGTGGCGAGCATCGCGGTGAGCGCAGGCGTAACCGTGATGGCTCTTCGCGCGCCGAAGACACCACAGGAACAACTCGCTATGGCGATGATGCACGGCGTGATAACCGTAGGTCAGGCCGTCAGCGCCGCGATGGTGCTGCAACTTCTGGATTACCAGCCGCGCGCAATGGCAATGGACCGCCTCCATCAGCGAGTGCGCGTCGCCAATCCAGAGTAGCGCCTCCTGTCGCGAGACAGCCACGCGCTTCCCAAACGACACAATCGGCGCCGCCAGCAGCAGCTCCCCGTGCAGTTCCCCGTGCAGTTCCCCGTGCAGATCCAAAGCGTGCAACTCCAAAACGGGTTGCACCGCCTAAACAAGCGCCTCGCCGGACTCCACGCGACACCAGCCGACCTGAAAAAAATGACGAGTGATTTCAGTAGTGGATCGAGTCTGCGCTAGGCTTGCTGGGCCTGTTCGTGGTGACGGATAACTTCTTCGATAATAAAACGAAGGAATTTTTCTGAAAACTCCGGATCAAGATGCGCTTCTTCAGCCAGCTTTCTTAGTCTGGCGACCTGACGGGATTCTCGGTCAGGATCGGCTGGCGGCAAGGTTACGCGTGCCTTATATTCTCCGACTGCCTGCGTAATACGGAAACGCTCCGCTAGCATATGGATCAGGGCTGCGTCGATATTATCGATTGAGCGGCGATAACTGGCGAGCTGTGGGTCTGTGTCGGAATCTTGCATCACTTAACCGCATATCACGGACTTTGCGCCCTTTCCAAGCAGGTTGTGACTTGCCTTAAGCATTTACGGTGGCCAATAGCGCGGCACCATGACTGCGCAAGTCGTCTCTCTGCCGCGTAAACGGCCCACTCTCGATCCGATGCTAGCGCTGACCGCGCAGGGCATGAATTCGGTAAATTCAGTGATTCTGGATCGGATGCAGAGCGAAATCCCTTTGATTCCCGCGCTCGCTGGCCATTTAATTTCAGGCGGCGGAAAACGCCTTCGCCCAATGCTCACTCTCGCGGGTGCGGAACTGGTCGGATACAGCGGCACGCGGCATTTCAAGCTTGCAGCCGCAGTTGAGTTTATTCACACCGCGACATTGCTGCATGATGATGTCGTAGACGGTAGCGATTTGCGGCGTGGTAAAGCGGCGGCCAACATCATCTATGGCAACCCGGCAACTGTTCTGGTCGGTGATTTCCTGTTCAGCAGAGCATTCGAACTAATGACCGAGGATGGCAGCCTTAAAGTGCTCAAAATCCTATCAGGAGCGAGCGCGATCATTGCCGAGGGCGAAGTCGATCAATTGACCGCGCAACGGCAAATTGAGACCAGCGAAGAGCGGTATCTGGGGATCATCGGAGCGAAAACTGCAGCACTTTTCGCCGCTGCATCGCGCATATCCGCTGTTGTGGCTGAATGCGACGAGACGCAGGAACGTGCACTTGATGACTATGGCCGTAATCTTGGCGTAGCGTTTCAATTGGTGGATGATGCGATTGATTACGATTCCGATGCAGCCGAAATGGGCAAGGATCAGGGAGATGATTTCCGCGAAGGTAAAATGACTTTGCCGGTAATCCTTGCCTATTCACGCGGCACTGAAGGCGAGCGAAAATTCTGGAAGGATGCTATCTCCGGTATCCGGTCCGATGCGGCCGCACTCGAAGAAGCAATCGCGCTCATCGATAAGTATGACGCAGTCGGTGCAACGCGGGATCGCGCTCGTCACTTCGCCAACCGTGCAGTTGATGCAATATCGATATTCCCTGATAGTTCAGCGCGCCAAGCTATGGCTGAGGCAGCACAATTTGCGGTGGCTAGGGGCTACTAAAGCCAGCTTCGATCAGCTTGTTTAAAGCATGAGTTAGCATCGCCGCTTTCCCACCCATTGCCATTTAGGTAAGGCGAACCGGTGAGCGATAACCTTCCCATCCACACGGTGCTTCCACATTTACTTCAAGCCTTGAGCGAAAGCGGGACGGCGGTGCTGATTGCCCCGCCTGGTGCCGGAAAGACCACAGCCGTTGCGCCTGCTTTGCTGGCCGAGCCTTGGTGCACAGGCCAGATCATTCTGCTCAGTCCTCGCCGTGTCGCGGCGCGTGCGGCGGCGGAACGGATGGCTGAGATACTGTGTGAGAAGGCCGGCGAGACGGTGGGCTATCTGACCCGCCTTGACAGCAGAACCTCTGCGAAAACCCGCATTCTGGTGATGACAGAGGCAATTCTTGTAAACTGGTTGGTCGATGACGCGGAGTTGTCGGGGGTGAGCGCGGTGCTATTCGATGAAGCACATGAGCGTCATCTGGACAGCGATTTGGGCTTAGCATTAGCGCTTGAAAGCCGGGCAGTGCTTCGTGACGATCTTCGAATTTGCGTAATGTCAGCGACGATTGATGGCGAGCGCTTTGCAAGCATCGTCGGACCGGACACGCCCATTATCGAGAGCGAAGGTAAGGCGCATCCTTTGCGGATTGAATGGCTGGGCGCGCGTGCTGAAAAGCAAATTGAAGACCAGATGGCCTCCGCGATTATGACCGCGTGGAAGCAGGAAGATGGCGACATTCTGGCGTTCCTGCCAGGCGTGCGAGAGATTGAGCGTGTTCGTGAACGGCTGGAAGCGAGATTGCCGAACGTGCCTATCCTGCCGCTGCACGGTCAGGTCGAGCCAGCGGCGCAGCGTATTGCAATCAAACGCGACAAGAACGGAAACCGGCGGATCGTGTTGGCAACGGCAATTGCGGAAACTTCGCTCACGCTCGATGGTGTGACGGTGGTGGTCGATTGCGGCCTGTCGCGGCGAGCTGAATTTGACCGCGCTGCCGGAACTACCCATCTGGTTACGCATCGCGCCAGCCAAGCGGCTGCCGCACAGCGTGCGGGTCGCGCGGCGCGGCAAGGGCCGGGCGTTGCCTATCGCCTGTGGGAACAAGGCGGACATGCGGGCCGCCGCAAATTTGATCCGCCCGAAATGGAGACATCCGATCTTGCGCCGCTGGCATTGTCCTTGGCACGCTGGGGCACGCATGATCCGGCATCTTTGACATGGCTCGATGCGCCACCTGCAGCATCGCTTGGGTCAGCGCGGCGACGGTTGGAACAGCTTGGGGCACTTGGCTCAGACGGCCAGATTACCTCGTTGGGAAGCCAAATCGCGGCCTTGCCAGTTGATCCGGCGATGGCTGCTGCTCTCCTGTTCGGAGCCAGAGCGGGACAGGCTGAGGAGGCAGCGCGGTTGGCGCTACTGTCGCAAGAGCGCGGATTGGGCGGACGTGGTGAGGATTTGTTGCAACGTCTGCAACGGTGGAGCGGCGATAGGTCTGGCAGGGCGGACGCGTCGCGCAAATTGGCGGAACGTTGGGCGCGGCAGGCAGAAAAGCTGATTGGTAGCGCAGCAAGCGATCAGGTTAGTCCCGCAGTGTTTCTCGCCCAGGCCATGCCCGACAATGTTGCGCGGCGGCGCGATGCCAGCGGCGAGAATTGGATTTCAGCTGGGGGTAGGGGTTACTTCCTCGACCCGGCATCACCGCTCGCCAGATCAGAATGGTTGGTGGTTGCCGATGCGCAGGGCCAAGCGAAGGGCGCGCGCATTACTGCCGCTGCAGCTTTGGAACCGACTGAGGTCGAAGAACACCTTGGGCATTTAATAGAGCGTCGGACCAGCCTGAAATGGAACGAGAGGGGGGCGCGCCTCGAAGCGCGATTGGAACGCCGAATGGGCGCGATTACTCTGTCAAGCGGACCAGACCCGTCACCAGACCCGGCATCATTTGAGGCAGCCTTGCGTGAATTGGCTCGGGACAGAATAGGGGATTTGGTGCCAGCCGCATTGCTGGCGCGGGGCCAATTTGCGGAAATTGGTTCACTGGAAATTGGTGCCTTGCGTGCTTCCGCAGAAATCTGGCTTGATCCATTGCTAGCAAAGCGCCGAGATTTAGACATTCCCAGAAGCAAAATTGTGGAGGCGGTGCTCGGCCAGCTTGAGTGGAGTGATCGTCAGAGACTCGATCAAGCTGCGCCGCGCGAATTTACCAGCCCTGCAGGAACGACCCACAAGATCGATTATGCGAGCGAGGGCGCACCTTCGGTTGAACTGCGCGTGCAAGCACTTTTTGGCCTCGACCAGCATCCGCTGATCGGCACCACGCCGTTGTTGTTCCAGCTTACCAGCCCGGCGGGAAGACCCATTCAGGCAACCCGCGATCTGCCCGGATTCTGGCGCGGGACATGGCGCGATGTGGCCAAGGATATGAAGGGGCGATACCCGAAACATCGTTGGCCCGATCAACCATGGACAGAAAAGCCGAGCCTAAAAACAAAGAACGCCTTTTCACGCGGCTCAAGCTGATTTAAGAGCGCAACTATGGCAGCACGTATTTACCAACGCACCCAAAGCGCGATGCAGTCCGGCAAAGCCCGGACGGAAAAATGGATTCTCGAATTCGAGCAAGCCGAAGCGCGCAAAGCTGACCCTTTAATGGGTTGGACCGGCAGCGCCGATACGCAGGCGCAAGTTGAGCTGACATTTCCAGATAAGGAAGCGGCGAAGGCCTATGCGGCCAAGTACGGGATTGCTGCACGTGTGCACGCAACGCCGCCCAAATCTCTGAAATTACAGGCCTACGCTGATAATTTCCGGTAAGCTTCCCAAGCTTGCCTAAATTGGAATTTGCGGTCTAGATATCCATTCCGAAATTCGGTTTGATTTCGTTGCCTTGCCAGCGTGCTTCGCCCGATTGCATGGCTGCGCGGCAATCATTGGCATCATGGCCGATGCTGTCTGCGAGGTAGATGACCTCATCCGAATAGTCACCGGTAAAACGGATATCGTCGCATTCGCCGTCATTAGCGAAATCAGCGCTGTTATCTCCGTAATCGATCGGACTATCGGCAGTCGGAACAGCAAATAGCGCATTAAATTCGAGCCTGCCATTTTCGTAGGCTGCTTTGCAGTCGTCTGCATCTTTGCCAATGCTGTCTGTCAGCAGCGATTCAGCCATACCTGCACCAACGAACCGGACATCATCGCACTCGCCATCGCCAGCAAAATCACTGCTATTATCGCCAAAATCCACATCTTGAATCGGTAGTGCAATTCCTTCGGTCACAGCAGCTTGACCTGCAAAAGTCAGCCGGCCTTGATTGAATCCTACACGGCAGTCAGTGGCATCATGGCCGACATCTTCATCGAGCAAAATGGTGTCGGTCATGCCAGAACCTGTGAACCGCAGATCATCACATTCGCCGTCTTTGGCATATTCGCTCGAGTCGTCACCGAAGTCTATGTTTTGGGAGAAGGCGGGTTGTGGCATTGCCAAGCCGATAATGACCAAGCCCACAGTTATCTGCCTCGTGTGACGATTTGACAATGCAATTTTCAACATAACGGAGCGCCAATCTAACTTTGCGTCGATCCAACCGACAGATTACGACGAACGAAGCTCTAGCTTGCCTGCCTCATAGGCGGATCGGCAATCGCTTGCGTCATGCTTTACATCTTCAACTAGCAGCGGCGTGGTCGTCATACCGGGGCCTTCGAAGCGCATATCGTCACATTCACCATCGTTGGCCCATTCGCCATTATCATCGCCCCATGCGATGCGAGAGGAATCACGTGTGGAACTACCCGACTTGAGCTCAATCCGCCCCTGATCAAACGCTGTCTTGCAATCGGTCGCGTCGGCGCGAATATCTGAATCAAGCAGAGGTGTTGTGGTCATGCCGGGTCCGGTGAAACGGGGATCATCGCATTCGCCATCAATCGCCCATTCGCTGGAATCGTCACCAAAATCCACATCTTGCGCGAACACAGGCTGGGGCAAGGTCAAGCCGAGTGCGATGCAAGCAGTGGTCAGCGCCTTCATTGCCGTCAGCGTCTTTGCGGAAAATTTCATTGATAGCACTCCCAATCGGCTATTATGCTCATAACCATCCATGGACTGATTCACAAATTACATGTGCATCTGCTTGCTGCACAGAGCCTGAATGCGCCATCCGGCCTAGCAATTGCGACTTGCGCCGGACGCTTGTTATCCCCATATGCCCGCTCGGGAGTCGGGTGGACGTTTGCGTTCGTTTACCTGGTCAGGTCCGGAAGGAAGCAGCCAAGGCGTGTTGCGACGGGTCGCTCGGCTCCTTTTTCATTGAATTGTTGCACACACTATCGTGACAAACGGTCATGACAATCGTCGCATCTGCGCCTACCAAGTGCCTATGGGTGATTCACCGGACAATTCAGATACGCCGCCTTGGGACGATGGGCCTCCGGTTGAGGCAGATGCTGGCGCGGCCGATGCACAGGCGAGCGCGGCGGAGTTAGAAGCTGCAGGGCAGAATTCTATGTTCGGTGCAGGGGAACCAGAAGCGCCGACTCCGGCCGCGAAACCAGTGGAATCAGGCCAACCTTATCGCGTCCTTGCCCGCAAATACCGTCCGCAAACCTTCAGCGAGCTGATCGGGCAGGAGCCGATGGTGCAAACGCTGGCGAATGCGATCAAGCGCGATCGGCTGGCGCACGCATTCCTGATGACTGGTGTGCGCGGAGTGGGTAAAACCTCGACTGCAAGGCTGATTGCCAAGGCGCTTAATTGCGTGGGACCAGATGGACAGGGTGGCCCAACGATCAATCCTTGCGGCCAGTGCGAACCGTGCATCGCGATCGCCGAAGGTCGGCACATGGATGTGATCGAGATGGACGCTGCCAGCCACACCGGCGTGGACGACGTTCGCGAGATAATCGAGGCGGTCCGCTACGCCGCTGTCTCGGCGCGCTACAAGATTTACATTATTGACGAAGTCCACATGCTTTCGCGCAATGCTTTCAATGCCTTACTGAAGACTCTTGAAGAGCCGCCTGCGCATGTGAAGTTCCTCTTTGCGACGACGGAAGTCGACAAACTGCCGGTTACGGTACTGAGCCGGACCCAACGGTTCGATTTGCGACGGATTACCACTGATCTTCTCGAAGGCCACTTCGCAAGAATTTGTGGCCTAGAGGGAGTGGAGGCCGAAACCGAAGCGCTCCACATGATTGCAATGGCGGCCGAAGGGTCTGTGCGCGACGGTCTTTCCATTCTCGACCAAGCGATTGCTCATGCTGATTTGGGCGATCAGGGCCAAGTTACTGCAGAGCGGGTTCGCGATATGCTGGGGCTTGCGGATAAGACTGCGCAGCGCACAATGCTAGGGCTTCTGCTCGCGGGAGATGCGCAAGCGATGTTGTCGTCAATGAACGACCAATATGCGCTGGGTGTTGAACCGATCGCCTTGATGCGCGGGTTGATGGATCTGGTGCACAAGATCACGCTTGCCCAAGTCGGCGGAGGGGAGCCCGAAGCTCCAACCGCAGAAGAAGGCGCTGCGCTGAAAGACTGGGCGGGGCGCTTAGCGCCGGGCCAGTTGCACCGACTATGGCAATTGCTGCTCAAAGGGCACGATGAAGTTCGGCAGGCGCCCGACCCACTTGTCTCTGCTCAAATGGCGCTGCTACGGGTGCTGCATGCGGCTGATTTGCCAGATCCAGGCAAGCTAGCGACGAAGCTTGAACAGCTTGCGGAGATAGGTGCAGCCTCTGCCCAGCCAACTGGCGAGGGGAACACCACTGCTGCTCCAGCTGCGCAAATTGGCTGGAAGCAATTGACCGAACAAGTCGGGGCAAACGGCAATCATTTGGCCTCAAGTATAATGCAATTACAGGTCCGGATTGTTTCGCTTGAACCCGGCAAATTGCGCTTTAGCCGGGCCAGTCAGTTCAAAGATGACATTGCTCCGCAATTACGCGATGCGCTGATGGGCTTGACGGGTGACCGTTGGACGGTCGAAGAATGTCAGGAAGCTGGCGCACCGTCTTTGGTCGAAGAGGGTGAAGCCGAACAGCGCGCTGCCCTCGAACTGTTGAAGAAACATCCGCTGGTGGAAGCCACGATGGATGTCTTCCCCGAGGCCGAAATGGTCGAAGAAGAAATTGCTCCCGCACGGGGCCAGGCCTCTTGGGGTCGCTGAAGAATTGAGGAAAAGACTATGAAATCCATGGAAGAAATGATTCAGGCTGCACAGAAGGCCGCCGAAACCATTCAGACGCAAATGAATGATGTTCAGGCAAAGCTGGATGCTATCGAAGTCACCGGCGAAGCAGGCGGCGGTTTGGTCAAGGTGCGCTGTTCTGCCAAGGGCCGCGTGCTGGGTGTAAGTATCGATGACAGCCTGATGAAGCCGGAGGAAAAGCAGATGGTCGAGGACCTCGTTACCGCCGCATTTAACGATGCGCGGGGAAAGGCAGACCGCGTTTCGGAAGAAGAAATGAAGAGTATTCAGGCCGGAATGGGCTTGCCCCCGGGGTTCAATCTGCCCGGTATGGGTTGATCGCAACTCGTGATAGGGTGAATGAAAGACTGATTTGGAGAGTAGATCATGGCAACTGTGATGAATGACAACGGTGTTGGTAACGATGCGGATGTTCGCGGCAAGGTGAGCGCTGAAGAATGGGCCGTCCGGGTCGATCTTGCAGCTGCATACCGGCTTGTTGCTCTATACGGCTGGGATGATTTGATTTTCACCCATTTGTCCGCCCGCGTACCGGGGCCAGAACATCACTTCCTGATCAACCCATATGACATGATGTTCGAGGAAATCACCGCCTCCAGCCTAGTGAAGATAGATGTCGAAGGTCAGCCGGTGATCGAGACATCGCATCCGGTAAATCCCGCTGGCTTCACGATCCACTCAGCACTGCATATGAATTGCGAAGCGGCGCATTCGGTAATGCATTTGCACACACCGGCAGGCCAAGCCGTCAGCGCAATGAGCGAAGGTCTGATGCCACATACGCAAACCGGCATGATCGCTCGCAGTGACATCGCTTATCACGAATATGAAGGCATCGCGACCGATCTGGAAGAGCGCGATCGTCTGGTTGAAGATATGGGCGACAAACACGCGATGATCCTGCGCAATCACGGCACGCTCGCGATTGGCAACAGCGTCGCGGAATGTTTCCTGCGGTTGTATTTTATAGAGCGTGCCTGCGATGCGCAGGTAAAGATGCTCAGCGCCGGCATCGAAAACCTCAACAATCCGCCGCAAGGCACACCCGAAAAGGTGAAAGCACAGACCCCGCCTGCTGGCATTGGCATGGTCGCACAAGGGCTGGCTTGGCCAGCATTGCTGCGGAAACTTGACCGGATCGATCCGAGCTTCAGGGATTAGGCTGACCCTACCGACTTGATGGGAGCGGTCTTGGGACCGATGCGTCCGTTCGCATCGGTGGCTGCCGCTGTGGACGGATGCGTTTTCGTGTATCAGGCCACCGTTCGATGGCGCCTGCTCCGCAATGGCATAAAAAAAGCCAGAGGGGCTTTCATTTGAACGCAACTTCGAGGCAGCAAGCGGTTAGAGCGTTAGGCATTACTATTTGCTGGACGCTCGTCCGACTCTACAGCTGATTGGCTGATTCCCATTGCAGCTTTGCACTGCGCTACCCATATCTCCATCAACCGGTAAGCGCGGGTTCAACCCCGCTCAGACATATGGATTTGATATGAGTAGTTTTCCCCTTCTTCCCCTCCGCGACATTGTTGTGTTTCCCGGCATGGTCGTGCCGCTGTTTGTCGGCCGTGATAAATCGGTTGCGGCGCTGGAAGTGGCGATGGAGGGATCAAAAGATATCTTCCTTCTTGCCCAGCTCGATCCGGCTTGCGACGATCCGCAGGGCGATGATTTGTATGATGTCGGCGTTGTGGCACAGGTGCTGCAATTGCTGAAATTGCCCGATGGCACGGTTCGCGTGCTGGTCGAAGGCACTGCGCGCGCCAAATTGAGCGAGCTGCGGGCAGAGGGCGAACATGTCGTTGCCGATGTGGATATACTCGAACCTGAAACTGCGTCGGGAAGCGAAGTGACCGCGATGATGCGCTCGGTCACCAAGCAATTTGGCGAATATGCGAAGCTCAACAAGAAGCTGGGTGACGATGCTAGCGAAAATCTGGGAGAGATCGACGATGCCGGTGCGCTCGCTGATGCGGTAGCTGCAGCGATCAACACCAAGGTTTCTGACAAGCAGGGCTTGCTCACCGAAAACGATCCGCTTCGCCGCCTTGAAATGGTAATGGCCTTCATGGAAGGCGAATTGTCTGTTTTGCAGGTTGAGCGCAAAATCCGTGGCCGAGTTAAGCGCCAGATGGAAAAAACCCAGCGCGAATATTATCTGAACGAGCAGATGAAAGCGATTCAAAGTGAATTGGGTGGCGAAGCAGAAGATGCCAATGAATTGGCCGAGCTTGCCGAGAAGATCGAGAAGATGAAGCTTTCCAAGGAAGCGAAGGCCAAGGCGACCAGCGAGCTGAAAAAGCTCAAAGGTATGCAGCCGATGAGCGCCGAGGCCACCGTGGTGCGCAATTACCTGGACGTATTGCTTGGTCTGCCTTGGGGCAAAAAAAGCAAGCTTAAGAAGGATTTGGTTAAGGCGCAGGAAGTGCTCGACGCTGATCATTATGCGTTGGAGAAGGTCAAAGACCGGATCATAGAATATCTTGCGGTTCAGGCCCGGACCAATAAGCTGAAGGGCCCGATACTGTGTCTGGTTGGTCCTCCCGGTGTTGGTAAGACTTCGCTCGGCAAAAGCATTGCTCGCGCCACTGGACGCGAATTTATTCGCCAATCGCTCGGCGGTGTTCGCGACGAAGCCGAAATTCGTGGCCATCGCCGCACTTACATCGGCTCGTTACCGGGCAAGATCGTAACCAATTTGAAGAAGGCTGGAACTAGCAACCCGTTATTCCTGCTCGATGAGATTGATAAACTGGGGCAGGATTTCCGAGGCGATCCGGCATCGGCTCTGCTCGAAGTGCTCGATCCCGAACAGAATTCGAAATTCCAGGACCATTATCTGGAGCTCGATGTCGATCTGTCGGACATCATGTTTGTCACTACTGCGAACAGTCTGAACCTGCCGCAAGCATTGCTCGACCGGATGGAGATCATTCGTCTCGAGGGATATACCGAGGATGAGAAAGTCGAGATTGCCAAGCGTCACTTGATTGCCAAACAAATTGAGGCACACGGCCTGAAAGAAGGCGAATTCGAGCTGACCGAAGAAGGTCTGCGCGACCTCATCCGTTATTACACCCGTGAAGCTGGTGTGCGGACACTGGAGCGCGAAATTGCGCGACTGGCACGCAAAAGCCTGCGTAAGATTGTCGAGAAGCAAGTCACCAGCGTGGTCGTAACGCCGGACAATCTTGGCGAATTTGCCGGAGTGCGCAAATTCAAGCACGGTGTGTCCGATGAAGATGCGCAAGTTGGCGCAGTCACAGGTCTTGCATGGACCGAGGTTGGCGGTGAATTGCTGACAATTGAAAGCGTAACCACGCCGGGTAAAGGCGAAATAAGATCGACCGGTAAATTGGGCGATGTGATGAGCGAGAGCATTGCGGCTGCATTTAGTTTTGTGAAGGCGAGGGCGCCCGCATACGGGATCAAGCCATCGATCTTCCAGCGCAAGAATATCCATATCCACCTTCCCGAAGGGGCTGTGCCCAAAGATGGTCCGAGCGCCGGCGTCGGTATGGTTACCTCAATTGTCTCGACCCTAACGGGTATCGCTGTTCGTCCAGATGTGGCGATGACCGGCGAGGTCACCTTGCGCGGCCGAGTCTTGCCGATCGGCGGTCTCAAAGAGAAACTCCTCGCGGCGCTTCGCGGCGGGATCAAGACCGTGCTCATTCCCGAAGACAACGTAAAAGATCTGGCAGAGATTCCTGGGAATGTAACCGATGGCCTAGAGATCATTCCAGTTTCGCATGTTGATCAGGTTCTCGAAACGGCGCTGACTTCGATGCCAGCGGCGATCGAATGGACCGAGGCGGATGATTTGGCGAGCCAGCCTGGTGCAGCGGGCGCGAAAGATGGATCGGCTCCGACCGCGCATTAGCCGTGACGGAGCCGCTTATCCATGCGGCGAATCAAACCAGAAGACCGCGCTGCCCAATTGATGGCTTATTCAGTGGCCTAACAAGACTTGCTTGGCGTCACGGCGTCAATTAGTCGCAAATTATGTGGTATTGTCCGGTTTCAGGATAGATTCGGCTGAATTGCCTTTGACAGTGGCTGGAAAAATCCCTTCTATCACTCCCCTTCGCTGAGGCGATTCACCGGCCTCGCAGTATAAATTCTTTTTGGGGGTTCACACTATGAACAAAAACGATCTGATCAGTGCGGTTGCCGATGCAAGTGGCTTGTCGAAAAGCGACGCCTCAGGTGCAGTAGAAGGCGTGTTCGATTCAATTCAGACCGCATTGTCAAATGGCGATGAAGTGCGCTTGGTAGGCTTCGGCTCATTCTCTGTTGCTAAGCGCAAGGCATCGACCGGCCGCAATCCTCGCACTGGCGAGCCGATGACCATCAAGGCCTCGAACCAGCCCAAGTTCAAAGCGGGCAAGGGCCTAAAGGATGCGGTAAACTGATCCGCGACATCAGCTTTTACATTAGAAAAAGCCCCGCTCTCCTTAAGGGAAAGCGGGGCTTTTTTGTCAGCACTGATTATCCGCGGCTTAGCTGCCCAGTTTAATAAGCGCAGTCGGCGCAGCTTTGGTCATAGGCGAAACTTGCCAAATTAGGGTCTGACCTTCGGCAGATTCGCTAGGGCCTTCATCGGTGTTGTTGGCGAGAATTTGGCCGTCGGTTACAATGGAGAATGTTCCCTCCAATACGGGGATGCCATTAATTGCTTCTTCAGCGCTCTCATCATCCTTTTCTGTCAAAGCACCTCCTAGACCGGCCATCATTCCAAGCATGCCAGTCGCCATTGGGTTTCCGGTGTCGCTGGCAGCAAACGCCGGAGCATTGACGCGGACCTGACTTCCCTTACGCAACACAACTTGAACGAAAGGGGTTGGTACGGGTAGGTTTTCAATCACAGGAAAGCTGATGTCGTGGCTGAGCATTCCGCTGATCGCGAAATCGACGTTGAACACGCCATCGCCGAGATATTCGACTTTATTCCATCCGAGTTGGCGCTCCAATTTCGTGGCAAGCTGCCTGCCGGCCTCTGGGTCGGTTGGGTCAATGCCGCCCAGCATCGCTGCCATTTCTTTGGTTTTCTTCAATTGCTCGGCTTTGCGATCTTCGGCATCAGCTTCCCATTCAGCGCGCTGTTTGGCTAATTCCTCGGCGGTGCATTCCCGTTCCTCATAGGTTTCCTCGTCATAACAGCCGCCGGCAGAGAATTCGGCCTCGCCCCCGTTACCCATCAGCGCCATCTGGCTGAGGCCCAAGAAAAATATCTCGCCCGTGTAGGTGAAGGAGAAGCTTTCATCCTTATTCAGAACGAGCGTTGAATCGAACTTGCCCGGCGTTACAAAGCATCCCGTAAGTAACACCGACAAAGCTGCCACCAGCATGGTTGCGGAGAGCCGCTTCCTGATATTGGCCTCAAACATAAATCCCCCTAGCCTGGGCGCTAAGATGCCCGCGTCGCAATCGCATATAGCGCAATCGCCGCTGCATTAGAAACGTTTAAGCTTTCGATCGAACTGCTGATCGGGAGCCGCGCGATCGAATCGCAATGCGCTTTAATGTTTTGCCGCATGCCTTCGCCTTCCGCGCCCATTACCAGCGCGATTGGACCTGCTGGAAGCGCCTCTGCAAAAGTTGCCTCGGCTTCTCCGGCCATGCCGATCCGCCAATATCCGGCCTCGGCAATTTCATCGAGCGCGCGTGACAAGTTGACAACGCGCACCCACGGCACTGTTTCCAGTGCGCCCGAAGCAGATTTGGCGACAACACCTGATTCCGGAGGCGCATGGCGGTCTTGCGTTACAATTGCTGCTGCTCCGAATGCGGCGGCAGATCGCAAAATCGCTCCCACATTATGCGGATCAGTGACTTGATCGAGAATCACCAGAGGTCGGTCCGCTCCCGCGCCTAGAACATCCTCCAGATGAATATCTTCCAGAGGCGCGCATTCCAGCACCAAACCTTGGTGCGGGGTGTCTTTGGTCACGTGGCGAGCCAAATCGGCAGCCTGCGCATATTCAACCGGAAAGCCTTCGGGTAATTCTCCGTCCAAAGTCTCAAGCGCCTCTCGTACGGCCCAAAGCTTGTGATGCTGGCGTTCTGGGTTTTTCAGCGCAGCCTCAACTGCATGACGGCCCCATAGGCGCACTTGGCCTGAGCTAGCGCGACCGCTCCCGCGTCCGCCTTGCATTCTACCGGCGCGCCCTCTCAGCGCGCGTTCCTTCTTGTGCCTGGCCATGAAAACTCCTTCGGATGCGTCTGGAAAGCCGGGAAATTCGGCCTGATGCGTCGCCCATGCCAGCAGCCCCATTGACAGGCAAGCGCGCCTTCGCCATTGGGGCGCCTCTCGGCAGGTAAGCTCGCGTTTTCGTGATGACCAGCACAGCGGGAATTTCCCGCTTCAGGCAAGCCAGTGGACAGGTGGCCGAGTGGTTAAAGGCAGCAGACTGTAAATCTGCCCGCGCAAGCGTACATAGGTTCGAATCCTATCCTGTCCACCACTTGCCAGCTTTGCGATGGGCAGGTCAGATTTTCCGTTACGGAATGAGCTCGTTCTTCGCCCAACGGTGCAATCCTGTTCGATTATGAAGAGATTGCAGGAGTCTTAAATCTCCCAAAAACTACTGATGCATTTTGGCCACTGTGTTCATAAGTTGCGTCAGGCAACCTCTTCATTGCCATTGTGTGCGGCGGCATACCTATGCATTAGATGTAAATAACAGAGGACGTGTTCCGAACTTCGGTGCTAGATCATCATAAACACATGCCCAAAAGGGCAGGTTTTAAAAAGGGAAGAGAATGAGAAAGATTCTGCTTAGTACGACGGCATTTACATTGGCACTTGGTGCTGCGGGGACCGTTCAGGCACAAGATTCCGCTGCCGGCGAACAGGAAGAGATGGTTGATGAGGACATCATCATCGTTACCGCAACGCGCCGGGCGGAAGATGTTCAAGACATTCCTATCGCTGTTACAGCGGTTAGCCCGGTTCAGCTGGAACGTCAGGGCGTCGTCAATGTCCAAGAAATCACTCAGGTTTCCCCTAGCTTCTCGACTTCGAACGCACAGACATCTTCGGGCTCGGTCGTTCTCCGTATTCGCGGTGTCGGTACGACATCGAACAACATCGGTTTTGAAAGCGCGGTTGGTGTTTTCGTGGATGGTGCATATCAGTCACGCCCCGGTATCGCTTTGTCGGAATTTGTCGACATCGAACGGGTTGAGGTTCTTCGTGGCCCACAGGGCACTTTGTTCGGCCGGAACACTTCGGCTGGTGCGCTGAATATCACCAACAAACGCCCTGACCTGTCGGAATTTGGCGGCTTCGCCAATGCGACATACGGCAACCGCGATTTGATGAGCGTGCAGGGCGCGGTAAACGTTCCACTGGTTGAGGACACTCTCGCGCTCCGCGTGACTGGTGCCTATCGTGAACGTGATGGCTATATTACTGTAGTTGATGGCACTGGTGCCCGCGTTGGTGAATCCAACGGTGTTGATCAATATCTGATCAGAGGCCAACTCGGTTGGGAAACCGATAGCGGCATCCGTGGCCGTATCATCGGTGATTATTCGAAGAGCAAGGCACCATTTGGTGCAGCGATCGAATTGCTCCAGTCTCCAGTAGAAACTGCCGGTCTGTTCGGTCTCGTTGGGCTAGGCCCACGCGGCGGTATGGCTGGCCCAGTTGTTGCAACCGACCGGTTTGACCAGACCACGGCAGAAGCTGCCGCAGATTCGCGGATCGCATCTGCCAATTTCGCACCGATCACGAAAGCTGATCAGTGGGGCGTAACCGGGGAGATTGAAATCCCGCTCGGCGATTCGGCTGACATCATCTATATCGGTTCGTATCGCGAATATGACTCGTTCGAGAAATACGATTCCGATTTCTCCGGTATCGATGTGTTCAATGTTGATGCCAACCTGACTGGCATTGAAACCATGACCCACGAACTTCGTGTTCAAGGTGATGCGCTTGACGGACGGTTGAGCTGGCTTGTTGGCGCATATTATTCGACAGAAGACATTTCACAATCGGTCAGCTTCTCGCTCGGTCAGGATTATGGCGAACTAATCGGGGCGCTGTTCTTTGCACCCACCGGCGGCGCCTTGGGAGCAAACCCTCTGACCGTTCTGTCCGGTGGCGTTGACCCTGCTGGAACGACCAACACAAACCTCTACGCACAAAACAGCAAGAGCTGGTCTGTGTTCACGCACAATACCTTCGATATCACTGACGCGTTGAGCCTGACCATTGGCTTGCGTTATTCGGACGAGAGCAAGGATGGTTCGTTTGCACAGGGTAACAATACCAACGCAATCTGTCCCGCGATCCTCGCGTCTATCGGAGCAGGCGGCGTTCCTGGGCCTTTGATTAACAATGTGTTCGGCACAGGTTGTTTTGCCTTCACCGCTCCGGCTGATCTTCCGCAAGCTGCTGTGTTCCCGCTTCCACGGACCTTCAATTCGAAGTTCAAAGACAACGAACTGATTTACACTGGTAAGCTCAGCTATGCATTTGCCGATCCGGTCAATGTCTATGCCAGCTTCACGCACGGTTACAAATCAGGCGGCTTCAACCTCGATTCAACAGCCGCTGCTGGCGGGGCGGACCCACGCTTCGCTTCGGAAATTGTAGATGCCTATGAAGTCGGCTTGAAAGCGAAGTTGATCGACAATGCCGTGACGCTGAATATTGCTGCGTTCCGCGAAGAGTTTAAAAACTTCCAGGTTCTTGAATTCACCGGGGCTCAATTCCAAACCTTCAACGTTCCCAAAGCGAACACGCAAGGTGTTGAAATCGAGGCGACTATTCGGCCAAGCGACAGCCTGACGATCAACACAGGTTTGACCTATACCGACGCAAACTACCCATCGGATTGTGCGGGTACGCAAACAGCGATTAACGTGACAAACCTTTGCGGAAACTCGCTTACCAATGCGCCTGAAATTGTCGGTATCATGGGTGCGACCTATGAACGTGATCTGGGCGATTCCCTGGATTTCTTCATCACCGCCCAGGGCCGTATGACTTCGGATAGCCGGACTTCGACGCAAGCGTTTGACCCAGCAATCGCGACGTCCAGAGTATTGGTTCCGTTTGATATTCAAGACGGTAACGTCAAGCTGAACCTTCGTGCCGGTATCGGTTCGCAAGATGACCGCTGGGCGCTGGAACTGTTCGCTGTAAACGTGACCAACCAGATCACACGCGGTGTTACATTCAACACCGTTCTACGGTCCGGTTCGCGTTCGGCATTTATCCAGGAACCACGCAGCTATGGTTTGACACTGCGTACCAAGTTCTAAGTTCCATTAGCTTTGAAATCGGAAGGGGTCGCTTGCATTGCGCAGGCGGCCCTTTCTCTTTGCTATCTTGAATCTTGCCGCTGGGCATTTGGCGCAGTAGTGGGAAAGCCATGCAACCAACACATCACCCTGTAATTTCATCGACCGGTTTGTTCACCCCTCAGGAGAGCATCTCCAACGCGGAACTTGTCGAAAGCTTCAACGCGTATGTGGCGAAGTTCAATGCCGATAACGCAGATGCGATTGCCGCCGGCGAGGTCGAGTCGTTGTCCGCCAGTTCTGTAGAATTCATCGAGAAAGCGAGCGGCATAAAGGCACGGCACGTTATGTCGAAAGCCCCGATCCTCGACATCGATACAATGGCCCCACGTTGGCCGGAACGTAGCAATGATGAAATCTCGGTTCTTGCTGAGATCGGGGTGATTGCCGCCAAGGAAGCTTTGGAACGCGCCGGCCGCGACGCGAAAGATGTCGATGCGGTTCTGTGCGCAGCCTCGAATATGGAGCGCGCCTATCCGGCGATGGCGATTGAAATCCAGCAGGCTCTGGGAATCGATGGTTTTGGATTTGATATGAATGTTGCGTGTTCGTCTGCAACCTTCGGCATTCAAACGGCTGCGGATTATGTCCGCTCGGGCAATGCGCGCTCGGTTTTGGTGGTGAGTCCGGAAATCACCAGTGGCCATCTCAATTGGCGCGACCGGGACAGCCATTTCATATTTGGTGATGTCGCAACGGCGGTACTGGTCGAAGATTCGTCTATCGCGCCAGCGCAGCATTGGGATATTCTAGGCACCAAGCTGAAGACGGTTTTTTCCAACAACATCCGCAACAATTTTGGCTTTTTAAACCGTGCTCACCCTGAAACCGCTGGTAACGCGGACAAACTGTTCGTTCAGGAGGGGCGCAAGGTCTTCAAAGAAGTCGTCCCGATGGTCGCACAAATGATTGTGGACGAGGCAGAGCGGTTGGAAATCGATCCCACTGGACTGCGCCGGATGTGGCTGCACCAGGCCAACACCGGTATGAACCGGCTGATCGCGCACCGCGTTCTAGGACATGAGGCGAACGAGGATGAGAGCCCGACTGTGCTTGATTCATACGGCAATACGTCGAGCGCTGGTTCGATTATCGCATTCCATTTACATGGTGCCGACCTGAAGGATGGCGATACAGGGCTGATCTGCAGTTTCGGTGCTGGCTATTCAGCAGGTACGGTATTTGTCCGCAAAGTGGGCTAGTCCGGCCAATGGGTTGAATCGAGCCAGTGGCTTGTGACAAAACGCTCAAGGCCCTAAATGGGACCAATGGCAGGTGATCTTCTAGACAATCAGGGGCGCGGTGAAGCGGGCTGGCAATGGCCCTCTATTCATCCCGAAGGCCGTAAGTTCGGCGCGATTGCGGGTGCACTTGCAGCGGTGTTTTTCTTATTTGGCGTAGGCATCATCGGTTGGCCTTTGGCTGGGTTAACCGCCGGTATCCTTGCGTTTTTTCGAGATCCCGAACGCGTTGTCCCTCAAGATGATAGGGCGATAATTTCTCCCGCTGACGGGCAAGTGTCTATGATTACACAGGTTGACCCACCGGCAGAATTGATCGGTGAGGATGGAACGGGCGCTCCCGGTTTGATTCCGGGCCAGGTGACCAGGATATCGATTTTCATGAGCGTGTTTGATGTGCATATCAACCGTGCGCCGATTTCCGGTTCGGTTCGAAGATTGGTTTATATTCCCGGCCGGTTCTTGAATGCTGACCTCGACAAGGCCAGCGACGAAAATGAACGCCAACATATATTGATTGAACGCAGCGATGGCCTGTTAATCGGATTTACCCAGATCGCAGGGCTGGTTGCACGCCGGATTATCCCCTTTGTCAAACCGGGAGATATGGTCGCCAGCGGACAGCGTGTGGGGCTGATACGGTTCGGCAGCCGTGTTGATGTTTATCTACCGGCGGGCACCAGCGCCAAAGTGATGCTGGGCCAAAGAACTATAGCAGGTGAAACCGTGCTCGCGGAATTGGGCGAACAGAAACTTTTAGAAGGCGTTTCCCAATGAGCGTAGAACCCAAGCATGACGAAGATCCACGTATTGGCCCGAAGTCAGCAGAGGATGAAACGCCGTTTACGGGGCGCCGGATCAAGGGGCTTCCGCTTCGCGCGGTGGTTCCTAATGCGATTACAGCAGCAGCGCTTTGTTCTGGCCTGACCGGGATCAAATTTGCAATATCTGGCGATTGGTCGGCGGCAATTTTGGCGATTATTCTTGCTGGCGTTCTTGACGGTATTGATGGTCGTATTGCCCGTCTGCTGAAGGCGCAATCGCGGTTTGGCGCTGAGTTAGACAGCTTGGCCGATTCGCTATCTTTCGGAATGGCACCTGCGATCATTTTCTATTTGTGGACGCTGCAGGACCTGCCAAGAGTTGGCTGGTTCGCGTCTCTGGCATTTGCGATCTGCTGCGCGCTGCGTCTGGCGCGTTTCAACGCTCAGATCGATACCGACGAGCAGCCGCATAAGTCGGCCGGCTTTCTAACGGGAATTCCGGCGCCGGTTGCTGCTGGTGTAGCGTTCTTGCCATTTTATTTGTGGATGGCGACGGGCTTTGCTGAATTCCGCGACCCGTGGCTCAACGCAGCGTGGATGCTGGCGATCGCATTTCTGATGATTTCCAACATTGCGACGCTGAGTTGGACATCGATACGGCCTAGGCGGAATGTTCGGCTTGAACTCATCGCCTTTATCGGACTCTTATTTACCGCATTGCTGATGGAGCCGTGGTGGACCCTGTCGGTAATTTGCGCCGGTTACCTCGCGTTGATGCCGCTTGGTGTAATTCGCTACAGCAAGATCAAGCGGCAGCGGGCAAACGCTGCGAGCAATTTGCCGGACTAGCTGTATTTCGAAATTTCCGGCTGTGCAGACGGATGTTGCGGGGAAGGCTTGCTGGATCAACTCGCTGCGAACACGCCGCGTTTTCTGAGATTGAAATCAAAGCTGGCCGGGTAGCTCTGGCACGTCGCATTTCGCGGCTCAGCTTTTTGTAAGCCGCAACGCCCTTGATCGCGCTCTCAGCCAACGAAAATGCTGCAAAAATGCCAGCTGTTCCGAACAGTGCGACTAGGGTGAATGCAATCATTTGGAATACCTCAAATTCGTCTCTAACGGTGTTCACAAGCCTGTTGAGAGCCTGTGGATATCGTGGTATAAAATGCGGAGGACGAAATTTGTTCCACCGCTTGAACCTTTGTTCTCTATTTGTTCCGAGGTGTCAAGCGTGTTCTGCGCTGGATGTCCTTATTTTCGCGACGAATTGAGTCTGGATTTTTGAATCAGACAGCGCTATGGGCGCGCATCCGCAACGAAGACGGTCGATAATCGGTCGTTCGGAAAGGCGGAAATCCACATGGAAAGCACACATACCGGTGCCGCAGAGGGTTCACCTCACGGTTCCAGCTTTTCAGAGGCATAACCGGAAGGAATTTACTTATGGCGGCACCTACCGTCTCAATGCAGCAATTGATCGAGGCCGGAGCGCATTTCGGCCACCAGACACACCGCTGGAATCCGCGGATGAAGCCATATATTTTTGGCGCGCGCAACGGTGTTCACATTATCGACCTTTCGCAGACCGTGCCGCTGTTCGCGCGCGCTCTCGAATTCGTTCAGTCGACAACCCGCGCAGGCGGAAAAGTTCTGTTCGTCGGAACCAAGCGTCAGGCGCAAGAGCCTATTGCTGAAGCAGCGCGCCGTTCCGGCCAGCACTTCGTCAATCACCGCTGGCTTGGCGGAATGCTGACCAACTGGAAAACAATCAGCGGTTCGATCCGCCGCCTGAAAACTCTTGAAGAGCAGCTTTCAGGCGAAATCTCGGGTCTGACCAAGAAGGAAATCCTTCAGCTCACTCGTGAGCGTGACAAGCTTGAGCTTTCGCTAGGCGGTATCCGTGATATGAACGGCATCCCTGAAGTGATGTTCGTGATCGACGCCAACAAGGAAGAACTCGCAATTAAGGAAGCCAACGTATTGGGTATTCCGGTTGTTGCGGTTCTCGACACCAACGTTGATCCTTCGGGCATTGCATTCCCTGTTCCAGCAAATGATGACGCAGCCCGCGCCGTACGTATGTATTGCGATGCGATTGCTGAAGCTGCGATGTCAGGCAAAGGCGGTAATGTCGCTGATTCAGGCGTTGATATAGGCGCGATGGCAGAGCCACCGGTCGAAGCATAATTTTCCTGCCCGGTCATTCGGGCATCATATTCGCGCGACATTTGCAACTAAGCAGGCGCGATCTAGCGCGCCGGATATTCTACCGCTTGGGTCAACCATTCAGGTAGTTTCCGGCGCCGCAAATTTTGAAAGGATAAAGCAATGGCTGGAATTTCAGTCGCTGACGTTAAAACACTGCGCGAGAAAACCGGCGCTGGCATGATGGATGCCAAGAAGGCGCTGACTGAAGCTGGTGGCGATATCGAAGCAGCGGTTGACGCGCTTCGTGCAAAGGGCCTCGCCACTGCACAGAAAAAATCAAGCCGCACCGCGGCAGAAGGCCTCGTTGGCGTTGCTGTTGAGGGCACTCGCGGCGTTGCTGTCGAAGTGAACTCCGAAACCGATTTTGTTGCGAAGAACGAGCAGTTTCAGGACTTCGTTCGCAGCACCACCACCGCAGGCCTCGGCGTCGATGGTGATGATGTTGAAGCTTTGAAGGCGGCGGCTTACCCGACTGGCGGAACCGTTGCTGAAAAGCTGACCAACAATGTTGCGACAATCGGTGAGAACCAGCAGGTCCGCCGGATGAAAACCGTGACTGTGACGAACGGCGTTGTCGTTCCTTACGTCCACAACGCGGCTGCAGAAGGCCTCGGCAAGATCGGTGTCCTGGTTGCGCTTGAAAGCGAAGCCGGCGCTGACGTGCTTGAGCCTTTGGGTAAGCAATTGGCAATGCATATTGCTGCTGCATTCCCGCAAGCTCTGAACGCTGACGGCCTCGACGCAGATATGATTGAGCGCGAGCGCGCGATTGCTGCAGAGAAAGCTGCTGAAAGCGGCAAGCCTGAGAACGTTCAGGAAAAAATGGTTGAAGGCGCAGTGAAGAAATTCGCCAAAGAAAACGCACTTCTCAGCCAGGTTTTTGTGATGGACAACAAAACGGCGATTGCAGACGTGGTTGCCAATGCTGGCAAAGATGCTGGCAAGGAAATCACTCTGGTCGATTACGTCCGCTTCCAACTTGGTGAAGGCATTGAGAAAGAAGAAAGCGACTTCGCAGCGGAGGTTGCGGCTGCTGTTGGCGGTTAAGCAACTGGATAGTATGATTTAGCGCGGGCAGGGTGACTTGGTCACTCTGCCCGTTTTGATTCCGGTGACACATTTGATTCCGGTGACACAAGGGCAAATGCGCTAAAAGAGAGTTCGCTTTTGAATCTCCTTTCCACCAGCAGGAAGGCTGAAGAACATGCCATCTTCTCCTACGGTGATCGGGCCATCAAACTTTTTGGCCGCATCGCCGAGGAACGCTGGATAGAAATACGCACTCGGGATAGGCGGGACGAGGTGGCTGAGCACAAGCTGCTTCACGCCCGCGACTTGAGCCGATTCTGCAGCTTCCTCTGGGGAGGCATGGTAGTCGAGAATGTCGCGGGTGATTGTCGCGGTGTTGGTTTGTCCTGCCTTGTCGAGCGAGATGGTCATATTGTTCACCAGATTGGGCGCGAGAGCTTCGTGCACCAGCAAATCCGCGCCGCTGGCTGCGCGTTCTAGAGAGGCGGATTTAGCGGTGTCTCCGCTGATCACGATTGAGCGTCCTTTATAGTCGAAGCGGAAGCCCACTGCGGGCGAAACCGGTGTGTGGTTGACGGGGAAAGCGGTGATTTTGAGTCCATCTTTTTCCAGCAGGACAACTGAATTTGCGCCAATCGTGAAGGGCATGGCCGCCGCGCCCCCGCCTGTTGGCGGGACGATTGCCTCGCCATGATGGGCGATGCGGTATCCGTGATCGAGCAAATAGGCTTGGTTGAATCCGTCGACCACTGTGCCCACGCCTTGCGGGCCGTAAACGGGCAGGGGCGCTGTCGCGGTGCCCTGCGTCCAGTGAAACAGCATCAACGGCCCCATGCCGTCTATATGGTCTGAATGGAAATGGGTCAGCAGCACCCCGTCGAGCTTGCCCAGCGGAATGCCCATCAAATTAAGATTGCGCGCACCGCCTTCGCCAATGTCGACCACGAACATCTGATTACCCGCTATCACTATATTGCATGGGCCGGCGCGGTCAGGATTGGGAAACGGCGATCCTGTACCGCACATGCCGATATGGAGGCCGTCCGCCAGGCTCGCCATGCTGTCACGCCCGCTGCGCTGTTCTACCGCGCGTTCAAATATGGCCGACCCGACTTGCTGTTGGAAAAGCAGAGCCAAGGCAGCACCAATCGCGCCGATTGCTACCAAACCAATTGCAAACTTCTTAAACATCTCGCCTCTCCCGCTCCTTCAGAGGAATCCTTTGGCCTTGCTTCTATCACGCAAACCTAAGGCTTTGAATGGATGATCTGGCCGACAATTATCTCAAGCAGTTCAGGCGGTATATACGGTCCGGCCATATGGAACTCGGTAATAAGTGCGATGGTGAAGGGTACAGCATTGTCGGGATAGTTTTTGAGCCCGAAGGCCGTATGCTCGACCGACGGCATAGCCATTGTGCCGTCTTCAGCTTTCACTGCGACACCTGCTGCACACAGTAACAGCAGCACAAGCAAAATGCGCGGCTTCAATTTTCTCCGCGTTGCTTTCTCAGGCTTTCCTTTTGCGCGCATCGGCGCTTTGCGATTGGGGGCAGTGCGGCTAAGGCATTCCGCAACTCGAAATCAGATGGATTCTCCTTTTCCCATGACCCTTCAAGCTTCGCCCCGCAAATACAACCGAGTCTTGCTCAAACTTTCAGGTGAGGTGTTGATGGGCGAGCAGGATTACGGGATTGACCCGGCCTATGTCGCGCGCCTTGCTGAGGAAGTGAAGGCGGCGAAGGACACCGGCCTGGAAATCTGTCTGGTGATCGGCGGAGGCAATATCTTCCGCGGCGTGGCCGGTGCTGCACGGGGTCTAGACCGAACAACCGGCGATTATATGGGAATGCTTGCCACGGTCATGAATGCGCTCGCGATGCAAAATGCGTTGGAGCAGGCCGGGGTGCCAACCCGGGTACAGTCCGCCATCCCCATGTCATCAGTATGCGAGCCTTACATTCGCCGCCGTGCAGAGCGCCACCTAGAGAAAGGCCGGATCGTGATTTTCGCGGCAGGCACTGGCAATCCCTTCTTCACCACTGATACCGGTGCTGCGCTGCGCGCGGCAGAAATGAATTGCGATGCGCTGCTTAAGGGCACCAGCGTCGACGGGGTCTATGACAGTGATCCCAAGAAGAACGCCGATGCGAAACGTTTCGACGAGATTACCTACAGCCGCGTGCTGAACGACAATTTGAAAGTCATGGATGCCACCGCGGTCGCGCTTTGCCGCGAAAACAGCATTCCGATTGTGGTCTTTTCAATTCGGGAGAAGGGCAATATTGTGCGCGTGATCGATGGCGAAGGCGTCCAGACAGTAGTTAGAGAGGAAGCCTAAAATGGCAAAATACAACAAAGCCGACATTGAGCGGCGCATGAACGGCGCAGTTGAATCACTCAAGAGCGATCTTGGCGGCCTGCGGACAGGACGTGCCAATGTGACATTGCTCGACCCCGTTGTGTGCGATGTCTACGGGGCTCACATGCCGCTCAATCAGGTTGCAACCGTGTCCGCGCCAGAGCCTCGCATGCTAACCGTGCAAGTATGGGACAAGGCCAATATGGCCGCTGTTGAGAAGGGGATTGCCTATGCCAATCTTGGCCTCAATCCGATGATTGATGGACAGACTTTGCGCCTGCCAATGCCCGATCTGACCGAGGAACGCCGCAAGGAATTAGCTAAGCTTGCCGGCAAATACGCGGAAAATTCCAAGATCGCGATCCGCAATGTGCGCCGCGACGGAATGGAAGCGCTAAAGGAAGACGAAAAGAAGAAGGAAATCTCCGAAGATGACCGCAAGCGGCACGAGGATGATGTCCAGAAACTGACTGACCGGTTTGTCGCTGAATGTGACGCCGCTGCTGAGGCCAAAGAAAAAGAAATCATGACCCAGTGAGGGCATTCCCTCGCACCTGCGCCTACCCTGAGCTTGTCGGAGGGGTGCTTTTACGTCATGGGCGAAGTTTAAGGGAGAAGGGCAGGGCTTCGACAAGCTTGGTCCGAACGGGTTCGTTTGATGTCGGATAATTCTGAAAACCACGCCAAGCACGTCGCCATTATAATGGACGGCAATGGACGCTGGGCGAAGCGCAGGCATTTGCCGCGCGCGATGGGGCATCGGCAAGGTGTCGAGGCAGTTCGCAAGCTGGTCCGCAGCGTTGAATCGATGGGGATCGATTGCCTGACGCTTTATGCGTTTTCGTCGGAAAATTGGAAACGGCCCGAGGAAGAAGTCGGCGATCTGATGAATCTCCTTCGCAAATTTATCAAATCGGATCTGCCCGAATTTATTGCCAATGATGTCCGGCTGAAAATTGTCGGCGATTACAAATCCTTGGCGCCCGACATTGTCGCGCAGCTTGAAGATGCGCTGGAGAAAACCTCCGGCGGATCGCGCATTCTGGCGGTGGCGCTGAATTACGGATCGCAGCAAGAAATTGTGCAGGCTGCGGCGAAGGCTGCGGTGCAAGGTGAAGTAACCGAGGAGAGCCTTGCTGCGAACCTCTACACAGCTGACCTCCCGCCGCTCGATCTTCTAATTCGTACAAGCGGCGAAGTACGCCTGTCGAACTTCCTACTGTGGCAATGCGCCTATGCGGAAATGGCATTTGTCGATGTGCTGTGGCCCGATTTCACGCCCGAACATTTGCAGCAGGTGCTCGATGATTTCGCTGACCGGGAGCGGCGTTTTGGCGGACGGTGAAGCGACCAAAAAGAAGTCCGACCTTCCGGTAAGGTTTGCGTCGGCAATTGTGATGCTAGTAATATGCGGCTTTGCGCTTCTTCGGGGCGGGAATGCCCTCCTACTATTCATTCTAATAGTGACTGGCGTTGCTCTACTTGAGTACCTGAGATTGGTGGTAAAAGCATTCGGCGCTAAAAGCGCGCTAGGGGGGGCGCTTTTTTGCTTTGGCGTAATCTATTTTGGTCTCGCTGCAGTAACGCTTGGGCGATTACCTAGCTACCAAGTTGCTCAATTAATTGGGATTGTCGCCGCTGTTGATGTTTTTGCATATTTTTTCGGGCGGACAATTGGTGGTCCAAAGATTGCGCCGAAAATCAGTCCGTCAAAAACATGGGCTGGTTATATTGGAGGCTCTGTAGGCGCCTCTATTGTGTTCTTTTTTGCAGGAAGCCATCAGAGTCGCATATGTGAATCGCTGACGCCGGGCTTTCCAAGTGGTTTTGATGACCGATGCCATTTCGCGGACTATCCTATGAATATTGAGCTGCTGGTTTGGGCAATAGTGGTAGGACTAATAATCGCTGCAATTGCCCAATCCGGTGACTTTTTCGAAAGCTGGCTCAAGCGTCGCGCTGGAATGAAAGATTCCTCGCGCCTGATTCCCGGACATGGCGGTGTTTTAGATCGGGTCGATGGGCTTGTGGCTGTCACATTCGTCATCGGGGCTGTCGGGCTGATAGCTTCATGACCCGCTCCCTCTCCGTTCTCGGCGCAACTGGGTCTGTGGGCGCTTCAACGCTCGACCTGATCCGGCGCGAGCACCATAAATGGCGGGTCGTTGCTCTGACAGCGAATTGTAATTCGGTGGAGCTGGCAAAGCTCGCAATCGAGTTTAACGCTGAAATCGCGGTCGTCGGCGATGAGGCATATCTCGACGAATTGCGCGAGGCTTTGTTCGGCACCAATATCAAGGCGGCTGGCGGCGCGCAGGCGTTGTGTGAAGCAGCAGCACGCCCTGTCGATATTTCCGTTGCTGCAATCGTCGGCTGTGCAGGCCTAGCTCCGGTGATGGCGGCGATAGAGCAGGGTGGCACCATCGCGCTCGCCAATAAAGAAGCACTGGTTTCGGCTGGCGAAGTCATGACCGCCGCCGTCGCCAAGCATGGCGCGACGCTGCTGCCGGTCGATTCCGAGCATAATGCGATTTTCCAATGCCTGCAGGGCAATGACATCGCGGAGGTCCGCTGGATCACGCTCACAGCCAGCGGCGGTCCGTTCCGTGAATGGACGCAGGCCAAGCTTGAGGCCGCTACGCCCAAACAAGCTGTCGCGCATCCTAATTGGGATATGGGCGCGAAAATCAGCGTCGACTCGGCCACGATGATGAATAAGGGCCTTGAATTCATCGAAGCGCATCATTTGTTTCCGGTTGGGCTGGACCGCCTCAGGATTGTGGTTCACCCGCAGAGCGTGATTCACTCGATGGTCGAATATCGCGACGGCTCCACGCTGGCGCAGCTTGGCCCCTCGGACATGAAAGTACCGATTGCCTCGTGTCTCGCTTGGCCGAAACGAATGGAAACCGGCTGCGAACCGCTTGGTTTGCCAGCAATCGGCCAATTGTCGTTCTTTGCGGCGGATGAGGAGCGTTTCCCGGCGACCAAACTGGCGCGCGACGCGGTGCATGCAGGCGGGGCGGCTCCGGCTACGCTCAACGCTGCCAATGAAGTGGCGGTCGCCGCCTTCCTCGCGGGTCAGATCGGGTTCACCCGTATCGCGGCAACAGTGGCGCAAACGCTGGATCGCGATATAGAGGCCGCGCCGACTACACTTGAAGAAGTGATGGCGGTCGACAGCAGGGCCCGGGTAAGGGCCGCTGAAATTTTGGAGATTGCCTGAATTGTTTGAATCTGTTCCTCTTTGGATGTGGCCTGTCGGCTTCCTGCTTGTGCTCGGCCCGCTTGTGACACTTCACGAGCTTGGACATTATCTTGTCGGGCGGTTCTTTGGCGTGAAGGCAGAGGCTTTCTCTGTCGGCTTCGGTAAAGAGTTGGCAGGATTTAACGACAAGCATGGTACGCGCTGGAAATTGTCGATGCTCCCGCTTGGCGGGTATGTTCAATTCAAAGGCGACATGAATCCGGCCAGCATCCCCGATGCGGCTGCGCTGGATGATCTGGCACCTGAAGAAAAAGACGGTAATTTCCATCACGCCGCGTTGTGGAAACGCGCGCTAATTGTTCTGGCGGGTCCGGTGACCAATTTGGTCGTCGCGGTTCTGATCTTTGCCGGTTTCAATATGATTTATGGCAAAGTGGTGACTTTGGACGCAGCGCAGACCAATGTGGTCGGGTCGTTTTCCGATGGGTCGGCCGCGAAAGAAGCTGGCCTGAAAGTCGGCGATCGGATCGTCGCGATTGATGGGGACAATGTCTATCAATTCAACGAAGTCGTTGAAAAGATTGTTCTGTATCCCGGCAAGGAAATCGACATTACGATCGAACGCAGCGGCGCGGCGTTAACGTTGCCCGTAAAGATAAGCGACGTAACTGAGAGCGATCGTTTCGGGAATGAAGCCCGGGTCGGTCGGATCGGGGTTTATTCAGCTGAACAACGGCGCGAACCTGTCGCCGTGGGAGAGGCTGTGGGATTAGCATTTGACCAAACGGCCGGTCTGATGCGGATGATGGTTACCGGCATTGTCCAAATTGTAACCGGCGACCGATCAGTGCGTGAATTGGGTGGCCCAATAAAAATTGCAAAATACTCAGGCGAACAACTAAGTCTCGGGTGGCCGACCTTTATTAGCTTTGCTGCGCTGATCTCGCTTAATTTGGCATTCATCAACCTGCTGCCAATCCCCGCGCTCGACGGAGGCCATCTGGCATTTTATGCGGTTGAGGCGGTACGCCGCAAGCCAGCGGGTGCACGCGGTACCGAATGGGCTTACCGAATGGGAGTGGCGTTAGTATTGATGCTGATGATATTCGTGACGATAAATGACGTGGTTTCTCTGCCATTTTTCCAGAGCTAGCCGCATCGCACTAGAATTCCGCAGGGGAGTGGGTTCTGACACTGCTTGATTGGGGGCACTGCATAGGGCACAGGGCGGCGAAGAGCGCCTTGGCCCGCAGGTCAATTGGCGCAGAACAGTAATTTTGATTGGACGGGAAAACCGTGTCTATGATTGGACAGGAAATGCGCGGCGAAACTTATTTGCCTAATAGTCGCCGATATGCGCTGGCTTTGCGCTGCGGAACAATTTTGGGCGGAGTGATGCTTGGCGCTATGCCGCTGATGGCATTTGCCCAGGACAGCGAACAACCGGGTGAGACGCAAGTGGCCGCGCCGGAAGCCCCGAGAGTCGATATAATTAAATCGCTATCGGTGATTGGCGCTCAGCGGCTCGAGCCTCTGACAATCGTCAGCTATATGTCCTTGCGCTCCGGCCAGGAATATACGCAAGCGGCAGCCGACCAAGCTTTGAAAGAGCTTTACGCGACCGAACTGTTTGCGACGGCAAGCGTGCGCAATAATGATGGAGATGTCATAATTGAGGTGGTGGAGAACCCGGTGATTAACCGGATTATCCTTGAGGGCAATAACCGGATCAAGGACGATAAGATCGTCCCTGAGATCAAGCTCGCACCGCGCCAGATTTTCACTCGTTCAAAAGTGCGCGCTGATACATCGCGGATCGTCGAATTGTACAAGCGTCAGGGTCGTTTTGCGGCCACGGTAGAGCCGAAAATCGTCGAGCTTAGCCAAAACCGCGTCGATGTGGTTTATGAAATTTCAGAAGGTCCTAAGTCCAAGGTCCGGCAGATCAACATCATCGGTAACGATGTGTTTTCCGACGGTGAGTTGCGCGGGGAAATGGTGACCAAGCAAGCGCGCTTCACCAGCTTCTTCAGTTCAAATACCAGCTATGACCCTGATCGCTTGGCTTTTGATCAACAGAAGCTTCGTCAGTTCTATCTGACTGAAGGTTACGCTGATTTCCGGGTGATATCTGCTGTCGCGGAGCTCACGCCGGACAAGGAAGACTTCATCATCACCTATGTGGTGGAAGAAGGCGAGCGGTATAAATTCGGTGACGTCAACGTCGACAGTCAAATCCGTGATTTTGACAGCGATTCAATGAGCGCGCGCCTGCCGATGAAGAACGGCGATTTCTACAACGCAAAGGCGGTCGAAGACACGGTTGAACAATTGAGCGAATTAGCCGGCACCTTCGGTTATGCTTTCGCTGATGTGAGGCCGCAGTTTAACCGTAACAAGGAATCGCTCACGATGGACATTACGTTCATCCTGAACGAGGCACCGCGCGTTTATGTTGAGCGGATTGACGTCAACGGGAACACTTTGTCGCAAGACAAGGTTATTCGCCGTGAATTCCGCCTATCGGAAGGCGACGCATTCAACTCCATCGGTGTGAAGCGATCTGCCAACCGGATAAAGTCACTCGGTTTTTTCCAAGAGAACTTTGAAATTGAGCAGAAGGAAGGCAGCGCACCAGACCGGATTATTCTGGAGGCGAATGTCGAAGAGCAGCCAACCGGTGAATTGCAGCTGTCGGCTGGTTTCTCATCGATTGAGAACTTCATTTTGTCCGCTTCGATCCGTCAGCGTAATTTCCGTGGGCGGGGCCAGACGGTAGGCGCCAGCGTCAATTATTCGCGCTTCTCTCGTTCGTTCAACCTGAGTTTCACCGAACCTTTCGTATTCGACAGGAATATCTCTGCAGGTATTGATCTTTACCGACGGGATTTCAGCAGCTTTAACTTCACGAATAATGACCGGAACACGACGTTTAAGCAGGCGACAACCGGCGGCTCGTTACGCGTTGGTGTGCCATTGTCAGAATATCTTTCATTGGTCGGCAGTTACACGCTTAATTTAGATGACGTATCGTTGGATGAAAACCAGTTCTTTGCTGATCTGGACGGTGATGGGGTCCGGACCTGTGAGCCACTGATCGCAGGTCGTTTCCTGTGCGATGCCATCGGTAAGAGGACAACCTCTCTTCTGGGTGCGACGCTTGCTTTTGACAATCTGGACAATCGTTTCAGGCCAACACGCGGCCTCAGCGTGTCCTTAACAACAGAAGTCGCGGGATTGGGCGGCTCGGTCAATTATATCCGAACGCGAGGCAAGGCGACCCGATATTGGAACGTTTTCAATAACTTCATTCTCTCGCTTTCCGCTGAAGGTGGCGTGATCAATCCTTACGGCGGTGACGAGGTACGCTTGACTGATAGGTTCTTCTTGGGAGAACCTCAAATCCGCGGATTCGATATTCGCGGGGTAGGCCCCCGTGTTCTTCGGCAACCAATTATTGCCGACCCGGACAGCGTTGATCCGAATAACCCGACAGGCTTGCTCATCACTGATCGCAACCGGATCGCAGATGATGCGATTGGCGGAAATGCGTATTACCTAGGCCGTGCAGAGCTTGAAATTCCGCTTGGGTCCGGTGCCCGTGAACTAGGATTGCGTCCTTCGCTATTTATGGACGTTGGTGCGCTGTTCAATGTCGAGGCACCGCAGCTGCAGCAAAGCCCGTTCCCAACTGGACTGTCATTTCAGCTCCGTGACAATAGCGGCAATCCACTTTTCATTGGCGAAAACGGATCGTCCACAACCGACACAGTTGATTCTAACAACCAGCCCTTGTCGCCGCTAAACCGCACGATTGATCCCTTCCAGGAGGTATTCCTTGGAGATAGTGCGGCACCACGCGTGACCATAGGTCTCGGTGTGAATTGGAATTCACCATTTGGTCCATTCCGGATCGACTTTGCTCACGCGCTTAAGAAAGAGCCGGGCGACGATACAAAGAAATTCTCGTTTAACGTAGGAACGCAATTCTAATGAAAACTCTGATTAAATCCGTGACTGCAATAGGTTTTTCTGCCTTGGCGATTGCCGCTTCACCGGTAGCTGCCCAGGTCACCGGCAAGGTCGCAGTGCTTAACCCGACCGAAGTTGTGATAAAGGCAGCGGCATTCCAATCTGCTTATCAGCAGATTGCAACGACTTATTCCGTCCAGCGCACTACTATTCAGCAGCGCGATGCACAGGTTCAAGAATTGCTAAAGCAGTTGGATACCAACAGCGATGGAAATATCGATGAGGCAGAGCTAACTGCAGCGCAGGGCACTCCGCAAGCCGGACAAATCGAGCAAATTGAAACTGAGGTGTCTACACTTCAAAACCAGATCGACAGGGCTCGCGTTTACGCAGTTGAGCAAATTCTTATCCAGTATGGTGCCGCGGCCCAGCAAGTGATCGAGAAGGAGAACATCCAGCTTGTTTTCGCTCCCGATGCGGTACGCTTTGCAAAGCCGGAAGCTAATATCGGCGATAAAGTGGTGGCGGCGCTCAATGCGCTGGCACCGAACGTGGGTATCACTCCGCCACAAAATTGGCAGCCAGCGCAGCAATCCGTGGCTCTGTTTCAACAGGTTCAGCAGGTACTAATGTCAGCGCAAGCGCAAGCCCAAGCAGCGGCTGCAGCAGCAACTCCCGCACCGGCGCAACCAGCACCGACTGGCCGTTAAATAATCCACCTTGAGGGCAGGGCAATGAGCAACGAAACAGGCGAGCCATTCGCTTACGACATCCAAAAGGTGCTCAAGGCCCTGCCTCACCGCTATCCGCTTTTGTTAGTGGACAAGGTGAAATCGCTTGAACTTGGTGAACGAATTCATGCGGTTAAAGCAGTAACGTTTAACGAAGAATTCTTCCAGGGCCACTTCCCTGGGGCACCTATTATGCCTGGCGTTCTGCAAATTGAGGCCATGGCGCAAGCCGCTGCCATCCTTGGTATTGAAACGCTGGAATTGGCAGGAACCGGCAAGCTGGTGTTTTTTATGGGCATCGACGGAGCAAAGTTCCGTGCGCCGGTAACACCAGGCTGTTTGCTGGATCTGGAAGTTGAATTCCTGCAAAAACGCAGCCGAGTCTATAAATTTAAGGGCAGAGCAAGCGTCGAAGGCAAAACGACCAGCGAGTGCGAATTTACCGCCATGATTGCTGATCCGCCGAAAGCGTAGCTTTTGGAGCGCTTTGATTAGCCTCAAGCGCCAGTGGTCGCATTTGCTCGCTTAGGATGCCGCCCTATCCCCGCGTCGCCCATTAGAGCGAAGCTAGGGAATGCGGGAGCGCTCGGTCCGGTGTTTGAGGGACTAAAAAACGAGAAGCACAGCGCAGATGGTCTTGCTTTCCAATGCTAGACCAACTAAGCGCGCCGCTTCTCATTTCATTGCAGGTCCGGTCGGTACCGGTCCACATGCATAAAGGATATATGCCATGAAGGCCGACGGACACCCAGACTACCACACCATTAATGTCAAAATGACTGATGGCACTGAATTCCAAACTAAATCCACATGGGGCAAAGAAGGCGACACTCTCGCTCTCGAAATCGACCCGACCAGCCACCCTGCTTGGACCGGCGGCAAGCAGCAGCTTCAAGAAGGCGGCCGCGTTGCGCAATTTAACAAGCGGTTCGGCGGGCTCAGCCTCAAGAAGTAAGCTTGGCTTATTTGGAAATAGAGAAAGGCGGTCCGAAAGGTCCGCCTTTTTTGTTGGTCTATCCCCAGTTCGTTAAACTGCGTGTTCTATGCAGCGTGTGGCAATCGGGCGCGCTTTTAGTCGCTGGATTCCAATATCCTTGCCGCAAATTGTGCATTTGCCGTAGCGGCCCTTCTCAATACGGCGCAGTGCTAAGCGAATTTGTACGATCTCATTGCGTAAAACTTCGTCAACTCCTGAGAGCGCTTCGTCATCAGCAAGCTCTTGTGCCTGCTCGTCCCAATCATCGTTGAGTGGTTGGCGTAAATCATCTTCTATGATTTCCGCGCGTTTGACCAAAGCTGCGAGCCGCTCAGCAAGTTGCTGTCCTAGTTCGTCATACTCTTCCATTTTAAATCCACTCCCTTTCACGGTACCATTTCGTTAAAATATATTTTAGGCCTTTACGGACTTTCATACCGTGGTGGAGGGTATTCGGGTTGACGCTTGTGTCGCTGCGCCGGTTATTCCAGCACAGCAGCTTTCCTGCTTCTGGCTGAAACACCTTTTTAAGAACTTTGAAGCGTGTCCCGCCGCCAGCCTCGACCTTATTGAGGTAAATCATAAAGGTCCAAGTCCGTTGGCCAGCAACGGAGCAATATTTTTCGAAGTCCTGACCGCTGGGCGAGAAATAGTCAGTGTGGGCCTTGAACTCCTGCCCCTCGGCATATCGTTGCCCTTGCAGCGGCTCTCCGTATTTGGGGTCGATGCCCGACAAATCCTTTAGCAGTGCTTCAACCTTCATCACTGCTAAATTATCAGGCGGCAGGTCGCAAGTTTCGCTGGTGCGAAAGTACTGGTCGCCATTATCATCCGCGATGGTGGAGGGGCGGCGTTCTGCATCGATCAGCGCGATTAATTCTTGCTGCAGGCTGGTCGGCACAAAATCGCGCAGTTGCAACAGCTCGATTTGATCTGATGGGAATCGCTGCACGCCATTCCGCTCAACCAGTCTCTTTGCTATAGATTCGCCTGTATCTTCCACTTGCGCAGTGTTAAGCGCTGGCACGCAGTTCGCAAGCGACGTAACAATCTTGCGTGAAAGCTGGATAATCGCAGTTTTCGCTTCCCAAAATACAAAACCTATGCAATTGGCTCGCGCCCGCCTCGGAAGCGGCTTGACCGCAGGGCTTGCGGGCTTAACAGGCCCATCAGCACGGCTTTTCCGAGAAAGCGGGCCGGATATGTGGCGATCGTAGCTCAGTTGGTTAGAGCGCCGGTTTGTGGTACCGGAGGTCGGGGGTTCGAGACCCCTCGGTCGCCCCACTATCCCCCTTGATTTGCCGTAAATTATATTACGCCCTTGCGGCGAACATCTTCCTCGATTGGGTTGGGGCATACGCGATGACGGCTTTTTGGACCGAAGCAGATTATGATGATCATGAGCATGTTCAGCTCGTGCATGACCGCGCGTCTGGCCTAACTGCGATTATCGCTCTTCATTCCACGCACCTCGGTCCTGGTGCCGGTGGTACGCGTTTCTGGCATTATCCCGATCCGAAAGACGCGATGCGCGATGCACTGCGACTCAGCCGAGGCATGAGCTATAAGAACGCGATGGCCGGGCTTCCGATGGGTGGCGGCAAAGCGGTCATTCTTGCAAGCAAAGACAAGTCCAAGACCGAAGAAATGCTTGCCGCTTTCGGCGACACGGTAAATGGTTTGGCCGGACGCTATATCACTGCTGAAGATGTCGGTATCAGCGAAGCAGATATGGTCGTGGTGTCAAAGCGCACCGATTACGTCTCGGGCCTGCCTGTATCAGGTAAGGATGCCGCTGGTGGTGATCCCGGCCCATTCACCGCGATGGGTATATATCTCGGTATCAAAGCGGCTGTGAAGCACAAGTTGGGCAAAGAATCAGTATCGGGTGTCCATATCGCAATCCAAGGCATTGGCAGCGTCGGCGGCGGGGTTGCGCGCTTGCTGGCACATGATGGTGCCAAATTAACTCTGTCCGACATCAACGAAGACCGCGCCCGTGCAATGGCCGGCGAGTTGGGCGGAGAGTTCTCTGCACCTGGTTCGATTATGGGCGTATCCTGTGACGTATTCAGTCCGAACGCGCTCGGTGCGATTTTGGATGATGCCGGTATAGCCCGGCTCGACGCACCGATTGTAGCTGGCGGGGCGAACAATCAATTGGCGCGTCAGGGGCATGGCAAAATGCTTGCCGAGCGAGGTATCCTCTTTGCGCCCGATTATGTAATTAACGCGGGTGGCATCATCAGTGTGGCGATGGAGTATATTTGCAAGCGTGATGGCGACCCATGCGACATCAATGAAGTTCGCAAGCGGATCGCTCAAATACCGGGCAGGCTTGAGGAAATCTGGCGTGAAAGCGAGTCTTCCGGCGTATCCTCGGACGCAGTCGCGGACCGGATGGCGCAAAAGCTGATTGGGCGTTGAATAAATAGTCCGATTCGCAGGCTTGCGAGCGCCGTCCTGCGGTGCCAAGACTGCCCCCGGACCAAACGATGCACGGCTTTGCCAATCCCAAACGATTCCTGTCGCTGGCGCGATGGTTGACACCGCTTCTTCTTGGAAGCGGCTTGGTGCTGTCTGCTCTCGCGTTAATTTGGGGCCTTCTATTCGTCTCCCCTGACAGATTGATGGGGGAAACAGTCCGAATTCTATTCATTCATGTTCCCGCCGCTTGGCTGGGAATGGGCGGTTGGACTGCAATAGCAATTTCAAGCCTGGTGTATTTGGTTTGGAGGCATCCGTTGGCAAGCCTAGCCGCGCGTGCTGCAGCAGTGCCGGGTTTGGTGTTTACCGCAATCTGTCTTGTCACCGGTTCAATATGGGGACGGCCCACTTGGGGAACCTGGTGGGTCTGGGACGGGCGGCTGACATCGATGCTAGTGCTTCTCTTCCTTTATGTCGGTTATATCGCCCTTTCACAGGCCGTCAGCCGCGATGGTGGATCGAGCAAGATTCCAGCGATCTTTGGACTGGTCGGTGCGATCAACATTCCGATTATCAACCGCTCGGTCGTTTGGTGGAATTCGCTTCACCAACCGCCAAGCATTACCATGGGAAAAAGCGCAATCGATGCGGAGTTTCTTTTTCCGTTGTTGGTAGCCGTGGTTGGCTTCTCGCTGCTGTTTGGCGGCGTAGTACTGGCGAGAATGCGTGCTTTGCTCGCTGATATGCAAACCGAAGGCCGTCTGCGCCGCAAAGCGATGGGCGCAAAGTGATGCGTGAAAATCTGGATCAATGGGACTTCGTGATTGCCTGCTATGCAGTTGGCATCATAGGGACTTTGGCAATGACTGTGTGGAGCTGGATTGCTATGCGCCGGGCCGAAGCACGCCGCGATAAGGTAAAGCGCAAATGACCGATCCCAAGAGTTACGCGATGAAGGCCAAGCATCAACGGCTGATATTGGTTGTGGTCGCCTTGGCCGCTATTATTGGCGCCGGTTTTCTGGCTGCCTATGCTTTGCAAAGCGAAGCGAACTACTTCTACGAACCTGGTCAAATCGCAGCTGATCCGCCCGAGGTGGGTCAAGCCATCCGTTTGGGCGGAATGGTTCAAGAAGGGTCGCTGAACACGCTTGAAGATGGGATAACCGTGGCCTTTGTCGTGACCGACAAGGAAAGCGCGACTGTGGATGTGCGCTACACTGGAATACTGCCAGATTTATTTGTCGAAGGGTCCGGCGTGGTCGCAGATGGCCGTATGGATGAAGAAGGTGTGTTCATCGCTGACGAATTGCTCGCCAAGCATGATGAGAATTACGTACCGCGCGAATTGCAGGACATGGATCAGCACGCACCCGATAAAACCCTGATACCTGCGGAGCAGACCACATGATTGCTGAGTTGGGCCTTGCGGCGCTGTGGATTGCCGCTGCTCTGGCTGTGTTGCAATTGGTTGGCGGAGCGGTTGCGCAACGCGATCCTGAAAGTGATTTGGCCAAACTTGTACGGCCTGCGGCGATTATCCAAGGCGTGTTAGCTGCATTCTCGTTCGTGATGCTGCTGTATCTGTTTGCCGTTACAGACCTGTCAGTAAAGCTGGTCGCAACCAATTCGCATTCCGACAAACCGATGATTTTCAAACTGGCCGGGGCATGGGGCAACCATGAGGGGTCGATGCTCCTATGGATTACCGTAATGGCCATGGCAGGCGGTTTGATTGGGCTGGTTGAACGCCGTCTGCCAGAAAAGACAATGATGGCGACCTTGGCCGCGCAAGCGTTTGTCGCTATGGGTTTTTACGCTTTCATCTTACTTAGCAGTAACCCGTTCGAGCGCCTGCCGCAGCCAGCGATTGAGGGAATGGGTCTGAACCCGCTATTGCAAGATATCGGTCTGGCATTTCATCCGCCTACTTTGTATTTCGGTTATGTTGGCCTGTCCGTTGCATTCAGTTTTGCGGTTGGCGCTCTGCTCACCCGTAAAGTCGGGCCTGATTTTGCCCGGGCGATGCGTCCATGGGTCCTGGGCGCGTGGATATTCCTTACACTCGGCATAACCGCGGGCAGCTATTGGGCTTATTATGAGCTTGGTTGGGGCGGTTGGTGGTTCTGGGATCCGGTCGAAAACGCATCATTGATGCCATGGCTTGCTGCGACCGCTTTGCTCCATTCGGTCAGTGTTTTGGCCGCCCGTGATGCGTTGCGCGCTTGGACGATTATGCTGGGCGTGGTGGCTTTCTCGATGTCGATGCTCGGCACTTTCTTGGTCCGCTCGGGTATTTTGACAAGCGTTCACGCCTTTGCCGTTGATCCTGAACGTGGTTCCTTCATTTTGGTGCTGCTCGCGCTTTATATCGGCGGCGCGTTGCTGCTGTTCGCCCTTAGGGCAGGTACTGTTGCAGAAGGGGAGCGGTTCGCGATTGCAAGCCGAGAGGGCGCGTTGGTTTTTAACAACGTTATGCTCAGCGCAATCCTTGGCATTGTTCTGCTCGGCACGCTCTATCCCCTGCTTACAGAAGCCTTCGATGTGAGGGTTTCTGTTGGGCCACCATATTTTAATCCGGTTGGAGCGATCTTTGTCATTCCAATGCTGATGGTGATGGCAGTTGGGCCTCTGCTGCGTTGGCGCAACGACAATTTCCATCGCGTCAAATTGCCAATGGCGATGGTCGCAGGAATAATGTTGGCTGTGCTGGCACTCGTGCTGGTGCTCGGCTCTTATGGCTGGTTGCCGATGCTTGGCTTGGCGGTGTCGATTGGCCTTGCAATTGGTAGTTTCCTACCGCTTCGGGGGCGCAATTTGCTTCGTGTGCCAACCGCGACTTGGGGCATGGTAATTGCCCACTTTGGTATTGCTGTCGCGCTGTTCGGGATGGCGAGCGAATCTGCGTTTTCGGAAGAACGCTTGGCCGCAGTCGAAGTGGGTGACAGCACGCAGGTTGGTCCTTGGACAGTTGTGCTCGATCAAGTCGCACCGGTTGCAGGGCCTAACTGGACTGCGATTGAGGGGCGTCTATCGGCCCAATATGGTGACGGGGCTGCTATCGACCTGCGTCCGCAGTCGCGCAACTTCTGGGCTCCGCCGCAAGAAACCACCGAAAGCACGCTTGCGACTCGTTGGAATGGCCAACTCTATGCAGTGATCGGCAATCAGGCGAGCGATGGACGCTGGCAGCTGAGACTGTGGTGGAAGCCGTTTGTGACCCTGATTTGGTACGGCGGCATCTTGGTTGCACTGGGCGGTTTGCTTGCGTTGATTGGCCGTCTGAGGACCGACCTGAAGCGGCGCTCTGCAAAGTCTCGAAATGCCGAGCGAAAGCTCGAAGAGGCTGAGGTATGACAAGATGGACCTTCTGGATCCCCTTGGGGCTATTCGCGGCCTTCTGCGGCCTTGCTGCGTATCAATTAACGCAGCCCAAGGACGAATTCATCGCTAGCACCATGATTGGCAAACCGGTGCCCGATTTCGCTTTGCGTCCAGCACATGATGAGAGGCCGGGCCTGACGATTGCCAATTTGAGGGATGGCAAGCCGAAGCTGCTCAACATTTGGGCGAGCTGGTGTGTCCCTTGCATCGCGGAGGCACCGTATCTTGAAGCCTTAAGGGCGCAAGGTGCCGAGGTTGTCGGCGTGGCCATCCGCGATCGTCCCGCGGACGTCTCCCGATTTCTGGCGACCTATGGCAACCCGTACAGCCGGATCGGCGCGGATGATTTGTCCGAGGTGCAGCTGAGCATCGGTTCATCTGGCGTGCCGGAGACATTTGTGGTCGATGGCAATGGCATCATTACATACCAACATATTGGGGACGTTCGCGCAGAGCATGTGCCAATGTTGCTGCAAGCCCTTGCGGAGGCAGGTCAATGAAACGGGCAGTGTTGAGTATTTTGGCGGCGTTACTGTTGGCTCCTGCGTTAAGCGCGGCGAATGCTCAACAGCAACTGGCACCCGCACCTCTTGCTTACCAGCAATTGCCAGATACCCAGCAGGAAGAAGCCGCTCAAGGCCTAATGGAAACGCTCCGTTGCCTTAAATGCCAGAGCCAGTCGATTGCCGACAGCGATGCACCTATGGCTGGCGATATGCGCCATCAGGTCCGCACGCGTATTGCCGCCGGCGAAGATCCCGAAGCCATCCGCGCATGGTTGGTGGACCGTTACGGCGACTATGTCAGTTATGACCCGACAATTAGCCAATCGACTTGGCCGCTATTTGCGGTCCCGCTGATGTTGCTATTGATCGCAGCTTTGCTTCTTTGGCGTCGATTTAGGAAAACCGCATGAGCTGGATACCGTTAATCGCGCTTGGCGTCACCGCGTTCTTGATCGCTGCGTTTGTGTTAAAGCTGCCAAAATCAGCTTGGTCCATTTTTGGCGCCGCGATGTTGTTCGGCCTTGCCGGATATGCATTGCAAGGCAACCCGGGCTATTCCGGAGCGCCCAAAACTACCGATCCGGTCGAAGGAGAAAGCAATTTCGCGATGATTGAGGCGCGCCGGGAATTTTTCGATCCGGACATGATGCCAAGTCGGTTTGTGGTCACGGCCGATGCGTTTTCGCGCAATGGTAAGCATCAGGATGCAGCCAATATGTTGCGCAATGCAGTCACAGAAAAACCCGATGATGCAGAAGCTTGGCTGGCTCTAGGCAATGCATTGATAGAACATGCAGACGGCACGTTAACGCCCGCTGCTATGTATTCTTACTCGCGAGCTGAAAAGCTAAACCCGCTGAATCCCGCGCCAACCTATTTTCTGGGGGTGGCGTTTCTAAGGTCTGGCCAGCCTGGTCAAGCGCGCGGTGTTTGGGCGGATTTGCTCGAAAATGCGCCGGATGATGCCGCGTGGCGTCCGCAACTCGAAGAACGTCTTGGACGCCTGGACGAGTTGCTGGGCCAGACGGGCGGTCTGACTGACTAAATGCGCTGCCAGTTGCGAGGCCTAGGCGTTACTGCTAATGGCCGCCGCCTTTCTCCCGGTTGCCATGGTGACGCCGGTTTCACTCAGTCGGGATCCCCGGTTTTATGACTGAAGCATCCAAGCACATTGTCGCGCCGCCGCCAGGCTCGCAGACGGGCCATAGCGCGACGAAGGGCGCGTTGGCAGTTGGGGCAATTGGCGTTGTGTTCGGGGATATCGGCACAAGTCCGCTTTACGCGTTTCGTGAAACCTTTGTCGGGCCGTATAAACTTGCCTTAGACAACGCCCATGTTCTGGGTGTCATCAGCTTGATATTCTGGTCCATGACACTGGTTGTTTCGATCCAGTACGTCATGATATTAATGCGCGCCGACAACAAGGGACAAGGCGGATCGCTCGCCTTGGTCGCACTCATTTCCAGCCACATCGGCAAGTCGAAATATGCGTGGATAGCGGTTTTGCTAGGAGTTTTTGCTACATCGCTATTTTACGGCGACAGTATGATCACACCCGCGATATCCGTCCTTTCAGCTGTCGAGGGACTTACGGTTGTGGATCACCGGCTTGACCCATTTGTGATACCTATCGCACTAGTGCTGCTGGTTTGCTTGTTTCTGCTTCAGAAGCGCGGAACAGCTAAGGTAGGCGCCTTGTTTGCGCCTGTTATGATTGTCTATTTCCTGGTCATCGCCAGCATGGGCGCATGGCAAATTTTCCAGACACCGGAAATTTTGTGGGCGTTGAACCCCTATCATGCAGTCAATTTCTTTATTCTGGACGGGGTGACTGCCTTTTTGGCGCTTGGCTCTGTTGTTTTGGCTGTGACAGGGTCAGAGGCCCTCTATTCGGATATGGGGCACTTTGGGCGCGGCCCGATGCGCCTTTCGTGGTTCGGATTTGTCATGCCCTGTTTGCTACTCAATTATTTCGGGCAGGGCGCGATGATTATTGGACTACCCAATGATCAAGCGATGCTGGCCATTCAGAGCCCGTTCTTCTTCTTAGCTGCCGAGGAATGGCGCCTGCCATTGGTAATATTGGCGACATTTGCGACATTCATCGCCAGCCAAGCGGTCATATCAGGCGCGTTCTCGATCACCCATCAAGCTATGCAGATGGGATATATTCCCCGCTTGTCGATTCGCCACACTAGCGAAACCGAAGGCGGCCAAATTTACATCCCGACTGTCAATTGGGCGCTTATGATTGCAGTGATTGTGTTGGTTTTGACATTCCAGAACTCGTCCAATCTCGCCTCGGCTTACGGCATTGCAGTAACAGGTGCAGTCACCATCGATACATTGCTGATGGCAGTGTTACTGATGGGCGTCTGGAAATGGAAATGGTGGTATGCTGCGCCGATCGTAGTTCTGTTCCTCATTGTCGACGGTGCCTATTTCGCAGCGAACCTAGCAAAGGTTCCTGACGGTGGCTGGTTCCCGCTGATGGTCGGATTCGTCGCCTTTACGTTGCTCACGACTTGGGCGCGTGGGCGTAAGCTGATGCGGGAACGAATGTCGGAAGTAACTCTGCCGATGGAGATATTCGCCAAGTCAGCCAAGAACAGCGCGACCCGTGTTCCGGGAACAGCGATCTTTATGGCCTCCGCAAAAGGCGGAGTACCGTCTGCGCTTCTGCATAATATCAAGCATAACAAAGTCATTCACGAGCGCGTAGTCATCCTGACGGTAGAAATCGCCGAGATACCCTATGTCGATCCTGAAACCAGATGCGAGTATCATGATTTGGGCGATGGCTTCTTCCGCGCCGTGCTGCATTACGGCTTCATGGAAGCAACCGATGTGCCCGAAGGACTGAAAAATATGGATCGTTGCGGCGGCAGGTTCGACATGATGCAGACAAGTTTCTTCCTCTCGCGACAAACTCTTTTGCCATCAGAGAAACCGGGGATGCCGATTTGGCGAGAGAAAATATTCGCTTGGATGCTGAGGAACTCGGCGACGGCGATGGAATTCTTCCGCTTGCCAACGAACAGGGTAGTAGAGCTGGGCAGCCAAGTCAGAATTTAGCGCGGTTTCGAGGAAACACAGTGACACATGCTTTACGAAGTGGACACTGCGTCACCTTCGCCGACCTTGCTTAAGTTATTGAAAAATGAATGTTTGCCCTGATTGCTAAAGCTGGATTGCGGGGCACCCTCCGGGGCAATTTACGGTTGGCGGCCGGTGCCTGTGCAGTCAGCGCACATAGGCTGTCGGTAAAATCCGTCCCAAAGCATCAATCATAATGTGCTGAAGTTGGAAAATTATTTCCTTGCTCGTCGCTGAGTTTGACTCATGAAAATTTGAGTTCACCCTGCCGGCGGTTCTTCCTTGAGCACCTTATCAGTCTCACCGATATCCAGGCCGTGCTTCAGCAGCATAGGTATCTGGCTGAAGGTGAATAGGAATGTCAGCGGCATAAACACCCAGAATTTGGCCCACAGCCATGTCTCAAAGCTATCATTCTCGACATTGTAGAAATATCGCAAGACTTCATTGAGTGCTGCGAGAGCAAAGAAAAAGAAGCCCCAATTGCGCGAAAGCTTTAGCCAGCCTTCATCGCTAAGGCCTTCAAATGCGGCTTCGAGCAGGACTTTAAGCAGCGCTTTGCCTTTCCACAACCAACCAATGATCAGGACCGCCCCGAACATCGAATAGATGATTGTCGGCTTCAATTGGACAAATGTAGGATCGCCAAAAAAGATCGTAAGCGCCCCAAATCCGACTATTAGCGCTGTTGAGAACATCAGCATCGGTGACACTTTGCCAAGCTTGAACTTTGAAAACAGCAAGGCAATTATCGCTGCGACCATGAACGCGAGTGTCCCCTTTATAACCGCGGCGATCTCCGCAATTGCCTCGCTCTCCTCCGGTGAAAAATATTTGTAAACGCCTAGAAAAACCACCAACGGGCCATAGTCGACCAGCACGTTGAGCCAACCAGAGCTTTGCTTTTTCGGGATTTGTGCATCAGCCATCAGGCAACTCCTGCAATAACTCGCGCGACCAGATCGGGGTCGAACGGCCTAAGATCATCAATAGTTTCGCCCACGCCAATCGCGTGGATAGGCAAGCCGAATTGTTCGGCAGCAGCGACCAGCACGCCGCCGCGCGCGGTCCCATCAAGCTTGGTCATAATAAGTCCTGTCACGCCGGCGACTTCTTTAAATGTTTCGATTTGCGACAGCGCATTTTGACCATTTGTCGCATCAAGTACCAGCACCACATCATGTGGAGCCTCTGGGTTTAACCGGCCGAGAACGCGGCGAATTTTCTCGAGTTCATCCATCAGCTCACGTTTATTTTGCAGGCGGCCTGCGGTGTCGACAATTAATGCGTCGATCCCTTGGGCGGTCGCTGCTTTCACGCCATCGAATACAATGCTTGCTGGATCGCCGCCTTCTGGTCCGCGAATTATCGGGGTTCCGATACGTTCCGCCCATGTCGCCAATTGACCAATTGCCGCAGCACGAAACGTATCCCCGGCAGCCAGCATCACGCTGTAATCGTCTTCCTGGAACCAATGGGCGAGCTTTGCGATAGTTGTCGTTTTTCCGCTGCCATTTACGCCGATTACCAAAATGACTTGTGGGCGGGGAAATGCGACAATTTCTATCGGCTTGGCTACCGGGCGCAGAATTTCCGCGATTTCTTCTGCAACGGCTTCTTTCAGCTCTTGCTCGGTTATGTTGAGGCCGAAACGTTTTTCAGAAAGCTTGGCTCTTATGCGGGCCGCTGCCGAAGGCCCTAGATCAGACAGGATCAAGGCATCTTCGACATCATCGAGCGTTGTATCGTCTAGCTTTGCTGTGCCGACAGCAGCCGTCAGATTAGTCGAAAGTCTTTCAGATGTTTTGCGGAAGCCGCCAAAAACGCGGTCGGTCCAGCTTGTATCGCTCATCGCAGCAAACCCTTGTCGATTCCGGTCGGTGTCAAAGTGACAATCCTGCCCGGCGCAATTCCTTCAGGAACCGCAACACGGGCGAAGTTTGGAGCATAGCCTGTCCCGTCACGCTCGGCGAGGATTGGCAACGCTTCGCCCACAAGGCTTTGCAGCCAAGTGCTCCGCCGTTCAGCAACATCTGCGCGTAATTCCGCTGCGCGAGCCTTAATGATCGAACGGTCTATCTGCGGCATCCGTGCAGCGGGCGTGTTGGGGCGAGGGGAGTATGGGAAAATATGGCCATGGACGATGTCCAACTCGCCGATAATCGAGCGGTTAGCGTGATGCATCGCATCGTCTTCGGTCGGAAAACCGGCAATCAGGTCCGCGCCAATCGCGATATCGGGTCGCTTGGCCTTCAGGCGCTGAACCAGAGCGACCGCATCATGACGCAAGTGGCGGCGCTTCATCCGCTTCAGGATCATGTCGTGCCCATGCTGCAGCGATAAATGCAAATGCGGCATTAGTCGTTGCTCGTTGGCAAGCAAATCCTCGAGCAAAGGGTCGATTTCTATTCCGTCAAGCGATGACATGCGCAGACGCTGCAATTCAGGAAAATTGTTCAATACGGCGGCTACCATCGACCCAAGCGTGGGTGTATTGGGCAAGTCGTGCCCCCACGAGGTGACATCGACGCCTGTGAGCACGATTTCCGGCGCTCCATGCTCCAGATGCTTGCCAACTTGCTCTAATATTTGCGTGATCGTCGTCGACCGGCTCTTGCCTCGGCCTTGAGGAATGACGCAGAAAGTGCAGGCATGGTCGCAGCCGTTTTGTACCGTGATGAAAGCTCGCGTTCGGCTGGCCACAACCGGATTCGGCCCCGCAGGAATGTTCCATGCTCGAGGATCTAGCTTGGCCGTGTTTGCGATTAATCCGTCTACCTCGGGCATTGTACCAAGTTGGTCGCGTTCGATGTCTGCGGCACAGCCGGTAACTAACAACCGAGCGTCTGGCCTTGCCCGGCGCGCTTTGCGAATGGCTTGACGGGTTTGGCGGACAGCTTCTGACGTTACTGCACAGCTGTTGATGACAACAATGTTGTCATCCTCGGCCAGCATCGACTTGATCTGCTCACTTTCTGAAATGTTTAGGCGGCATCCAAGTGTGATGACTTCCGCGCCGTTTGAGGCGGTCATGCGAAATCGTCCCATTCGAATGTCCCGCGGAAGGATTCGGTGGCTGGTCCCTCCATGATAATTGGCTGCCCATCAGCCCATTGGATGTCCAGCGTTCCCCCCGGCAAATGGACTTTAACAGGGGAGGTCACCAATCCCCCTTTAATTGCAGCGACCGCGGTGGCGCAGGCCCCTGTACCGCAGGCTTTGGTCAAGCCGACGCCTCGCTCCCAAACGCGCAGGTTGATGGCGCCGTTTCGGACATCAGCGACATTCACATTTATACCTTCGGGAAACAAAGGGTCATTTTCTATCAGAGGGCCCAGCCGGTCGAGTCCGATTGTCTCGGAGTCGTCAACAAAGAAGATAATGTGCGGATTACCAACATTGACCGCAATAGGATTGGTCAATTCCTCCCACGAAAGCGGCAGATTTGCGGTGTCCATCGCATACTCAAGCGGAATTGACTGCCAGTCGAATGAAGGAACGCCCATATCGACACGCGCACCATTATCTGTTGGAGTGACCGTGATTAAGCCTCCATTGGTTTCAACCGAAGCGGCAGAGCCATGCAGCAGTGCCACAGCGCGTGAAGCATTGCCGCATGCCTCAACTTCGCCGCCATCAGAATTGTAGATGCGCATCTTGAAATCGGCCAATTGGGATTTTTCAAGGAGGATCAACTGATCGCACCCAATTCCCGTATTACGGTCCGCGAGCGCTGAAGCGATCTGCTTGTCAATCGAAGGCACCGCATCCACCCGTGCATCAAGCATGATGAAGTCGTTGCCTAGGCCGTGCATCTTGATGAAGGGTACGCGCATTATACTGCGCATCTATGCATCGAGCCCGTCTGCGTCCAGTCCTACGGCAATGTATTACCTAAGCGGAATTGCGACGGCGTTCAGAAACCTGTTCCTTGTCCTTGTCCGTGGCTGCTGGCTCGTCTGTTCCAGGGTTTACGGATAGCATATTGAGATCTCTCAAGCGAATAAGTACCCTTTCGGCGGGTTCAGGCCGGCCATAAAGATATCCTTGGCCCTTCATTTTCCCGCGACCGCGCAGGGCTTCAAGAATTTTTGTGTCTTCGATCCCTTCTGCTGTGATCGGCAAATCAAGTCCGTGACCCAATGAAATTATTGCATTGACGATTTTCTCGCTTGCTTCTTCATCATTGAGTTCACCCACAAAACTGCGATCAATTTTCAACCTGTCAAAGGGAAGGGCACGCAATTGGGTAAGGCTTGAATAGCCAGTTCCAAAATCGTCGAGGCTGATCTGGATGCCTTGGTTTTTAAGGCTGGTGATCATTGTTTTCACCACGGCAAGGTTTTCGTGAAGGCAGCTTTCAGTGATCTCAATCTCCAACCTCTGTGGTGGGAAATTGTGTTTGACCAGTAACTTGAGCAATTTTTGTGAGAACCACGGGTCGCGCAGTTGGACCGGCGAAATATTGACCGATAAGGTGAGTTTCGGATTCCATTGTTTCGCGTCGATTAGCGCTTGCTCAATTAATTGCTCGGATAGAATCGAAATTGCGCCAATCTCTTCGGCGATTGGGATGAAGATAGTTGGATTGACCAATCCCAGATCAGGCGAATTCCACCGAGCCAGCATTTCGAACCCGACCAACGTACCGCTGTCCAAGTCAATTTGCTGTTCGTAATAGGGCACGAATTCACTTTTTTGGATGCCTCTGCGGATACCTTGTTCCAGCTCATTGCGAAAACGCAATTCGCTTTCCATTGATGCTTCGAACCAAAAATAACGATTCTTGCCCTGCTTCTTGGCATGATACATCGCGATGTCAGCACGGTGCATCAGCGTATCGGCATTGACGAAGCTGTCCGCGCTGGAATCCTGCGCAAGATTATTCGCGATGCCAAGCGACATGGTATTCTCAACAGGATAGCCCTTGATAGTCTCAGGCTTACTAACCGCAGCTATCATCCTTGAAACCAGCGTGTCGATTGTATCGGGGTTCTGGCTTGAATATGGAATGACGCAGGCGAATTCATCACCGCCCAAGCGAGCAATCAAGGCATCAGGCGGCATAATTACCTGAATTCGCTGAGTGGTAAGCTTCAGAACTGCATCGCCGACTGTGTGACCGTAAAGGTCATTAACCTGCTTGAAATTATCGAGGTCAATCATCAGGAAGGCAACGGCATCTTTGCCAGCAGCGGCACCGGCAATAAGTCTGTCAGTAGCTGACCCAATGCTGCGCCTGTTTAGGCAGCCTGTCAGTGCATCGGTCTCTGCAAGAATTTTGGCGCTTTCTTCGGCCTTGCGGCGCTCGGCAATTTCGGAAATCAGCTGGCGGTAACGGCGCATCCCGAAGATTATCAGCGCGATATTGAGTAGCAGTGCATTGGTGAGGAGGTGGTCTGGCCCAGCTGTACCATGTATCCAGCTGCGTGCGATTTTTGGAAGGACCGTGCTGCCAGTGCCAACAAACATGATGATCGCAGCTATAGCTATACCAAGTGCGATAAGGTCACGATGGACTCGTTTGTGGCTTTCGCCAGCTGGATAGCTCGTCTTTGACATCTTGCGAGCAGGAAAGCTCCCGCTAACGTCCCCGGAATAGTTCTACTCGCGGTGCTAATCGCACGCTTAAATTAAAGAAGTGGTTAATTTGTCCGTGGCGCAAAGTAGTATCCACCTGCTTAGGCAGTTAGATGGCTTGAGCAGCACAATTATCGAACGGAGCACCTGAATGGCTAGATACTGGCTGATGAAGTCTGAGCCTTGCGAATATAGCTGGGACGATCTGGTCAAAGACCAGGAAGGGATTTGGAGCGGTGTTCGTAATCACCGTGCGAAGAACAATCTTGCAGCTATGGAAGTGGGTGATCAGATATTTTTCTACCATTCGAACATCGGGTTGGAAATCGTCGGTATCGCTGAAGTCAGCGTTGCAGGAATCACAGACCCGACCGACCCCGAGGGGAAATGGGCAGCGGTTAGGCTGATCCCCAAATACAAACTTCCCAACCCGGTCTCGCTAAAGCAAATCAAGGCAGATCCCGCTCTGGCCGAAATGGAGGTCGTTAAGCTTATGCGTTTGTCTGTCAGTGAAGTGCGCCCATCAGAATGGGATCATATTATGGAAATCGCTGGCGCTTAATCGAGCAGCCCTGAACAGCCGGATGCGGGCGTTTGCTCTGCCGTGTGGAATAACAAGCTTAATGTCCCATCCTGTGACGCCCCTGATTGTCGGCGCGCATAATGGTTAGTGATCAGTTAACGCTTCGGGCATGAGAAGATCATTAGTCCTTACCGATGAGCAAGCGGGCCACCCGTTCCTTGCGTCGTTGCCGCCTCATTTACGGTCGGGGGCACCTCCACTTCGAGCACGCCCCCAACTGAGATTGACACGCAATGATATTCGCGGGTTTTTTGCAGCCTATCTGGGATGCTTCATCGCGGTGACCATCTTCATCAGTTAAAGCTGGCTTCGGATTGGTTGCCGCTTGTCGGCGAATCCTTTGACGCCGCCGCAATCTCCGCCTTGTAAAGCCGGTGGCCTAACCATGCGGATATCAGGCACATTCCGGCACTCAGGAGCAGTTGTTCAGGGATGGATATCCCGATCACGTTGAGCAGCATGGCTGCGAGCGAGCCGGCCACCATTGCACCCGAATTAACAATATTGTTGGCCGCGATTGTCCGCGCGGCCTGCTCTGGTGCGACACGGGTCGTCAAAAATGCGTAAAGCGGAACCACGAACATGCCCCCGGCAACCGCAATCCCTAGCAAACAGAGCAACAGAAATGCTGCCATTGGCCAAGCGATAAATTCCCAAACCCCGAGCAGCTCGGTCGGTTGATCAGCGGCCCAAAGCCGAGTGACAAAATAAAATGCTACGACAAAAAGCCCCATAGCAAGGACCGAGACCGGCGAATACTTGGCTGAAACCTTGCCCTTCAGCAGCATGTTGATCGAAATTGAGCCGATTGCCACCCCAACCGAGAAAATGACCAAGAACAGGCTTGCAACTGCGGGTTCTGCCATGATGACATTTTTTGCGAGCGGGATGAACTGGATGAATAGCACAGCGCCAATCGTCCAGAAAAAGCTGATAGCCATAATCGCGTAGAAAACCTCGCGGTTATGCATTGTTTCTTGAATCAGGTTTTTGGAAGCTCGGAAAATATTCCAGTCGAGCTTCTCCTTGATCAGCCCTTGGGGCGGCGCATCTGGCACTTGGCGGCTGACGAAATAGCCTGCGATTGCTGTCAAAACGACCGCGACCATTGCATATTGCACGTCGATCCAGCCGGCCAGGATGGTTCCGGCAAGGATCGCGATATAGGTGCCGGCTTCTACCAATCCGGTGCCAGCCAGCACTTCTTCTTTCTTCAAATGCTGGGGTAAAATCGCGTATTTTATAGGCCCCAAAAATGTCGATTGGACGCCGGTTAGGAGCAAGGCCAGCAACATAAGCGGTATAGCAATTTCCTCGACTAAAAAGCCTGTCCACGCCAGATAAAGCCCTACCGCGCCAATCAGCATTAAGATGATTTCGCACGCTTTTACAGTTCGGATAATCGCCGCCTTATCTCGCATATCGGCGAGTTGCCCGGCCAATGCTGACAGTAAAAAGAACGGCAAAATAAACAAACCCGAGGCGACCGACGCGAATGTTCCTTCGGAGCTTGGCGAGTTATATACCTGATACACTACGAACAGGACCATCGCGTTCTTGTAGAGATTGTCATTAAACGCATTGAAAAGCTGGGTGATAAACAGCGGCAGAAAACGCCTTCTGTTCAAAAGGTGTGTAGTGGTTGTCATGAATCCCCGTCTGAAACCAATCCCTTGGCGGGTGGTCTAGCCGTTTGCAGAGTTTGGACAAGGATAAAGGGGGTGCACAATCGCATTCAGGTGCTTTTGCCTTTGCGCTTACTAGGGTAATGCGCGGCTGATGATGACTTTGCCAAACATTCTAACACTGTCGCGTATTGTGGCGGTTCCGCTGCTTGCGGCGCTTTTGTGGTGGCCGGAATGGCGATTGGGATATGGCCTTGCGGTTATCTTATATGGGTTGATGGCAATTACCGATTATTTCGATGGCTATCTTGCCAGGTCGAGCGGCGCGGTTTCAAAGCTGGGTATTTTTCTGGACCCGATTGCGGATAAGATCATGGTCGCGTCGGTAATTCTTGTGCTGACTGCTCAAGGGTATCTTCGTGGCCCCTATGTCGGCGATTTGCATGTTATTGCCGGATTGATCATCCTGATGCGCGAAATCGCAGTATCGGGCCTTCGTGAGTTTCTGGCTGGACTGCAAGTGTCAGTGCCAGTGACCAAACTTGCGAAATGGAAAACAACCTTACAATTGGTCGCGCTCGGTGCACTGATTTTAGGTGGTGCCGTGGAAGGGCCGCCATGCAGTATCGACGCTGCGCAATGCCCACCACTGATAGATCAATGGATTCATACGGTTGGGCTGGTCAGTCTTTGGGCAGCAGCGATTCTGACGCTTATTACAGGCTGGGATTATTTGAGAGTCGGCCTCAAGCACATGGATTGAGCCGGCCAAATTGTGGCCGCTTTCGCCTTCGGCGGCTCTATCTACTCAATCAATCCAACTGCCACAGGCAGGCTTTCAACTATCGGAATTCCGAAGCGGTCACGCGGATCATCGCGGTCAAAATCTTCACCAGTTGTGTAACCAAAATGCTCGACGACCTTCTGGTGTAGCGGGAGATCGAATTTTACCCCGGCATTCTTGCCGACGCGCCAAGCAATTTTGCCCGGCATGATCGCTTTACCGGTTAGAACGATTTTGACTTCAGCATCCTGTACGGCGTCTTTCGTTGGAGTCTCGATCATGCAGCCACCGCTAGAAAGGTTATACAGTGCAACCTTGTGCCGTTTACGCCCGATGACGCAGTCAATTTCTAGGTCCGTTGTAAAACGATTGTATGAACGCATAGCCCGTTTCCGATTTTCGGTTGACGATATATAGTTTATACTATCAGCAAAATTACCAACAAATTATGAATGCAAAGTATATCGCGGGTTCAATTGTCACTAACCGCCATTAGCCTAACCCGCCTTTAGCTCCTCTGCCAGCAGCCTGAATTCTTCCGATCTCGGTGAATTCTTGCGCCATACCAGAACGATCTCGCGGCTGGCATTCTTCTCCTTGAGCGGCCTTGCAATCACTTCGGTGCCTTTCAGTATTCCGGCGTCGATCGCCATTTGGGGAAGCATGGTCATGCCGAGACCATTGTCGACCATCTGGACAAGCGTGTGCAGACTTGTTCCAATCATCGTCGCGCTAGCGTTAAGGTCAGCGCGATTGCATGCGGCGAGAGCGTGTTCTTTCAGGCAGTGGCCATCTTCCAACAGCAGCAAATGCCCTTCATCAATCATGGAAGCCGGAATCGACTCGGGTGGATCGCGCGGCTCATCTTTCGGAAAGGCCACGAAAAGGCGATCATCTGCTATATGCTCAAATTCGATTTCACCCGTGGGAAAGGGGAGCGCGAGCAACACGCAATCGGCTCGACCGTGTTGAAGCGATTCCATCGCGTCTGCGCTGGTTTCTTCCCGAAGGAACAGTTTTAGCGAAGGGCGTTCTTTGCGCAAACGGGGTAGCATTTTGGGGAGCAGGAATGGCGCGATAGTGGGTATCACGCTCATCCGAAGCTCTCCTGATAGCGGTTTGCCCGATGCCTGAACCAGCTCACTGAGCTCTTCAGCTTCGCGCAGCAACCGATGCGCCTTGGCCACCACTTGCTCGCCCAAGGGCGTGAAGCGAACCACTCTGCGGCTGCGCTCAACAAGCGTAACTCCGAGCAAAGTTTCCAATTCGCGGATACCCGCAGACAGCGTCGACTGCGAAACAAAGCTTGCCTCAGCTGCGCGCCCGAAATGCCCACTTTCATGTAGGGCGACCAAATATTGAAGCTGCTTTATCGTAGGGAGATATGTGCTCACTAGGCAGCGGCTTCTTCTGCTTGGGACGAATCAGTGTCGGGATCGCCATCAGTTTGCTCGATAGGCTCTTCGACATGCATATCGTCGACATGACTCATCACCAACTTGCCGCGTTTAACTGCGAAACCGGTTTTTCCCTCCACTAATTCGAGTGCGTCCTTGCCGAACACATCGTAGCGCCAACCCTGCAAGATTGGCAGATCGCGAATGCCCGATGCGAGCGCTTCCAGCTCGTCCGACTTGGTCAGCAAACGGCTTGCAACGTCAATCTCTCGTGATCGAATTTTGAGCAGTAGTTTGAGTAAATCCGCCACCAGAGCACCTTCTTTTCCAAGCGGTGCGCCACGTTTGCTTTTGGTTGGCATCTCGTTGTGAGGTAACGGGGCTGCGTCCTCGAGAACTTTCATCATCCGCTTGCCAATATCGTTTTCGCGCCAAGCGTTCGACAGGCCGCGCACTTTGGCGAGATCAGCTTGCTTCTTGGGCGGATGGCTGGCGACGTCTGCGAGTGTTTCATCGCGCATGATCCTGCCGCGCGGAATATCTTTGTGCTGTGCCTCTTCCTCGCGCCATGCGGCCAGCGCTTTTAATCTGCCCAGCACTTGCGGATTGCGGCCGGCAGAGCGAATTCGCATCCAGGACTTGCTCGGATCGTTGCGATAATTATCCGGATCGGCGAGTTTTTCCATTTCCGCATTCAACCAGCCGCCACGGCCAGTTTTAATCAGTTTTTTCAGCATCATCGGAAAAATTTCGGACAGATGCGTCACATCTCCAATCGCATATTCAATCTGCCGGTCGGTTAACGGGCGGCGGCCCCAATCTGTGAAGCGTGCGCCCTTATCCACGGTGATGCCAAGCCAGCTCTCGCAGAGATTTGCGTACCCAATCTGTTCGCTTTGGCTGATTGCCATCATCGCAATTTGGGTGTCGAAGATCGGTTGGGGTGTTTTTCCGGTGAGGTTGTAGATAATTTCCACATCCTGACCGCCAGCGTGGAATATCTTCAGTACGTCCTCATTGTTGCACATCAAGTCCAACAGGCTGGTCATATCGATACCGGATGCCATGGGGTCGATTGCAGCAGCTTCTTCGTCATTGGCGATCTGCACCAGACACAATTCCGGCCAATAGGTGTTCTCGCGCATGAATTCCGTGTCAATTGTGACAAAATCGGATTTAGCAAGGCGCTCTACCAAATCATCAAGCGCTTCAGTTGTGGTAATCAAATCATGTATTTTCATGCGTACCGTTCTATATGCGGGCGGAGTACCGCCACTCGGGACCCGCAACCGGCATTCTGTCACCTTGACAAAACACCGCGGTTCCCCTGTTAGCCCGCCCATAGCTTAGAGCGAGAGCGCAGTTGCGCCTCTAGCGCCATAACGGCGAAATTGGAAAGATATTAGATGCACGCCTATCGTACCCACAACTGCGCAGCCCTTACGAAGGCAAATGTTGGTGAAACCGTCCGACTTTCGGGCTGGATTCACCGCAAACGCGACCATGGCGGCGTTTTGTTCGTCGATTTGCGCGACCATTATGGCCTGACCCAGATCGTTGCGGACGAAGATTCGCCCGCATTGCCGATCCTCGATGGCCTGCGCGTTGAGAGCGTCGTGACGATTGATGGCGAAGTGAAGGCACGGGCAGAAGGGACATCCAATTCGAATTTGCCAACTGGCGAGATTGAAGTGTTTGCGCGGTCGGTAACAATTCAGTCGAAAGCCAATGAGCTTCCACTGCCTGTCGCTGGAGAGCAGGAATACCCCGAGGAAATCCGCCTCAAATACCGGTTTATCGATTTGCGGCGCGAGCGGGTTCACAGCAATATCATGTTGCGCAATCAAGTAATCACATCGCTACGCGGTCGTATGACAGCGCAGGGTTTCACCGAATTCCAGACGCCAATTTTGGGCGCTTCAAGCCCAGAGGGCGCGCGCGACTATCTGGTCCCGAGCCGTCTGCACCCCGGCAGCTTTTATGCGCTTCCGCAAGCGCCGCAGATGTTCAAGCAATTGCTGATGGTTGCCGGTTTCGACCGGTATTTCCAAATCGCGCCTTGTTTCCGCGATGAAGATTTGCGTTCGGACCGTAGTCCTGAATTCTATCAGCTTGACCTTGAGATGAGCTTTGTGACTCAAGAGGATGTGTTCCAGGCTCTGGAGCCTGTTCTGGCAGGCGTGTTTGAAGAGTTTGCCGACGGTAAAACAGTTACTCCTGCAGGTGAATTCCCGCGCATCCCTTACAAGGAAGCGATTCTGAAATATGGCAGCGATAAACCCGATCTGCGCAACCCGCTTATAATCACTGACGTAACCAGCCACTTCGAGAAATCTGGCTTTGGGCTGTTTGAAAAGATTGTTGGCGGGGGCGGGGTGGTCCGCGTTGTTCCCGCGCCTAAGACCAATGAGAAGAGCAGGAAGTTCTTCGATGATATGAACAATTGGGCTCGCGGCGAAGGCTTTGCTGGCCTGGGCTATGTCACGCGCAAGGCCGGAGAATTCGGTGGCCCAATCGCCAAGAACCACGGTCCGGAGCTTATGGCGAAGCTTTATGATGAGCTTGGGCTTGGCGATGATGACGGATTGTTCTTTGCTGCGGGTAAAGAGAAAGAAGCGGCAAAGCTGGCTGGTGCCGCACGTACGCGCTGCGCCGAGGAACTGAGCCTGATCGAAGAGGGCTGCTTTAAATTCTGCTGGATCGTCGATTTCCCGATGTTCGAATATGATGAAGAGAACAAGAAGATCGATTTCAGTCACAACCCGTTTTCTATGCCGCAAGGTGAAATGGAAGCTCTGGAAACGCAGGACCCGCTCGACATCCTCGCATGGCAATATGACATCGTCTGCAACGGCTATGAACTCAGCTCGGGCGCGATCCGTAACCACAAGCCGGAGATCATGTATAAGGCGTTCGAAGTCGCCGGGTACGACAATGCAACCGTCGACAAGGAATTCGGCGGCATGATTGAAGCCTTCAAGCTGGGTGCCCCCCCGCATGGTGGCAGCGCACCGGGCATCGACCGGATCGTAATGCTGCTGGCCGATGAGCCGAACATTCGCGAAGTCATCGCATTCCCGCTTAACCAGAAGGCACAGGATCTTATGATGGGCGCGCCAAGCGCGGTCAGCAATCAGCAATTGCGCGATGTGCATATTCGTGTGGTTGAGCCAACTAAGCCTGCTTCTAGTTGACAAGAAAATGGGGTGCCAAGGCGAAAGCCTTGCACCCCATTCTCTAAGAGCATGAATAAGTCTTAGTCGTATTGCTCTTCAAGCTGGTTGGAGAGTCGCTCTCCAGCTTGGATTTCGGCAAAAGCTGACTGCACAATTTGCTTGCTTTGGGCATCGAAGTCGCAGTTCTTGAGGACGGTCTCGAACTTTTCAGCGATGTAATCTTCGCCTTCTTCTACACGCTCGACAGCGTTTTCATCGCCGTTCTCGAACAGGCCTGTGATTTCGGCCCACATCTGATGAGCGGATCCTGCCACTGTACCGTCAGCCTGATCACATCCGATGCGACCGAGTTCGGAGTTTAGTGAGGCCAAAGTCGCCTCACGCTTGTCAGCACATTGTGCGAGTGTCTGCTTAAGCTTCGGCGAAATAGCCTTCTCTGAAGCTTGGCGATAGCCTTTGACCGAATCAAAAGTCGTGTCGGCAAGGCTCTTGAGGGTCATTTGCTGGTTGGTCATAATTTTATCATTTGTAATTATTGAGTTACGGTCAGATAATGACTGAGTGATGTAATGGGTTCCCAGAAAAGCTTCCGCGCCCAAAGGGCAGCGCAGCGCTTTGTCCGGCGGAATGAAGAGGTAAGAAGCTGAGGGCAGCGCACCTTTCCGGTTCGGTGGAAGGTTTCATTGGCCTTGAAAAAAAGCCGAAGAGCATTCATTTAGCCTCGAAGGCCTTGCCAGCGCCGCCGCCGTTCATTAGGGCGAAAGCGAAGTTTTTAACCCCGAATTTTGAGAGGGAAAATATGAGCGATACTGCTGAACGCGTGCAGAAGATTGTTGTTGAGCATCTTGGTGTAGAAGCCGACAAGGTCAATCAGGAAGCAAGCTTCATTGATGATCTGGGCGCAGATAGCCTCGACATTGTTGAGTTGGTTATGGCGTTTGAAGAAGAATTCGGCGTAGAAATCCCTGATGATGCGGCCGAAAAGATCGCAACCGTTGGCGATGCTACGAAATATATCGAAGAGCATAAGGGCTGATAGCCGATCCCGCTGAGCTCGCTTGATGGCCTGTCCAGCAGGGCGGCTGGCGGGAAATAGACAGGCCCGACCCTTCGCTGGGCCGGGCCTGTTGTTTTTTGGAGAAGAGAATGCGTCGTGTTGTCGTAACCGGACTTGGTCTTGTCACCCCGCTGGGGGCAGATGTCGAAACCACTTGGGCAAATATCCTTGCCAGCAAGAGCGGCGCAGGGCCGATTACCCATTTTGATGCTTCAAACCAGAAATGCACAATCGCGTGCGAGGTGAAGCCAAAGGATCATGAATATGGATTCGATCCTGACAGGCGAGTAGATCACAAGGTCCAGCGCCAGGTCGATCCATTCATTGTGTTTGGGATTGATGCGGCTGGACAGGCGCTGGAAGATGCAGGTCTTGAGGATATGGATGAAGCCACAAGGTTTCGCGCTGGTTGCTCGATTGGCTCAGGCATAGGCGGTCTTCCCGGAATCGAAAGCGAATCGCTTGTTTTGCACGAGCGCGGCCCTGGCCGGGTCAGCCCTCACTTCGTGCACGGACGCCTGATCAATCTTATTTCGGGTCAAGTTTCGATCAAATACGGCCTGATGGGGCCAAACCACGCGGTGGTGACAGCATGTTCTACGGGCGCGCATTCCATCGGAGATGCAGCGCGGATGATCCGAGATGATGATGCGGACATTATGCTCGCTGGCGGCGCAGAGGCAACGATTTGCCCAATTGGAATTGCTGGTTTCGCGCAGGCGCGGGCACTCAACATGTCATTCAACGACCGTCCTGAACAAGCAAGCCGGCCCTATGACAGGGACCGAGACGGCTTTGTTATGGGCGAGGGCGCTGGTGTGGTCGTGCTGGAAGAATACGAGCACGCCAAGGCGCGCGGCGCGAATATCTACGCCGAGGTGGTCGGATATGGCCTGTCAGGCGATGCCTATCATGTCACTGCGCCTCATCCAGAAGGTTCGGGCGCATACCGGTCGATGGAAATGGCCTTGAAGAAAGCGGGAATGACGCCCGCAGATATCGATTACATCAATGCCCACGGAACCTCGACCATGGCAGATACAATCGAGCTTGGTTCGGTTAAGCGATTGTTTGGCGATGAAATTTCTAATGTATCGATGAGCTCGACCAAATCTGCCATCGGGCATTTGCTCGGTGGTGCTGGAGCGGTCGAGGCGATATTCTGCATTCTGGCGTTGCGCGATCAAATTGCTCCTCCAACGCTCAATCTCGACAATCCCGATGAAGGTACGGAAGGTGTCGATCTGGTGCCGCATGTTGCGAAGAAACGCGAAATCCGCGCGGTTCTCAACAACAGTTTCGGGTTTGGGGGGACCAATGCAAGCCTGGTGATGAAGAAGGCTGACTGATGAAGTTAAAGGCGGGCCAGATTGCTGCAACGCTGTTGCTTGTGCTCGCGCTGGGCACCGTCGGCTGGTTCGCGAGCGGATGGTATGGCTCGGCGAATATCAGTGACGACACGCCTTTCGTCGTTACCTCAGGTTCGACATTAACTTCAGTTGCTAGGGATCTGGAAGAAAAGAAAATTATTGATTCTTCTGATGGGTTTCTTCTGCGCGCGAAACTATTGGGCGGTGACGCTCCTATCCAAGCTGGCGAATTTAGTTTGACTGCGGGAATGAGCCCGTCCGAGATTCTGCATGCCTTCCAATCGGGCGATGTTATCAGACGTTTTGTGACCATCCCTGAAGGAATGCCCTCGATACTAGTCTACGAAAGGCTGATGGCAGAGCCGCTGCTGACCGGGGAGATACCTGTGCCGGTCGAGGGTTCTGTATTGCCTGACACCTACGATTTCGAACGAGGCGAGAGCCGGACAAAATTGTTGGCACGAATGCAGGTCGCGATGCGTAATTATTTGGCTGAAGCATGGCCAAAACGTAAACCGGACATTGCAGTCGAGTCGATCGAGGAGGCCATAATTCTGGCCTCTATCGTCGAGAAGGAAACCGGCATCGCTTCCGAAAGGAGGATGGTGGCTGGTTTGTATTCTAACCGGGTCAAGGATGGAATGCTGCTGCAGGCTGACCCTACGATCATTTATCCGATGACCAGAGGTAAGCCATTAGGGCGCCAGATCCGCAAATCTGAAATTGCTGCGATCAATGATTACAATACATATTCGATGATCGGATTGCCGAAAGGGCCGATTACCAATCCTGGCCGCGATTCCATCGCTGCGGTGCTCGATCCAGAGAAAACCGATGCTCGATACATGGTTGCTGACGGGACTGGCGGGCACGATTTCAACAAAGATTATGCGGGACATCAGGCCGCAGTCGACAAATGGTATGCGATCCGTGAGGCTCGCGGCGAACGGTGAATTCGCAAAGCCGAGATGCCCCCTTTATCATCACAGCCGAATTGCCGGCTGATCTTGCCAAATGGGCTACGTCGCTACGAACGGCGCACTTCCCTGCCGAGCGCAATTACCTAAAGGCCCATGTGACCCTGTTCCATGCTTTGCCACCATCCTGCGAAGGAGAGATCAAGACGGCGCTTTCGGCGATGGCAGCCGCCAATTCTCCGGTACCGGGCCGTCTGGAGGGCATAATGCCATTGGGACGAGGGACGGCCCTACGGCTTTCGAGCCCCACGATGATCGATATCTGGCGAGAGCTTGCCGACCGCTTCCATGGCTTGCTGACGCCTCAGGACGAACATCGACCTCGTTTGCATGTGACAATTCAGAATAAAGTCAGCCCTGCTGAATCCAAGTTCCTCCAAGCCGAGTTGTCTCCACTATTTGAGGTACGGGACTTCCGTTTTGCTGGCCTGTCCTTGCATATTTATCGAGGCGGGCCCTGGGAATTTGTGCGGACATACCAGTTTCGCGGTTCGTCGAAGTGAAATTCTAATTAAATCGCGCTTCTTTTGCTGTTGACCGGCAAGCGAGCTAGCCCTAAGTGCGCCGCCTGCGCAGGCAAATCGCCGTGCATCCTCCTCGGAGGTGCCCATTGGGGCGGAGTAGCTCAGCTGGTTAGAGCAGCGGAATCATAATCCGCGTGTCGGGGGTTCGAGTCCCTCCTCCGCTACCACTTGGCTACAAATGGCAACCACATATTCTCATCCGAATACGAAATATCAGACCGCTGATTGATATTGGCTAGCAGCATGTAAGCAACATTTGATTTTCAGGCGTAAAACTGGCTATCGTTTCGGCCGATGCCGGAGTGAGGAGGTTATGTTGAGCACATTTTCTGTTAAAATTGCGGCAATGCTATTGCTGCTACCCGCGAGCGTCTTGGCTCAGGAGCGTGCGCAAATTGATAAGCTGACTGGGGCTGAGAGCGCCTATATACAGTGTTTAGATTCTGCAGCAGGGGAGCAAATTCCAGTGGAGAGCCCTCTGGCTGAAAAGCTAGAGGCAATTCTTGGATCATGTTCTGAATTAAGGCAAAGCTGGTATGATAGTTGGACTGACGTCACGCAGTCACAATTTGAGGAGGCGGCAAAGAAAAAGGGTGCAGATGATTTTGATCTCATAATCGCCGCAACGATTGCCGATCAATATTTAGCTTATCAATTTGGATTTGCCCATTCCAATCTTAAATTTTCAGTTGCCCATGCTCTTTTCAAAGCAAGCGAAAACGGAGCTTCGCAAGAAGATGTAGGAGCACTCCAGCAGCGAATGAAGGTCTGGAGGGATTGTGCAGTTGGCACTATAGCGAACGCTCCAGACTTTGTTTCCGCGCTAGCCGGTGATGATCAAAATATTCGTCCAAAGATCAATTGGGCCGTTCGTCAATGCTCGGAAAAAGAGCAAGATTTGAAACAGGCGATCAGAACGTTTGTAGCTGGCCAGTATCCCAACAGTACCAACCAAGATACGACCACCTTTGCAGACGTCGTTCATGAGAAAAATGTCGCCACAGTAAAGGCTGATATTGCACGAGCACTGGCCCAGTCGAGTGGGTAGAAAATGACAATCGACCATCGGACTATGGGGGAAGCCGAGCCTCTGCCAAAAGGCAATACTACCTACCCGTTGGAATCATAATCCGCGTGTCGGGGGTTCGAGTCCCTCCTCCGCTACCAAATGTTTATTCTAACCAGAATGAGGCACGCGAATTCGGCGCTGTTTCGGCATTCTGGTTCAGGGAAGCTGGTCAATCTACCCTTTGGAAAATTCGGTATACGCTAGGCGGCTAAGGATTGTCACAAAAGCGCTGAGGGGCAAAGGAAAGTCCGCCCCTCTCGCGCAAAATTGAGTTTCTAATCGTCAGAATTCATCTTGATTTCACGAAGGACATAAGTCCCCTTGATTTCTCGGATGTTGTTATAGAGTTCTCGGACCGTCTTATTGCTGCTTTCCATATTGGCATTGCCCCAAGCTTGCATGAACTGATCATACTTTGCTTTGCTGGGGTCCAATTCGGCCATATTGGGGTAATTAACACGCAGGACCAAGTTTACTTCGTTGCTGCCAAACGGAACGACGTATATTCCATAGTCGGTAATCTGACCAAGCTCTTTGGCAATCTCATTGGCCTTAACCCAAGTCCCCTTGAGGCCCTCGAGGTAAAAACCGAGTTGTCCCTCATCCACTTTGACATAAGTTAGTTCAACCACAGTCTCTTGAGGGGTATAATCAGCCCAAGGCTGCATTTGTGCCAATGCTGGTGTGCTCAATGCAAGCGAAGCTGTTCCTGCTGCAACGGAAATTAACTTCAAGATGCTCTTCATAATAATATCCTCAGTTCAGAAGCGACCCTGATCTGCGGAAATGAGCGACCTGTTTTTAATTTTCAGTCCCGATCCATTATTGGCATCAATTGGAAGCGAGAGTCAAATTCCGGAAATGAACGCCGCAGTGAAACTTTTGCTGGGCATCCTTTTTCGAAGCATCCTACCGACCATCCAAGTTACTCTTCAATTCCCTTGAGTACGCAGAAACTTTGCTGGCAGGGTGAATAACCAAACTATCTCAATAACTGCGCGATGCAGGCATTGTCGGCTCATCACGCATGGCGTTGGTTGCGTGTCACCAGCCGCTGAGTCTGCCGCGTATATAAGGAATAGAAATGCGAATTGCGGTTGCTGCCTTGCATGGCTTGACTATTTGGAAGGTGGGTTACCAATTTCCGCAGTTGCAGAAGACGCTGTCCATATGTCGGCTGTGAAAGAGTGGCTTGGTGTTCCTGAACAACTAGGTTTTTGTCATAAAATCGCGATTGAAGGATATTTGATTGAGCGTCACGTTCCTGCTGAAGCTATCGCTAAATTGCTCAAGGAGCGCCCCTAAGGCTTAGCTGGCATAGCAGTGCCGGGAATGCCAATTGGTTCATCCGGAATCGAACACGGCAGTCGGATCGATCCATTTCAGGTGATTGCCTTTCGTCTTAAGCGCTCTGCAGTGTTTTTCAGTTACTCTTAGTTGCTCGTGTCAAATCACAATCCGCGTGTCTGGGCTCGAGTCCTTCCTGCGCTAACAACTTTTCTTATTCTTTACAGGTCGCTCGGCTGCGTTTTCGTTATTCGCTGTCTCATGCGCGGCAAGCGTGCTACCTCTCTGTCGGGTCGCTGACGGGGAGTTGGCGAAGATGGTAGAGAATATTGACCAAGCGAAGTTAGAGGCACTTGCGGGTAAGGTGATTGGCGATGTTGCCGGTTCCTTGAGCCTTTTGATGGCGTTTATCGGCGATCAAGCTGGGGTGTATGAAGCGCTTGATGGTGCAGGCGCTTTGACCGCAGACGAACTGAGTCAGAAAACAGGGCTGAATGCCAAGTACCTTCTGCAATGGCTCGGTTCGAATGCGGCCGCTGGCTATGTTACCTACCACCCTGTTGAGGAGCGATTTTCGCTTACTCCAGAGCAGGCGCTGATCTTCACACGAGAAGGGCAGCCTGCATGCATGCAGGGCTTCTTCCAAGCCGTGGTTTCACAATTCGAGACACAGGATAAGGCGGTCGAGACGTTCAAGTCCGGTTCGGGACGTCCTTGGGGCGAACACAGCGATTGTTGCTTCTGCGGAACAGACCGCTTTTTCCGGCCTGGGTATGCTGCGAACCTCATCGATAGTTGGATACCTGCCCTCAACGGGGTGGAGGACAAGCTCAAGGCCGGCGCAAAGGTTGCTGACATTGGATGCGGTCATGGATCTTCGACAATCCTGTTGGCAAAGGCCTTTCCACATTCAACGATCATTGGGATAGATTTCCACGCACCATCGATTGATGAGGCGCGCGCAAAGGCCCGCAAGGAAGGGGTCAGCAATGTAGAATTCGTAGTTGCAAAGGCGCAGGATTTTGAAGTCGGCGGCTTTGATCTAGCCTGCATATTTGATGCATTGCACGACATGGGCGATCCTGTGGGGGCCGCAGCACATATCCGGCAATCGTTGAACGCGAAGGGCACTTTCATGCTTGTTGAGCCGCTTGCCGGCGACACCATGAGCGAGAATATGCATGCGCTGGGCCAGATATACTATGCATTTTCTACGACCATTTGCACCCCAACTTCTTTGGCACAGGAGGTGGGTTTGGGCTTGGGCGCTCAGGCTGGACAAAAGCGCTTGACTGAAGTGCTCGAGCAAGCTGGATTCGCCAATGTCAGGCGAGCTGCAGAAACACCGACCAATATGGTCCTTGAGGTTACTGGTTAACGTTCGCGTTGAAGTCATAGTTCGCGTGTCGGGGGGCGAGTTCGTCCTCCGCTATAGAGATTTCAGATACGGTAGATCAGTAATCTTGTTCGCGATTTTGGTTTCAAGAGGACGCAGACTTAGCCCTTGTTTATTATTGGTGCGCGCCTTCTCTCTGGCGATGCTCGCTCGATAATTTTGGCGCGCCTGCGATAAATCGCCCTCCGCCTTGTTTTCTTGCAAGTGATATCGTCACACGAACTAGCGCAAGGTTCGAACCAACCTGGGGCGTTAACGGCAGGCCGTATCCGGCGCTGGCTTCGGATTCGAGAAGTGCTGGCTGATAACCGGCCGCCCCCTGATTACTGGAGCGTCTTGCTATAAATTCCCCGTTATTTTGCCTTAGTAGAAAACCGTTGCGCTGTAACCATGGCGGATGCCCTAGAACTAAGTATAATTCCGGGTTTTGCCCCCCTGACTCGACCGCGATGACGATAGCGTGACCTGTTTCAGAACCAATCTGAATCGTTGGGCATCGCACAGCTATCGTTCATGCTGCGACGGTGGCTCAAGGCGGGATAGAATGATGGTAGGGATTCAAATCGGTCCGGTGCTGCTTGGTTAAATGAAGCAATTGCGTTGGGCGGAGTAATAGGGAGGGGACGCTATTGCAGCCTGCAGACTCGCCATCGCTCAGCTTTCTCGGCGCGACAGGGACAGTGACGGGTTCGCGCTACTTGATTGAAGTCGCGGAACGAAGAATACTGGTCGACTGCGGGCTTTTCCAAGGCTTCAAGCAACTGCGGCTGCGGAACTGGAACCCGTTCCCTGTTCCGCCAGAAACTATTTCAGACGTCCTCCTGACTCATGCGCATATCGATCACTCAGGATATTTGCCCGGTCTGGTCAAGCGCGGGTTTCACGGTGCGATCCATGCTACCCCGTCGACTCTGGAGCTATGCGAGCTCTTGTTGCCGGACAGCGGCCACTTGCAGGAGGAAGAGGCTCGCTATGCCCGCCGCAAGGCCTATTCCAAGCACCGCGAGCCATTGCCGCTTTATACAGTGGAGGATGCCGTCACCGCGCTCGACCGGTTCGAACCTGCCCCTTTTGACGAGGCAATTCATCTTGGGGATGAGATATCCGCACGGTTCGTACCAGCAGGCCATCTTCTTGGTGCAGCCTCGGTGCGGCTAACGATCGGAGGGCGGACGATCCATTTCAGCGGCGACCTTGGGCGGGCCGAGGATCCGATCATTCGCGATGCCACGCCCTTCGCGGGTGCCGATATCCTTGTCGTCGAGTCCACATATGGCAATCGCAGGCACCCCGACAGCGATCCTGAAGCGGAAATGGCAGACGTCATCAATCGCGTCATCGGGAGAGGTGGAACCATCCTCGTCCCCGCCTTTGCCGTCGGCCGCATTCAGGGCGTTATGCTGCTGATCTCCCGGCTTAAGGCGAGTGGCACTATCCCTGACGTGCCGGTCTATCTCAACACGCCGATGGGTGTGAACGCGACGGCGATTTACAGTCGTCATCACTATGAACACAGGATCAGCCGCGAGGAATGCAAAGCGATGTTCGAGCTGGCGATACGCGTCCGAAGCGTGGAAGAATCTATCGCGCTGAATGAAAATACCGAGCCAAAGATCATCATCTCGGCGAGCGGCATGTTGTCCGGCGGGAGGATCCTACATCACGTTATCAATTTTGGTGATGATGCGAGAAACGCCATTGTTCTGTCCGGCTTCCAGGCTGGCGGTACGCGCGGCGCGGCGCTGGTGCAGGGTGCGCGCACTCTCAGGATTTTCGGAGAGGATCGACCGATCCGCGCCGAGGTCATCCAGTTGGAAGGGCTGTCTGGGCATGCTGATGCCGATGAACTGCTTGGCTGGATGGGCAAGGCGCGCCCACCCCGGATGACCTATGTGACACATGGAGAGCCTGAGGCCGCCGATGCGCTGCGTTTCCGGATCGAACATGAACTGGGTTGGGACGTGCGTGTGCCCGAGCACCTCGAGCGCATCGATATCGCCAATCCGAAGTGAGATCGCCCTTTGTGCTTCAGCAGATGCGCGGCAGTTGTTCACCGGTTTGCAGGTCAAGAGCACGAGTCCTGCCGATTGTCCTTATCTTCGCATCTGTGCTTCCATCCCGTTCGCCCACCATCCCGATGATCGCAGCGGCATCGTCGTGTCGTTGCAGAATGGAGAGGGCCCGCTCAGCATCACCTCCAGCTACGATTGCCGTAAACCGGCCTTCATTGGCTACGTAGAGCGGATCGATACCGAGGATTTCGCAGGCACCGCGCACTGGACCCGAAACGGGGATCTTCGTCTGCTCGATTGCGATCGTAACATCGGCGCAGCGCGCGATTTCGATCAGCGCAGTCGCCAGCCCGCCGCGCGTGCAATCGCGCAAGCAATGCAATTCGATGCCGCCATCGATGAGCGCCGAGACAGGCCCGAAAAGCGGGGCGCAGTCGCTTTCGATCGGGGGCTCGAACCCGAGGCTTTCGCGTGCGGCCATCACCGCCATGCCATGGCGGCCGATATCCCCGCTAACGATGACAGCGTCCCCGACGCGTACTTCTTGCGGGCGGATCAGCGCGCGCGAGCCAATTTCGCCGATGCCCGACGTGGCAATGTAGACGCCGTCGGCCTTGCCGCGCTCGACGACCTTGGTGTCGCCTGCGACGATGCGTACGCCCGCTCGGGAAGCCGCATCTCTCATCGTTTCGACAATCCGGTTCAGGTCAGTCACGGCGAAGCCCTCTTCAATCACGAAAGCCGCGCTTATTGCCAGCGCGCGAGCGCCGCTCATGGCTAGATCGTTGACGGTGCCGAAGATCGCCAGCGACCCAATATTGCCGCCGGGAAAGAACAGGGGCTGCACCACATAGGCATCGGTCGTAAAAGCCAGCTCGAATTCCGAGCGGCCGATCGCGGCTGAATCGCACGTCAAATCCTCATCGGAGACAGCGAAGGCGGGCCTGAACACCGTGTCGATCAAACGCTGAGTGAGCTTGCCGCCACCTCCGTGACCGATCTCGATGCGCTCTGCGGAATGAACCGGAACCGGACAGGAACCATGGCTGCCGGGTCGGGACATCATGCGGCCCCCGATACCCTGCGATAGCGATAATAAGCCGCGCACGCGCCTTCGGAGGATACCATGGTGGCCCCCAGCGGGTGCTCGAGCGTGCAAAGATTGCCGAACATCGGACAGTCATCAGGCTTGCAAACACCCCTCAGGACTTCGCCGCTGATGCAAGCAGTCTCACGCTCGGGTGATACGTGGACCTCGGTAAAACGATTGAGCGCATCAAACAGGGCGAAGCGGGATCGCAAGGCGAGGCCGCTGTCTTCGATCCAACCAATGCCGCGCCATGCTTGCCCCTGTACCTTAAATACCTGTTCCACCGCCGCCTGTGCGTACCGGTTCCCGGTATGGCGGACGGCTCGCCGGTACTGGTTTTCTACGTCGGCGCGATTTTCCTCCAGCTGCCGCACGCAGAGCAGGATGCCCTGAAGAATATCCAGCGGTTCAAAGCCCGTTACTACAATCGGGATACCGAAACGCTGGGGGATCGCGTGATAATCGCGATATCCGGACACGGCGCACACATGGCCTGCGGCGAGAAATCCTTGGACCTTATTGGTCGGATCAGCGAGCAATTGCCGCATTGCCGGCGGCACCAAGACATGGCTCGAAAGAAGCGAGAAATTGGTGAGGCCATCCCGCTCGGCGTGGAGGACAGCCATCGCGGAGGTGGGCGCGGTCGTCTCGAAGCCGATAGCGAGAAACACGATCTCGCGCGTGGGGTTCTCGCGAGCCAGCGTCACTGCGTCGAGCGGTGAATAGACCATACGCACATCGGCTCCGCCGGTGCGCGCTGTTAGCAGACTCTGTTCATGCCCCGGGACGCGCAGCATGTCGCCGAACGAGCAGAGGATCACTTCCGGTTGCGACGCAAGGGTGCAGGCGGCGTCGATAATTCCAGCGGGAGTGACACAGACTGGGCATCCGGGCCCATGAAGCAGTGAAATCGTGTCGGGGAGCATGTGATCAATTCCGTAGCGAACGATCGCATGTGTCTGCCCGCCACATATCTCCATAATCGTCCAAGGACGGGTGACAGTCGCAGCGATTGCCTCCGCCACGCTGCGCGCGCCATCGGGATCGCGGAATTCGTCGACGAACCTCACGAACCAGTCTCCGGCGGCATCGCTTCGAGCATGGCCAGCGTGCGCGCCGCTTCTTCCAGGTCGAGTCTGGCAATCGCAAACCCGGCATGGACGATGACGAAATCGCCGATGGTCGCGTCCGGTACCAAGGCAAGCGAAATGCGCTTCGTCACGCCAGCGAAGGCCACGCTCCCCTCGCGCGTCAACGGATCGCCACCGCTGACAGTTAAGACTTCACCGGGGATTGCGAGGCACATCAGCCTTCCTCCTGCGTCAGGGGAGATGCGGCGAAAGCGGCTTGGCCGACAGCAAGCCCTCCGTCGTTGCACGGGATTTTGCGGTGCATGAAGGGCTCGAAGCCAGCTTCGCGTAGGTCCTTGGCGACCAACCCGCAAAGCAGTGCGTTCTGAAAGCATCCGCCGGTCAAAACAACTTTGCTGATGCCGGCTCGCCGCGCGACGAGACACGCTGCCTTACTCAGCCAGACGTGAAAACCTCCAGCAAGTTCATCGGTGCTGACACCCTGCAGCGCGGACTCGCAGAGAGTTTCCAGCATCGGTCGCCAGTCTATCTGTTCGGACCCGTTCATTTGGCTCAAGATGGGCGCCGGTAATGCAGTAGGGTTGCGCAAGCAACCAGCCGCGAACTCAACCGCTAACGCCGCCTCTCCCTCGAAGCTGACTATTTGGCGCAAGCCGAGAACCGAAGCGACGATATCAAACAGCCGACCCATGCTTGAGGTCAGCGGTGCATTGATCTTGCGTGTCATTGCAGTTCGCAGGATGGCGCGCTCGGAATGTGAGAAGGACGCGACCGCCGGAATGTCTTCACGTTTCCAGAGCGCATCACCATAACATTGTGACAGCGCGCCTATGGCGGCGCGTCGCGGCTCGCGTATCGCGCTGTCCCCTCCGGGCAGCGGGAAATTGCGAATGTGTGCGATGCGGCGCCATCGGCTGTCGTCGACAAGCAGGAATTCGCCCCCCCAAATGGTCCCATCGCCGCCATCGCCGCTACCGTCCCAGGCCATCCCGAGGACGGGACCCGTGAGCCCATGCTCGGCCATCGCAGCAAGGACGTGCGCCAGATGGTGCTGGACTTTCTGCGCGGGCCCGCCTGCGGCCTCGGCAAACGCAGTCGAGTAGTATCCTGAATGACCGTCATAGGCGATGCGGCAAGGCTTTACGCCGTGCAGGTTTCCGAACCGTTCCACAGAGCAATCAAACAGAATACGTGTTTCCGCGCTATCGAGGTCGCCAATGTGCGGCCCAAGAACAATCTTTTCGCCAACTCCAAGCGCCAGACTGTTCTTGAGGTGACCGCCCAAGGCTACGACCGGTAGGTTCTTTACGTTACCTTTTAGCACCACTGGTGCATGGCCGCGCGCGCAACGCAGGATCGCATTCCCACCATCGATCACGCGCACGATCGAATCGTCCACTCGATTCAGGATCGGGCGGTCATGGGTCAGGATCAGATCGGCGATACCGGAAAGGCGGGCAAGCGCTTCTTCATCGTCCGCTGCAAGAGGTTCTGAGGTCCCGTTGCCGCTGGTGCAGACAATCGGAAAGCCAAGGGCCTGCAACAATATATGGTGGAGTGGGGTGGTCGGCAGCATTACCCCTATCAGAGGGTTTTCGGGTGCGATATTCTCAGCGAGGTCGACCTGCCCATGGCGCAGCCGCTTAATCAGGACGATCGGTCCGACCGCCGAGCGAAGCAATGCCTCCTCGGCCCGCGTTACCTCTGCAATCTCCCGAACATGCTCCAACGCCGACACCATCACCGCGAATGGCTTGGCCGGCCGGCGCTTGCGGGCGCGAAGCGTCGCAACCGCCTCGACACAACGGGCATCAACCAGCAATTGAAAGCCGCCGAGCCCTTTAATGGCGACAATGCTGCCCTGCCGGATGGCGGTAACGGCCTTGTCGAATGCTTCACTAGGCGAGTCCGTGATAGACCCTTCCATGTCGAGAAGTGCTAGCTGCGGTCCGCATTTTGGGCAGGCGTTGGTCTCCGCATGAAACCGGCGGGAGTCTGGGTCGCTGTATTCACTTGCGCAGGTCGAACACATGGGGAAATGCCGCATTACTGTCCGCTCGCGATCGTACGGCAGTCCCTCAATGATGCTGTATCGCGGGCCGCAATGCATGCAGCTGGTGAAGGGATAGCGATACCGGCGATTGCCAGAGTCACAGATCTCGGCCTGGCAGGCATCGCAAACTACAAGGTCCGGCAGGATCGGTCCGCAAGCTTCGTCTCCGGCTACCGAAGCCAGGCAGTGAAAGCCTGCTGCACCCCGTGGATCGAGCTCCCGGGTCGCGACCGTCTCGATGACTGCGGGTGCGATCGCCTCGGCGTTGAGGCGGGCGACAAAGCGTTCAATTGCGCGGTATTCGCCTTCGACTTCGATCGCTACACCGCCAAGCGTGTTGCGCACCCATCCGGCAAGCCCTTCATCATTGGCCAATCGATAGACGAAAGGTCGGAATCCCACACCCTGAACGCAGCCGCTGATGGTCAGCGCAAGCCGGGAAATTGGTGAAAGTATGTCGGGGCGAGGGTGATGAAGCATCTGGGGTCAGCTCGCATCGTCCGGGATATCGAGGTCGACACTGCGGATGACCACATGCAGCGCATCGGGGTCTGCCGGGTCGCTCGCTTCCTCGATCTCGAGCTGTGCTCCTTGCGCTATCGTGCCTTCGATTTCTTCCTCGAAGTGCTCGCGAAAATGCGCCGGTGAGAACTGGCTGAGCGCCCCAAGCGATACATGCACCCGATCAATCGCAATCGCGCCAGCATCCTGCGCGAGCGCATCAAGATGGCGGACGAGACCTCTCACGATTCCAGTTTCATGCATCTAGTTTCCCTTCCGATAAGCGTTTTGCCTCCGACAGGATTGCCTTGCTAGCGGGCATCACAGCGGCTGCGACGCCTTGAGACAGAGGCTCGCCGACTGCGAAATTCTCTCCCTCGATTGCGTAAACAACAATCCGGGCGGGCGCGAAGCCCAGCCGCTTGGCCAGCGCTATTGATTGCCCAAGACCGAAGGCGTGGCTCGATAGGGCGTCCAGGCTCGTCGGCAGCGGACCCGCTGCAATGTCGAAGCGCGAAATTTTGCCCGGGTTGCCCTGCGGCGCTGCGGCATCGATACAGATCATGGCATCGAATTGCTGCCACTGATCGAGCATCGACAGAAAATCGCCGCTCGACCGCAAGAGTGCTGTGCTTTCGGGCAGCAGCCCATCCAGCGTTGTAGCTACTTCCCAAGCGGCGGCATCGTCTCCTCGATCCGGATTGCCGATCGCCAGCACCAGCAACGAATGAGGCGCGTTCATGGCCGGTGCACCGTGAGCTTAAGGAAATGCGCCGCGCAGGAGATGCACGGGTCGTAATTGCGGATGGTCATCTCGCAGCGAGTGCGAATGGCGTTGTCAGCTTTGTCGACGAGCAGAGCGGCAACCGCTTTCAGATCTGCTTCTACGCTGCTTTGGTTCTGCGAGGTTGGCGGAACGATACGGGCATTGCGGATGGTTCCGTCCTCAGCGAATTCATAGCGGTGCCAGCAAATCCCGCGCGGAGCTTCGGTGCAACCGAAACCCACCGCGGCGCGCGGTTCAACCGGAGCGAAGGGCCGGGAGGGTTCCTCATATGCAGCAATCAGCCGCACTGCCTCGTCGCATGCATGAAGAATTTCGAGCGCTCTGATCACGATGCTCTGAAACGGGTTGCGGCAGATAGGGCCGATGCCGGCTGAGTCTGCCAATTCCTGTACCGACTGAGGAAGGCGATCATGATTAATCGCGTAACGCGCCATTGGGCCGACGAGATAAGCGCCGCGACGTTTCACACTGGATTGCAGCGCGGTCGAGTGCGGAACCTGCCGCTCCTCGAATTCATGCTCGTAATCCCCAATGGCAATGTCGATTCCCTCGCTCGAAACGATCCGCCCTGCAGTAATGGGATAATCTTGGTCGTGCCGAAGTGCCACGAACTCGTAGTCGCGTTCGAATGCAGGGAATGGAAAGGAGGACACCCAAATCACGAGTTCCTTGGCAAGGTCGCGGGCCTGCTTCATCTCATCACACAGCACCTCAAGCTCGCGTTTGGTCGGCACGCGATGGAAGCCGCCAGCCCTCAGGCTGACTGGGTGGATTTCTCGCCCGCCGAGCAGACACATCAAAGCATTGCCGGCTTGCTTGAGCGCGAGACCGCGGCGCACGGCTTCACGATGCTGCTCGGCCATCTGGATCGCGTCGGGATAGCCGAGGAAATCGGGCGCGTGGAGCATGACGACATGCAGCGCGTGGCTCTGGATCCATTCCCCGCAATAGATCAGTCTCCGCAGTGCGCTAACCTGTGGATCGACTGTCACCTCGAACGCATCCTCGACCGCTTGGATGGCACCGAGCTGGTAGGCGATAGGACAAATGCCGCAAATGCGCGCAACGATATCAGGTAGTTCGGTGTAGCTGCGTCCGCGCAGGAACGCTTCGAAGAAGCGAGGTGGCTCGAATATCCTGAGGTTTGCGGCCGTGACCTCGCCGTTCTCGATATGCAGGTCGAGCGCGCCTTCGCCCTCGACACGGGCGAGATAGTCCACCTTAATCGTCCTAGTTGTCATGTGCGTTGCTCTCCCGGCGGAACGGATCGGACCAGCCGTAAAAAGTTCGCAGGACATCGCGGATTTGACCTTTGGCGGCACCCATTTGGCGCCACTCCTCACTCAATGCGGGAAGGTTGGGCGCCTCCATCGGCCCGAAACACCCATAGCAAGCGCGGCGATAGGCAGGGCAGATCGCACCGCACCCGGCATGAGTGACCGGCCCCAAGCACGGCTCACCCTTAACCATCACGCAGATATTGCCGCGCCGCTTACATTCGAAACATACGCTGTATTCTGGAATGACCGGTTTGCGATTGGTAAGAAAGGCGCCGATCACTTCGAGCAATTGCCGCTTGTCGACCGGACATCCTTGTAGCTCAAAATCGACGGTCACATGGGCCGAGATTGGCGTCGAAGTTTCCAGCGTGTCGATATAATCAGGTCTTGCATAGACTGCCGCGACGAAGTCGCCGACATCGGCGAAGTTGCGCAGCGCCTGAATACCCCCCGAAGTGGCGCAGGCGCCGATTGTAACGACATGCTTTGACTGCGCCCGGACATCGCGAATCCGCTGGGCATCGTGAGCCGTGGTGATGGATCCTTCGACCAGCGAGAGATCGTAGGGGCCTTGCGCCATCTTGCTTGAGGCCTCGGGGAAATAGGCGAGATCGACGGCCTCGGCCAAGGCCAGCAATTCGTCCTCGCAATCGAGCAGCGTCAATTGGCAGCCGTCGCATGAGGCGAATTTCCAGACGGCGAGGCGCAGGAAGTTTGCCATCGCGTCAGACCTCCCGCACCGAGAGGATCGAGGTAATACGCTCGAGTGGGAAGACCGGGCCGTCCTTGCATACGAAGTGTGGGCCGAACTGACAGCGACCGCAATGGCCGACCGCGCACTTCATATTGCGCTCCATCGACAGGTGGATACGGGCAGGGCTCACGCCCTCGCCTAACAGTGCCTGCGCGCTGAAGCGCATCATGATCTCCGGCCCGCAGACGAATGCGAGGCAGTTTTTGGCATCAAAATTCGTGCGCTGGATCAGGGTCGGGACGACACCGACGTGACCTCGCCAGTCCGCATCGGCATGATCAACGGTAACATGCAGCTCGACATCGTGTTGCTCGCGCCAGTCATGGATAGGCTGGGGGAACAGAATATCTTTGGGCGACCGGAAACCGAGCAGGATCGTTACCCGCCCATATTGCTCACGCTTTGCGAGAACCGCCTCAATGGCTGGGCGCAGCGGCGCAAGGCCAACGCCACCTGCTACGATCACGATGTCGCGTCCATCCGCCCCGTCGATTGGCCAGCCGCTACCGAATGGTCCGCGAAGACCCACCTCGGCGCCCTCTTTCATGTGCGAGAGCGCATGGCTCACCTTGCCGACGTCGCGAATCGTGTGGAAAAGCCCGCGCTCGGTTTCCCCTGCAGCGCTGATGCTGATCGCAACTTCGCCGATGCCGAAAGCGTAGAGCATGTTGAATTGGCCGGGATTGACGCAAGTGCGCTTCCCCGTTCGCGGTTCAAGGTGCAAAGTCGTCACATCATCCAGTTCCCGGACCCTCTCCACGACGCGGTAGGGTGCCGGCAGAAGAGGGTCTTCTTCGGTGGATTGCGAAGCCTGCATCAGGACTTTCCGTACACATCGAGGACCTGCATCCGCGTCGCATGCAGTCGCTGCGTCAGAAGCGGCAAGAAGCGCTTCATCATCTCATAGCCGAGATCATGATCGGCCTCGCATTTTTCGCGGAGGCATTTCGCGTCGATGCTGATGGCCCGCAAGTCTTCGATTGCACGAGCGTCGAACAGCCAGCAATATGGTGCCACCAGCCATGAGACACCGACTACATCCTGCGCCCCGAGTGTGGCTATGACTACTGGGCTCTTGCCCGGCACTGCGACTTCGAGCGCAACCTTGCCTTTAGAAAGGATGAAAAAGGTGTCGGCGGGGTCCTCTTCGCGTGCCATATATTCACCGGGCTTGAAATGAATATTGCGTGCGCACCCGCCGATCAGCTTGGCGAAGTCGGACGGGAAATCGGCGAAGAACCGATGCTGCCCGAGTATTTGGTCCATCGTTTTAACGGCTGCGATCATTGGAGCACGCCAGTGTCCGCGCGAATGGCGTTTACTTCCTCGGTGAGGTCGATGCCGACCGGGCACCATGTCATGCAGCGCCCGCATCCAACGCATCCTGAAGTGCCAAACTGGTCGATCCAGTGCGCCAGTTTGTGCGTGAGCCATTGGCGATAGCGGGAACGGGTTGAATTTCGCACGCTGCCGCTGTGAATGTATGAGAAATCGAGCGAAAAACAGGAATCCCATTTCTGCACGCGTTCGGCGGTGTGATTTGCAAGATCGCTGGTATCTTCGGTGGTGGTGCAGAAGCAAGTAGGACACACCATCGTGCAATTTCCGCAGGACAGGCATCGATTGGCGACATCGTCCCATCGAGGGTGTTCGGGATTGTGCTGGAGCAGCTCCTTAATCCCTTTGGTCTCCATCCGACGGCTCATGCCAGCTGATGTTCGCTCCAAAAGTGCATTGGCCTGCTTGTGGGCGATTTGATTGGCTACCTCGTGCGGTATTTTGGCCATAAGATCGGCACCGGCCTTGCTTCCGATCTCGACAAGAAATTCGTGCCGGTGATCATCGACAAGTTCGGTGAGCGCTAGGTCGAAGCCCGTCTTTGCGCGGGGCCCGGCATCCATCGAAACGCAAAAGCACGTCTCGGCGGGCTGGCTGCAGTTGACCGCGACGATGAAGGCGTTGTCGCAACGTCCGGCATAGGCGCGGCCGGCGGTCGGGCCGTCGCGTAGCACCTTGTCCTGAATCTCAATGGCAAGCAGTTCGCAGGCACGCACGCCAATGAATGCGTATGGCCTTGCGGGATCGGGCGTGAAAGCAAAGTCTATTGCTTCTCCGGCATCACCGCGGGTAGCCGACCAGACAGTCTGCACAGGGGGATGGAGAAAGCGCTTCCATGAATGCGGACCCACTGCATAACCGAATAAAGCCGCATCCGCGCGATGCTCCAGCGTGTAGCGTCCCGGAGCCTGTCGATCGGTCCATCCGGCGGGCAGATCGTCTACGCCTCTGATCTTATCGTAGACGATCGCGTCGTCGCGCACGACCGGGCCGATAACTTGGCGGCCGCTCTGCACAAGCGCCTGAATTAAAAGTTCGAGGTCGTCGGGGCCGATCAGAGCCGGTGGTCCGTACTTCGCCTCTTTTTTCATGCCATGGCTCCAAGACCGACACGCGCACGTGTTCCATCAGGACAGTCTAGGCACCTATCCATCCCGCCCCATACGCATAGGTCCGTATTGCGCAGAGTCTGGAGCGATACAGTCGTTTATGGCCTAGGCTGACTCAGCACTCGATGTCGGATATCGAGCGATTCGCATCCTGTGTGGCAGCTGACTCTCCGTAGCTGGCGCGGAGAAGCGAGAGCGCATCATCGGCTGCATAGTTGTCGACAATTGCCAGTGATGCTGGGACGGCAATCCGCCGGTCCCTGTCGTAAAGATCGTCGAGCAGTTTGACGCGGCCTAACCCGTCGCTGACCGCAGTGAAATAGGTCACATAAAGGGGCAGCGGTTTTCCAATCTCGATTTGTGTCGTTTGCCCCGAGGCAAGAATGACATCGATCTCTTCGCGGGTCTTGATGTCTTGCAACAGCGTCGCCGCATAGCCGATCGCATCATCGGTGCGGATGCAGCCATGACTGAAAGATCGCACGTCCTCCTCGAACAATTGCTTGTTCGGGGTGTCGTGCATGAAGACGGAGAAGCGGTTGGGCATGACCAGCTTCATCTGGCCGAGGGCATTGTTCGGCCCTGGGCGTTGGCGATAGCGCCCGCCGCTCCAGACATAGCCGCGCGCACGGGCTAGGGATGGGTTGCGTCTGACAAGTGCACCTACGCTCTCGCGAACAATGCTGGCAGGAATATCCCACCACGGATTGAGAATAACCCCTTCGATCTGGGTCTCGAACACGGGAGTGGGCGTGCTCCGCTTACCGATGATGACGCGCCAGTGATCGACGAGCTTGGCTTCGCGCCATAGGCTTGCCTCGTATCCGACGATATTCACGAGGACGTAATTCTTGCCTAGCGAACGGGGCATCCAACGCCAGCGCTCCATGTTACGTGCGATCGTCCGCTTGTGCTGGACGTCAGGTTCGACTTGGTAGGCCGACCTCAGTGCGGCGTACTCTTGGTGGGCAGGGCGCATCAGCGCGAAAAATGTATCAAGGTTCCCATCAGCGAGGCCGCGTGCCAGCATAGTATCGAGAGGAAGATTCGCATCAGTATCGTTGATATTCCAGCCTGCCCGTCCAGAGTGGTTGGCGGCACCCAGAAGGTGCATTCTCGCGAGCCGCAGCGCCAAGCGGTCCGCCTCTTCGTCGATACGTCCCGGGACTCTCGAATTTCTCGCCTGATCGAGCGCGTTTTTCGAGACCGGCGGCAAGGCGTCGAGCGGAGCTGCCTCAATCCATCGATCTAGCGTTGCGAGGTTTGCGTTCGACCACCTCTCGCCGCTATCATGGGCCGCTCCAGGAACCTGACAAGCGATCAAGGTGAGCGCTGCCAGAAGGGCTCGATTACTCTTCGCCAACACTGCGTCACCTTGCCTTTCAGGGTTCCCGTACCCACATCTGCCAGCATATTAATGCTCTTTACGATATGAAACTAGACCGCCGTCATTTTCTTGGTGCGACAATTGCCGCCTCGGCTTCGCTCATTGCACCTGCATCCTTATCCTCGCCGAGGAAGGTGAACACTCCGCTCAATCATCCGCCGGAAACGCGGCTGGCAGCCGAGCCGCCGCTTTTGCAGAAGGCACTTGCAGCGTTGGATCGCCATTCCGCTCACTTCACCTATCGCGATCGCATTGGCCTGGTCGACTTTGCCAAGCATTCAGGCAAGACCCGCTTTCATGTCGCGGATATCGAAGGCGGAAGCATCCTGCGTTCGTTGTTGGTTTCGCATGGGCGGGGTTCGGACCCTGACAACAGCGGCTATGCGACGCGATTCTCTAATCGACCCGGCTCGCATGCATCGTCGAATGGAAGTTACCTGACCGGCGATGCCTACGTCGGCAAGCATGGTCGCTCGCGGCGTTTGCATGGTCTCGATGAGGCAAACGACCAGGCATTCCAACGCGCTATCGTTATTCATGGCGCTGGGTATGTCGACCGAACCATGGCCGAATTACAGGGACGCGTTGGCCGCAGTTTGGGGTGCTTTGCTTTCGAGCTCTCGGAGATCGGAGGGGTTCTCGAATTGCTGGGGCCGGGCAGACTGCTTTTTGCAGCCGACTGAGGCGCTTATTCTCGTTTAGCGCTCTTGTATGCAAACACGACAGACTACGTATATTCATGCGATCCATCTCACTGCACACAAGTCCTTGCCTTGGCAGGGAGAACGTTTTTGGAGATATTCGGCGTTGATTGGCAGGCAGCTCTGCCGTTTGTCGCAATCGGCTTTTTCGCGCAACTGATCGATGGTGCTCTTGGTATGGCCTTCGGGGCGATCGCCTCGGCCTTGCTGGTCGGTGTCATGGGAGTGACCCCCGCGCGCGCATCCTACCAAATCCACCTCGTGAAGTGTTTCACAACAGCTGCATCTGGCATTAGCCACGCTTTCAGCGGGAATATCGACAAACGACTATTTTTGCTTGTTCTGCCTGCGGGAGTTGTGGGCGGTGTGATCGGAGCATACGGTTTGGCGAGTCTTGACGGTGAGGCCATCAAGCCCTTCATATTTGCCTATCTTGGCTTGCTTGGCGTCTTGCTCATCGGCAAGGGGCTGCGCAGAAACACGCGCCCACAAAGCCCTAAAGGCGCGATACCGCTGGGGCTTCTCGGCGGTATTCTTGATGCGGTAGGCGGAGGAGGATGGGGACCGGTTGTCAGTTCCGGTCTCATGCTCCAAGGCATCGAGCCGCGCAAGGTGGTGGGCTCAGTCAATGCTGCGGAGTTCTTCGTGGCGATCGCGATTTCGGCAGCATTCCTCCTGCATCTGGGGCTCGAAGAATTTACTGCCACGACGCTGGGATTGCTTTTGGGCGGAGTGCTTGCCGCTCCGTTTGGCGCGCTCGCAGCGAAATATCTCCCTGCTTCCGCGATGCTGGTGATCGTCGGCACGGTCCTTACGGCCACGACCATGTATTGGCTTGCAGGCAAGTTCTTCTGAACTAGCCCGACCATGCTCGGTCGTGGATCCGGGACCGTCGTGCGACGGGCTACGGACATTTACCTAGATACTGAAGCGAGAAGAAGGGCGATAGATCTCAATGCGACCCGAAGCCAAGAGATTGGCGAGACTTAGGAGGCGGCTCTCGGGCCGCCTCTTTTTTTGCCGGTCGCCAAATCCATCTACGGCCACCCATTGCTGTCACCGACACGACCAGCAGCCAAATCTCTAGTTTTTGGCATCACGATCAACGGGTGGTGATGCGATGATGGCTTCGATCAGACGTGTTTGGTTCTCGAGCAGCGCAAGAATTTGGGTGTTCTGTTCCTGCAATTTGGGCAGGATCCCTGCGACAAGCCGCGGTGGAGCGTCGTCGGGCATGGATCTGAGCATTCTGCGCATGGCCCGCTCCCGCATATTAGCCCCCCCGCCAGACCGAGTTCGCGACCGAGCGACTAGAAAAAGACCTATCAATCCTGCGAACGTGGCGGCAGCGATAACTGTCGGATCAGTGTGCTTTGCATTCATTGGTCACCTCGCATTTCTGTCGCCGACCCGGGTCATTGCCGGGCTGTATACTCATCCAGCCACCGCGCCGCGCCGCCGATGGTTACAAACTGCGCAGCGTCTTTGTCAGGAATGTCGATTTCGAGCCGCTTGTGCAGCGCGGCAATGAGGTTGTAGATATCCATCGAGTCGAGATCGAGCGCCTCGCGCACGTCCTCAGTATCGCCGATGGCCACGGGGGCGACATCGGGAGCGATATTTTCGATTTCCTCGATTACGATGCTGCGTGCTTCCTGATAGGTCATAGCTTGTCCGGTTCTGATAGGATCTGCTCGATGCGCCTTAGTAGGAGCGCGCCGCGGTGCCCGTTGTTTGCGCGGTGGTCGCCCGCCAGTGTGGTGGTGATGACGGGGCGCACAACGGGCTCGTCCTTCACGGCCCAGGGTCGCCACATTACGCTGCCAAAGCCTACGATCGCCACTTGCGGCGGGTAGATGACAGGCCACAGGCTTTCGACGCCCCGCTCGCCAAGATTGGAAACAGTCGCTGTTGCATCGGCGATTTCCGATGAGCGGAACTGGCCGCGCCGCGTGCGTGCGACAAGGTCGCGCAAGCTTTCCATCAGGTCGCTAAGGGTGAGGGTATCAGTGTGCCGGATACAGGGCGCGGCCAGCCCGCCGCCCCTGATCGCGATCGCGGTGCCGAGATGGACTGCGGGGAATGGAGAGAAGCCTTCCTCGCCGTAGAAACCGTTGAACTCCGGGAATTCCTTCAAAGCACTAGCCACCGCCTTAATCTGCAGCGCACCAAGAAGCAGCCGCTCGGGCGGCGGGCGCTCGGCATTATAGCGCTCAAGCCATTCGAGAGCGGCCGAGAGATCGAACCGGTGAGATAGATAGTAATGCGGGATCTCGCGCTTGGACCGCGCCATGGCTGCCGCAATGGCGCGGCGCATGGCGGACAGGTCAGGGCCTGAGCCCAGCCCAGGTTCGGACCGAATGCATTCAGCCCGTTCGACATCGACAAGTTGGATCGCGCCGTCCGGTCCGCTTCCGGCCAGCGAGGCAAGGTCGATCCCGCGCTCGGCGGCGTGTTGCCGTGCGGCGGGTGAGGCGCGCGGACCTTGGCCCTTCATAACAAGGAGAGCGGATGGGCGAGGCGGGGTCGCGCGAACCGGCTCCGTCCCGACCTTCGGTTTCGCGGGTCCCGTGGCGGACGGCTTTACCCCGTTCGCCTCGCCGTCGATCCGAGCGAGTGGGGTGCCGACCGGGACCGCGCTACCAGCTTCGACCAGCAGTTCGTCGATGCGGCCCTTTTCGAAGACTTCGACCTCGATGGCACCCTTGTCGGTTTCCACCACGGCAATGATGTCGCCATGTTCCACCGTATCGCCCGGCTGTTTCAGCCATTCGACCAAAGTCCCTGCTGCCATGTCGGCACCGAGCGAGGGCATAACGAAGGTGCCCATGGTTACCGGCCCAGCACCGCAAGCGCAGCAGCGACTATCTTCTCCGTGCTGGGCAGCGCCGCTTCTTCCAGATGCCGTGCGTATGGTACCGGCACCTCTTCACTGCACACGCGTGCCAGCGGGGCGTCGAGTGTCCAGAAGGCGTGTTCGATAATTCGGGCCATGATTTCCGCCGCGAGGCTGCCGGATCGCCATCCTTCGTCCACAATGACGCAGCGCTGCGTCTTGGAGACGGTTGCCAGAATCGCCGCCTCGTCGAGCGGGCGCAGAATGCGAAGGTCGAGGACTTCGGCGGAGATGTCCTGCGCAGCCAGTTCTTCGGCAGCAGCCAGCGTCTTGCCGAGCGAACCGCCATAGGTAATCAAGCTGATGTCGCTGCCTTCGCGGCGGATCACGGCGTGATCGATGTCGACCGCCACTGCATCGTCCACATCGGCGGTATCGTTGTAGAGCAGCGCGTTTTCGAAAATCAGGACCGGATCGGGATCATCGAGCGCCGGGGCCAGCATACCGGCGGCATCTTCGACCGTGGCCGGGGCGAGCACCCTGATGCCTGGAATATGCGCGTACCAGCCTTCTAGACTGTGCGAATGCTGCGCGGCCAATTGCCGGCCTCCACCCGTCGCCATGCGGATCACCACAGGCACGGTGAACTGCCCGCCCGACATGTGCCGGATGGTAGCCGCATTGTTCATGATCTGGTCGATCGAGAGCAGCGAGAAGTTGCACGTCATGACCTCGACGATCGGGCGCATGCCTCCCAGTGCGGCGCCGATACCAGCCCCGGTGAAGGCGCTTTCAGAAAGAGGGGTGTCACGGATGCGCTCAGGCCCGAATTCATCGAGCAGACCCTGCGATACGGCGTAGCAGCCGCCATAGTGGCCGACATCCTCGCCCATCAAAAAGACACGCTCGTCGGCCTGCATCGCCATGCGGATGGCGCCGCGTACGGCTTCGCGATAGGAAACTTGGGTCATATCCTCTGCTCCGCTCCCACGTGCCGGAGCAGGTGCTCGACTGGTTCCCAGGTCCCGGCCTCGGCGACGGCAACCGCTTGGGCAACCTCGAGCGCCACTTCCTTTTCGATTTCGTGCACGTCGTTAGCGTGGAGCTCACCAGACGCCAGCGCCCATTCCTGGAACCGCTTGATCGGCCCGCGTTCTTTCCACTGCTCAACCTCATCCTTGGTGCGGTAGAGCTGCGGATCGTACATCGAGTGCGCACGAAAGCGGTACGTCCGGCACTCAAGGAATTGCGGCGCGCCAGCTTCCTGAAGTGCGGCGATCGCGCGCCGTGCGGCCACTTCGACGGCGACAACGTCCATTCCGTCGACCGTTTCCGAACCGATCCTGTAGCACGCCGCCTTGGCCGCGATACTGGTTTCGGATTCGCTCAGGTCAAGCGCAGTACCCATCGCGTAGAGGTTGTTTTCACACACGAACAGGACAGGCAGCCGCCACAGCGCTGCGAGGTTGAGGCTTTCGTGGAATTCTCCTTCGGCCGCGGCGCCTTCGCCAAAAAAGCAGGCTGTCACTCGCTGGCGGCCGGCTAGCTTGTCGGCGAGGGCAAGGCCGACTGCGATCGGCAATCCGCCCGCGACGATGGCATTCCCTCCGTAAAATCGCGTCCTGGCGTCAAATAGGTGCATGGAGCCTCCTCGCCCGCGGCTGCAGCCTTCTTGCTTGCCGTACATTTCGGCCATGATCGCCTCGGCGGATACACCTTTGAGTAACGCATGGCCGTGCTCACGATAAGTGGCGACGACCGCGTCCTCTGGACCCAGCGCCTGCATGACACCGGTCGCGACCGCTTCCTGACCAATGTAAAGGTGCAAGAAGCCGCGGATCTTTTCCTGTGTGTAAAGCTCGGCGCATTTCTCCTCGAATCGGCGAACGCGCAGCATCTGGTGGAGCAGAGTGCGGCAATGCTCGCGCGTCAGCCGAACCTTGAGTGCCGCTTTGCTCATGCTTGTACCTCCAGAGTAGAGGTGTCGCCTTCCGGAAGGCCCAATTCGCGCGCTTTGAGCAGGCGCCGCATGATCTTGCCTGAGCGCGTCCGCGGAAGATCCTCGCGCACTTCGATTTGTCGCGGCGCGATCGCCGCGCCCAGCTTCTTACGTGCGTGGCCGAGCAGTTCCTTAATCAGATCATCGGTGGCTGCGTATCCGGCATTCAGCGTTACGAATGCCTTGACCATTTCGCCCGCGCGTTCGTCCGGCACGCCGATAACCGCAGCCTCGGCCACCGCCCGGTGCTCGACCAGAGCGCTCTCGACTTCGAAGGGACCGATCAGGTGGCCGGCAGACTTTATGACATCGTCGGCTCGCCCAACGAACCAGAAATAACCATCGGCATCGCGCATCGCGAGATCGCCCGTCAGGTACCAGCCATCGCGGAACGATTTTTCGTAGCGCTCGTGCTGGTCGAGATAGTCACGGAACATTGACGGCCAGCCGCTGCGAATGGCGAGATGTCCGGGGGACATCGGTTCTGTAATCGGCGTCACGCAATCTTCCCCGACATCTAGAATCTCCGCTTCAACGCCTGGTAACGGTTTGCCCATCGAACCAGGCTTGATGTCCATTGCTGCGTAGTTGGCGATCATAATCCCGCCGGTTTCGCTCTGCCACCAGTTATCGTGGAAAGGCATGCCGAAGACCTCGTTGCTCCAGACCACTGCTTCGGGGTTGAGTGGCTCTCCGACGCTGGCAAGGAAATGCAGGTGCGAAAGATCGTGCTTACGTGCAAGCTCGGCGCCCGCACGCATCAGCAGTCTGATTGCAGTGGGCGCAGTGTACCAGATAGTGACTCGCTCCCGCTCAAGCAGCGAGTACCAGCGCTCCGCATCGAATTCTGCTTCCTCAATCACCAGCGTGGCACCAACGCACAGCGGTGCGATGATGCCGTAGGAAGTGCCAGTGACCCAGCCGGGGTCGGCGGTGCACCAGAACACGTCATCGGGCCTCAGGTCGAGCGCGAGCCGCGCGGTGGCATTGTGCATCACCACGGCTTCGTGGACATGGACCACGCCCTTTGGTTTGCCCGTCGTGCCGCTTGTGAAATGGAGTAGGGCCGGATCTTCGGGTAGTGTCTGGACGCATTTGAATTCAGGGGGCGTTGCGTCCAGTGCCTCGGTCAGATCAACAGTGCCGGGGATCGCTTCATCAACGCCTGGTGTGACTAGAACGAGTTCGAGGTCTGGTAGCGTTTCTCGAGCTTCGGCGACTTTCTTCTTGTAGTCCTGCGGACTCACGAGGAGCACCTGGGCCCGGCCCAGTTCCATGCGGGCCCGGATCGGTTCCGGCCCGAAAGCGGAATAAAGCGGACAGAAGATTCCACCTACCTTGAGCGTGCCGAGCGCGGCGCAGTAGAGCTCCGGCACCCTGCCAAGCAATGAGAAGACCCGTGTTCCTTTGCCGAAGCCGCGATCGGCGAGCAGGCGTGCAAACCGATCCGTTTCGTGCTCAAGATCGGCGTAGGTCAGCGATCGGTGTTCACCATTCTTGCCGAACCAGCGCAAGGCCTCCTTGCTTCCGCCGCCATGCATCACATGGGTATCTACCGCCTCGTGAGCGATGTTTAGCCAGCTGTCGGGCTCTGCATCGAGCCAAGATCGGAAGGTATCCCAACCTAACTGCTCGGAGGCGATGTCGTAATCGCGCATGACCGCCGCCCGTTTGGCGGATGTCGGTTTAATTATAGTGGCAAAAGCCAAGCCAACTCTCCCCGTTTTCAGGCACTCTGTCACGCTGTCATCGGCAGGGGTATGGCGGCAGTAACTACGCAATGTCCCGCACTCACGGCAAACGAACCGCCGTGAGAGCAGATCAGGAGCTTTCCTTAGTGAGCGCCTGCTTTGCGCCGATTAGCATCCTCCCGGCTAGGTCATCTGGCGTTTGGACATTCAGGAAAACGGGAGAGGTCGTATGAAGATCGCACATGGAACGCTGGTTATGGCCATCGATGGGGGTAAGATGCTGTTGATGCGCAACGCGGGCGATGTGCCGAGACCTGTTCTTGAGACAATTGAGGAGCATACGGCAGAGAATCCACGGACGTTACTGCAGGGGACAGATCGTCCGGGCCGCTCCTTCTCCCGCTCTGGGCCGCGACGCAGTGCTGTGGGCGATACCGATTGGCACGAAGAGGGTGAGCAGCGCTTTGCAATCGATGCGGTAGACACGCTGTCCGAAACTCAGGCGAGGGAGGGGGGGGCGGTCATTGTTCTCGCTGCACCATCAGTCCTCGGCACCTTTCGCAAGCACTGCCCACAGGCTCTTGGGAAAAGCATCATTGCAGAAATCGACAAGGATGTTGTCAATCTGGCTACCGACGACATCGTCAAGGTCGTCACAGCCTACGAGCCATGAACCGGCGGCCGCAGGGCTCGCGAAGGCGTTTTACGCAAAACTGCATGTCCAAGGTAGGCAGTCAAACGATGTTCGCGCTTGCCACCTTCTCGGAAGATGCACGATAGATTTGCTCGATAGCCGCCCCAAGTGTGCGATCGAACTCGGCGCTGCTCATGGTGTGGCGCAGGTCTTGGAGCAGTGCCCGAGAGAAACTGGCGATCATGTCCCTATTCTTTGCCAGCTCTGCGCAGGCCTGCTCGCGAGAGTGGCCACCGGAAAGCGCGGCGACGCGCACGGTTCTCGGGTGGTCTATCAGGTCTTCATAAAGGTTGGGGCGGACAGGCAATGATAGCTTTAGGATGACCTGGCTCTTTTCTGAAAGCATATCCAGCTGTGTCGCCAGCTCTTGAGTAAGCATGGCGTCGCATCGCTCGCGCCTTTCACTTTCCAAATGTACTTCCGGCTCGATGATGGGCAGGAGCCCGTGATCAAGTATGCGTCCTGCAAGCTCGAACTGTTGCGCAACGACCGCCTTTATACCAGCGGGCGAGGGGGCATGGATGAGCGAGCGTGTCTTGGTACCCGCCATGCCCGCCAGGCGCGCCTTACTGAGCACGCTGTCGAGATCCGGGATGGGGCGCATCAGCTGTGTCCCATCGGCCTGGTCCTCCAAACCCTTGTCGATCTTCAGGAAGGGTACGATGTCAAGCTCACGGAGCAACGCGGGCACCGGCTGACCGTTAACAGCGCTGTTCATGGTCCTGTCGAAGAGGATTGCGCCGATGATCTTGCCGGCACCGAAACTGGGAGATGTCATGATCCGCACGCGCATTTCATGTATCAGCGCAAACATGGTGGCCTCGTCAGGATAGGCATCGCGACGGATACCGTAGGCTTCGAGTGCACGGGGTGTCGATCCACCGCTCTGGTCGAGCGCCGCAATGAATCCCGGCGCGTCTCCGATACGGGAGAGCATTCTTGCATCGACTGTGCGCGCGTCCATTGGTTAGGCGCTCACGGCGAGAGCGCGGCCTCCCCGGCTTGCCACCGCGCCGAGGCCGAAGAGCAAGGCGAAGAGCCATACGAGGATTCCCACGAAGGGTATCATGCCGAGCAGCAAGATCACCAGCGCGCCGAGCGCAGGCCATAACAAGCGCCCACCCCAACCGGTCGGGGGGGCTTCCGCCTTCGTCGCGATCTTACGGCTCTCCATACCAACAAAGAACGCGGTCGCCGCGACTGCTACCGGCGTAATCGCGAGGCAGATAGCGATAAGGAGCATGGCAAGCGGGGCACCGATCACACTGGCGAACAGCAAGACGATGGCGACAGGTGTACCGATCGCTATCAGCGTGCCGATCCCCACACTCTGCAGCGGGCGTGACTTGATGAACCCGGCGGACGATCGCATGAGGCTGGGAACAGCTACGGCAACTGTAAGGACGAGAACGGCAAAACCGAGTGTCGCGGCAAGTAGGAGCTTCCCGAAAAGTTCGCCCGCGCCGCGCCCCCAGCTTTCGAATGCGGAATGGTCCTCGGCTGGCATTGCCCTGCGTTGGCCGGACACGACTGCACCAGACTCGATCACGAGATTCTCGGTCCGGTAAAGAAGATCGCCGCCCACTACGGCCTCGGGCCCGAGGGTGACCTTGTCACCGCTAAGGCGTGCATCACCGCCCACCCGGGAATTGAGATAGACCGTTCCGGCGCCCGCACGAAGATCAACAGGCACGGGTGCCTCGATCAGCGCCTCTCCACCTGCAATCACGGCAGAACCACCGATTTCGAAAGTCTTTCTCACGGTGATTTCGCCCCCAGCCACGACAATATCGTCGGCAACGGTTCCCGACACCAGATCGAGTTCACCGCCGGCGGCGAAGAGGTCTTCGATGGCTACATTTCTGACTGTGACTTCGCCTCCGGCGATGACCAAGTGATCCGCGCTTGTTGTATCCACATTCACTGTGCTGCCAGCCGCGAACACATCGTCCGAGCTATTGACCTTCAAGTTGATCGTATCGGCTGAAAAAAACGACATATCGGGCGCTTTCAGCCCGATATCGATTTCTTCGCCGATTTCCCCTGTGATTTGCGGGTAGCTCCTGCTGGCAAGGAACAACGCGAGCAATATTGCCGCAAGAATTACCACCATTCGAACAATTGTTCTGGTCTGGAAGGTCATGATTATCCTTTCCTCGTCGGCGCAAGAATTGGGCTTTGCATATGGTCTGCGTACGAGTTTCCGCGGATTTGCACGATCGGTCTTTAGGGGATGCTCCTTAGATTCTAGCGAGAGATCCGACCCGTGCATTCTTTGTGGCCTGCAGCAATTCTCCGCTGACCATGCGGGAGGTTACGTATCGTCTATCGAAATGCATGGACCGAAGATGGTGTGATCAGACACATGCCAAGACAAAGGAAGCCTCATGGCAACCACTCCGCCGCACGAACCCGACCGGATAAATCCGCAATCACCGCCCGAAACGCCGATGCAACCCGATGAGCCAGCTCCGGTTCGCCCGCCGGAAATCGAACCTTCAACGCCGGATATCGCCGAGCCGGATCGCGGCCCGGATGAAATCCCGCAAGAGGCGCTTCGGACGCCCTAGTGACTAAGAAGGAGGGGGAGTGCCGGATCGCACAGCATGTCGCGAGTAACTCCACCAAGCACTCGCTCACGAAGCCGGGAACGGCCGTAGGCGCCCATGATGACAAGCCCGACCTTGCGGGCCTGCGCTGCGTCAATGAGCGTGGCGGCTATCGATGCGTCATCCTCAGGCGAAAGTTCGGTGATGAGCGGCTCGATTTCATGTCTCGATAGAAACTTTGCGGCGTCCGATGCCGACAGGCGCTCCACGTTGCTCTTGGGCCTTTGTTCCCGAACCGTAAGAATTTCGACCTCCGATGCTCGTCGAAGCAGCGGTAAGGAAGCCTGGAGCGCGTGGCCACATTCGGCCGAACCATTCCAGGCGATCACCGCCGGCGCGTCAAGCTGGAGACGCGAGGACGATGGGGGTGCGAGCAGGACCGGCGGCCGGACGCTCACGACGGTTTCCGAAGCAAGGCGTGAGGGCAGGCTTGGTTTGCCAGTGGGATTGCGCGCGCCCAAGACGACAATTTCCGAAAGCGGGGCCAACCGGGCAATTTCACTGATTGCGTCGCCGTTGCTGCGTATCCAGTCCCACCTGACATCCTCGTCCTCAAGCTTGCTTTCCAGTTCCTCCTGCAACCTATCCGCGCTTGCACGGAAAGCAGATGCCATCTCCATTGCCATTGAGAAATATACATCGCTTGGCACGCCGAATTCAAAGGGCACCGCTTGCACGCAGGTTATGTGGCCATCGAAGTTGCGCACAAGGTCTAACGCCACCTGCAGCCGGGCTTCCATACCTTCATCATCGTAAATGTGGAGCAATATCGAGCGCATCGCGTGTCCCCCTCTGTAAAATCTGAATGACAAAGATTAGCACCGGTAAGGCCACAGAGGACTACGCAAATGTCCTGAACAGGTGCTCAGTGAGATAGGGTATTCCTACACGCTGGCATGGCCATCAAGCTGCGAACGCGAAAGGCACCGTCACGTCATATGAACAGTTGGAATATCGTTACATTCGAGTTAGCCTCGATGACCGAGTTCTCTTGCTGTTCGGCCTGCCGAGGTTACAAGATTTGCCTTCACTTCAAGAGTTCCGGTCGATTTGACGAGGCGCTTGTCGATTGCGAGCCGCGACGGGCAACGATCCGAAAATTCTGGCCTTGCCAGGCCAATCAATCCGCTTATCTCGTCAAGGCTGGCGAGCTTGTGACATCGGCAGCCCTAAAACCGTCTGCTCGTTCGCAGGATTTCCAGACTGCCGGTTTAGGGGAGGGGCGACTGTCGAAATTTTCGGCCCTGATGGCAGGTCAATGCTATATATATATTAGCAGAAATTGATGCGTGCTGAGTTTTGGTTAACCCTCGTCCTACTCCTCCCCTACGCCGGCTGAGAAAGCCACACGCAGCAGGTCGGACAGATTACGCACTTCCAGCTTGGCCATAAGATTGGCACGATGAATTTCGACTGTGCGCGGACTAATCCCGAGGTCATAGCCAATGGTCTTGTTGGGATGCCCCTTGACCAGCCCTTCGAGCACTTCATATTCCCGGCTCGTTAGCGGCATTAATCTGGCACGCGCTTCTTCGCGCATCACGCTGCGACGGCCGCTATCATCCAGCCTGCGCGAGGCTTCTTCGATGGCTGCCAAAACCACAGGCTTGTCGAAAGGCTTCTCGATAAAATCGACCGCTCCGGCCTTCATGGCCTTCACCGCCAGATCAATATCACCATGTCCGGTCATGACGACTATAGGCAAACGTATCCCGCGCCGATCGATTTCCTCCTGGACTTCGATACCATCTGGGCCAGGCATGCGAACATCCATAAGAATGCAACCTGGCTCAAGCTTGTCGACATGGTTAAGCAATTCTGTCCCGTTATCGAACGTCTGGACGTTACGGCCCGAGGTGCGCAGCAGGAACCCAATCGAGCGCCTGACCGACGGATCGTCGTCGACCACATAGATAGGGTAGTTAGTCATACTCACCTCCCAAGTCGGCGCGTTTCAGTGTGAATGCAAACTCGGTTCCGCCCATATCAGATGGACCGGCGCGGATCTTTCCACCATGAGCGTTCACGATCGTGTGGCAGATGGCCAAACCGAGGCCGATCCCACTCGCTTTGGTGCTGATAAAAGGATGAAACAAGCGGCTGGCCACGTGAGGATCGAGTCCCGGTCCGCAATCGCTGACGGAGACTTGAACCTTGCCCTCAGGGGCACATGTGCTGGTCACGCGAAGGCGTTTACTATGGGTTCTCTCCATCGCTTCGAGAGCATTTCGGATCAGGTTAAACAACACCTGCTGGATTTGGACCGGGACCGCGAGAACAGATTTGCATCGCGGATCGATGCTGACGGACAAATCTACGTCACGGCCGTCACCATTCACAAGCGCAAGTGCGGTAGCCGAATTGACAAGCCGATCGATGCTGGCGATCTCAAGCACTGTATTGCCTCGGGATATGAAATCGCGCAGCTTGCTAATTATCCCCGCCGCACGAAGTGCTTCACTTCGGCATTCGGAAAAAGCATGGCGCGCCTCTTCAATGTAGGCACCGGAGGGATCTGCCAACAGATCAACTCCTGCGGCTGAATAGTTCGCAATCCCTGTAAGAGGCTGGTTCAATTCATGTGCGATTGAATTGGCTATTCCTCCCATCGCAGAGATGCGCGAGACATGCGCGAGATCAGCCTGCAACGCCTGTAAGGTTTGTTCCCTTTCTTCGGATTCAGTAATGTCTCGAATGAAACCGGTGAAATGGCGCTTTCCTGCGATCGGCATTTCACCAACCGAAAGCTCTATTGGAAAGGTGCTGCCATTACATCTGCTGGCAGTCGTGACCCGCCTCGTGCCGATCATTCGCTTCTCGCCGGTGTCGAGATAATGATTGATATAATCGTCGTGCGCCTCACGATCGGGTGAAGGCATCAACATGCTTACGTTTTCGCCCAATACCTGCTCTTCGTCGTATCCGAACATGCGTTCGGCACCTTTGCTGAAAGACCGAATGTGTCCGCGCTGATCAATGATTACCATCGCTTCCGGAACCATATCGATCAGGGCGTGCAGCTTTTCCAATTCGCTGAATGCCGAATCAGATTGATCGTCATTCTCCGCTGTATTGGTCATACGCCTGGCCCTTGCTTCTTTCTTCAAGTTCGGCGCTGATTGCCAGCAACCTTATACTATCAGCGACCCAGTATTTTGATTCTGCTCTATATGATTTTACAAGATTCTTCGACACTTTAATTTTGCATCATATTTTGCCTTTCACGCGCAAATTCCCGTGCTGATTAGGACAAGGTCTACGGAGGTTTGCGTATCGTCGCGGTCCCCCTCTCCAGATAGTCCGGATTTGCGATTTCCAGTAAGAAGGATCAACCCATGGAAAACCAGATAGAGGCACTCCCGCGCCAAAAAATTCAGCCAAGCTTTGCCGAGCGTTTTATAGAGCCGCTCCATAGGATGCGATCCGGCGTCGACCACCTATTGGAGGACTTTCCCACACGATGGTCCGCATTTCAGTTTCCGGCCACACCTGCGATTGAAATGACTGAGACCGACAAACTCTATACCATCACTGCTGAACTTCCGGGGGTGCCAAGCGAGGACGTCGAACTGCAAGTCGATCGTGACATGTTGGTGCTCAAGGGCGAGAAAAAGGAAGAGCGCCGCGAGGAAGACTGTGACTATGTGATTAGTGAGCGCGCCTACGGTTCTTTCGAGCGACGCATTGCTCTGCCGGCAGACGCTTTGACCGACGAAATCGTTGCCGATGCGGTTGATGGCATGTTGCGGATATCCATCCCGCGCAGCACTGATGCAAAATCGGATAAACGGAAAATCGAGATACGTTCAGGGACGAGCGATTGAGTTGGATTGCCTGACGTCCCGACAATTCACGACCCCCCCCACAGGCAGTCCGCCCTAAGTGGAACGGTTCTAGCCAGTCCCTTTGGGCACACGTCCCGGTGCAGTCGGGCACCGGGACCCAACTTTAAGCAGTATCAACTTCCATAAATGCGGGCGCGGGAATTGCGGTAGTGTTTGGTCAGCAGACCAGCCTTGTTTTGCAATTTTATTCTGTGACGCAAAAGAGGAATCAACTATGAGTACTACTGGCCTCGAAGTCTTCGACAAGACCCTGCAATCCACTCATATCTGGCTCGACGAAATTATGGAGGAGATCGGTCCGGACCGGGGGCTCGCTTGGAAAGTGCTCTCGGTCGTTTTGCAGACATTGCGCGACCGTCTCCCGGTTGAATTGGCGGCTCACTTCGGCGCTCAGCTACCCTTGTTGGTTCGCGGCACCTATTACGCTGGGTTCGACCCCTCCAAGATGCCGGCAAATTGGCATACGGCCGATGAGTTCCGCCAGCATATCGAAGACGGGCTCTCGGATGCGCGTGCTATCAGCGCGACAGCGGCCATTGAGGCAATCGTCGGGGTCCTCGACCGACATCTGTCTAGCGGGCAGGTCGAAAAGGTTTACCGCGCATTGCCAAAGCCCATCCGCGAAATTTGGCCGAGTTTTGTGCCATGGGACGGCTGATCGATCTGAGCGATTGGACCACATTCAATTACCGAGGCCGAGATAATGCTCGATCACCATTGGGCTATGCAACATTTCTTGTGGCGATCCCTCGAAGATCGGCGTTCCTTCGTCGATTACGCAGGCGCGATCGATCAGTTCCATCATCACGGCGACGTTCTGATCTGTCACCAACACCGCAATGCCCCGTCTCTTCATGGCAAGGATCAAATGCTTGATGCTTTCTATGGTGAGCGGATCGATTCCTGCGAAGGGCTCGTCGAGCATCATGATGACGGGTTCCAGAGCAAGTGACCGCGCGATCTCGCAGCGTCTCCGTTCTCCTCCCGATAAAGCGGTGGCGCGCGTGTCTCGCAAATGCGCGATCCCGAGATCAGCGAGTAACCGGTCGAGGCGTGTGCCCCGCATCAGAGAATTGGGTTCTACAATCTCGATCATCGCCATAATATTTTGAGCCACTGTCAAACCTCTGAAAATGGACGGCTGCTGAGGCAGGTATCCCATTCCGAGAAGTGCCCGGCGGTAAAAAGGCAGCGGTGTAACGTCCTGTCCTTGGAGAATGACCCGACCCCGGTCAGCCATTATTAAGCCGAGTATGCATTGAAGAGAAATCGTCTTCCCCGCACCGTCGGGACCGAACAATCCGAGAATTTCGCCTTCGCAAACTGATAAGGACAAGCCGTTTAAGACGGAGCGCTTGCCCAGAACCTTGAAAATGTCGACGACCTGCAGAAGTTTAGGCTTAGCCAGTTCGTTTGCGCTTGTGTTGTCCATGCAAGGGGTCTCGATGACAGGATCTGCAATGCGCTGTTTCACTTGGCGATCCATTCCCTTGGGACCCGATGGGTTGGCATGCTCAGCCAGCTCTCGACGATTGGGGAGATAGCGAGCCTGTCCCATCATCACGAGCCGCAGTCGCTTAGGCATCCGGAATGTCCCTTAACCCTCTCCGTAGAGATCAAGTCGCAGTGAGTAAGTTTTGGGCGCGGACCTAGGGCATTTACGGATGGTCGTACGCCTCATGGCTGAGCAGCCTGCGCATTCCAAACGAGGTGGCAGACGATGAAAGACGTGCCTGCATTGCTGACCAGACATAATGTTAGTGCAACTGCGGCACGGCGCTTTTCGAATGGAGAGGTCAAGAAGGACCGGAACCGGAACGTCGAAGCGCTGGAAGGTTCGAAATTGATGATCCTGTCGGCCTCTATAGAGGATCGGACCTGGGCGATGCCGCGCGATAACGGTGATCAGACCATCGATGTGCTCGCGCTAGATCAGGATACCAGTAAAATTCTTGTCACGGCCATGCTGGTCACGAAAGCCGAGTTCAACTCCGCCGAGTTTGCCGTCTGCACCCGTACGGATGCCAAGAAGAAGGGTGTCGGCTGGTCCTGGCTGGGCCATGCAACATCTTACGCGCAGGCAATGGGGTTGGGCAGGATATTTTCTGTCCAGAGTTTCTGCCAGGCCGACGCGTTGTATCTTGAGCGTAAAATGGGTCCTTCGATCAAGATGGGTCCGGGCGATGCATGTGAGCTGCTTGTCGAAAAAATCTGCCATCCCGCTTGAGGCCCCACCCATTGAGGGGGGCTGGCATGCAGTCGATGCGATAGACGCGCTTGCAAAGCTTGGCTCAGCGCATAGCGGACTCAGTCACGCCGAAGCGGAACAGCGCCTTGCGACCGGCGGACCAAACGTACTTCCCCATCCGAACCGAGTAGGGCCCTTGGCCATCTTCCTGCGACAGTTTGCCAGCCCATTGATCTATCTCCTTGTCTTCGCGGGCGTCCTCTCACTTGCTATCGGAGACCGGTGGGACGCGCTTTTCATTTTCGGGGTCCTGCTCTCGAATGCGCTGGTCGGAAGCTATCAGGAGTTTAAGGCCGACGCGGGGGCGCGGGCCTTGCGCGATCTGGTCCCACAGGTCGCCCGGGTCAGGCGAGATGGAATGATACAGGAAATCCCTGCCGTCGAGGTCGTGGCCGGAGATATCGTCGAGCTGGAAAGCGGGATGAAGGTGACTGCTGACCTGCGCCTGGTGGACACTCACGGCCTCCATATCGACGAAAGCTCCCTTACTGGTGAATCCATGCCTGTCTTGAAGGACGCGGCTCTCGTCCTCGACGCTGAGACAGTTGCTGGCGATCGGCGGAACATTGCCCACGCCGGTACGATCGTCGTTGAGGGGCGTGGATCGGGTGTCGTCGCCGCCACAGGAGGAGCAACCTTGCTCGCCGGAATCGGATCGATGCTCTCCGACAGCGCTCGCAGCGCAGTCGAGACCCCTTTGGTCAGGCGGATGGCGAGACTTGCACGTCGCATTGCCCTGGCGACCGTGTCTCTGATCCTAGTGCTTGCGCTGTTGCTTGCGTTGCAGGGAGAAGGGTGGCGCGACATCGTGCTGCTTGCGATCGCGCTTGCCGTTGCCGCGATTCCCGAAGGGCTACCAATCGCGGTCACAGTTGCCTTGTCCGCCGCCGCGAGTCGCATGGCCGATCGCAATGTCATCGTACGCGCGCTTCCAGCGGTCGAAGGTCTCGGCTCTTGCACACTAATCGCAACCGACAAGACCGGGACCCTGACCCTCAACCGGCTGACGGTCAATCGGGTTATGCTGCCCGACGGAACGGCTGTAAATCGCGATCAATGGCTGGACGGGTCGCGCCGGAAAATTCTTGCCGAAATTGGCTCTGCTGCGGCCATCTGCAATGAAGCGCATCTAACCGACACGGGCAGCCCGGTCGGCGATGCCGTCGATATTGCCCTTCTCGATCTTGCGCACGAAACGGGCAATGACCCGGAGGAATTGCTCGGTATCGAACGCCTTGCCATCGTGCCCTATGAACCGGTCGCCAAATTTGCGGCCGTCGAAGCTGATTTGCCCGACGGCAGTCGTCTCGTAGTGAAGGGAGCACCCGAGACGGTTCTCGCGATGTGCTCCGACCTTCCAGATGATGCTTTGGAACTTGCCGAGCAGATTGCGCGCGATGGATACCGCGTGCTGGTGCTGGCGGATGCACGATCTTCGTGCAGTTCTGGCCCCATCTCCAGCCGCCTGCACGGGCTTCGGCTGCTCGGCTTTGTGGGCTTGTCCGACCCTTTACGATTTGGCGTGGTTGAGGCGATCGCGAAGTGCCGCGAGGCGGGGATATCCGTTCGGATGATAACCGGAGACCATCCTACCACAGCGTTGGCGATTGCGCGGCAGCTGGGCCTCGAAGAGCGCGACGAACACGTCATCACGGGGTCCGATCTTGCCCGTCTTCAGGAGGGAAGCCAGTCTTTCATCGAGGCGGTCGGGAAGGCAGAAATCTTTGCCCGGATCGAACCGGCGCAGAAGCTCGCCATCGTTACTGCTTTGCAGCGCAGCGGGCATATCGTGGCGGTCACCGGTGATGGTGTGAACGATGGACCGGCCTTGCACGCAGCAGACATTGGCGTTGCGATGGGAAAGGGCGGAACGGACGTGGCCCGGGCGGCTTCAGACTTGGTCATCGCCGACGACAATTTTGCGACTATCCTTGCGGGGATTGAAGAGGGACGGGTGACCTTCCTCAATATTCGCAAGATCGTGATCTTCATGTTGGCAACTGGCTTAGCCGAAATTCTTATGTTCATCGCAGCGCTTTCCGCCGGCCTACCGATGCCACTCACTCCGGTCCAGCTCCTCTGGCTCAACCTTGTTACCAATGGCTTGCAGGATGTGACGCTGGGCTTCGGCAAGGGCGAGGGCGACGAACTGCGACAGGTGCCCAGGAGCAAGCTGTCCGCACTGATCGATCGAGATGCTCTTGTTCTGATGTTGCCCGGAACATTGGTCATGACTTTGGTAGCGGTCTGGATGATGGCGGAACATCTCGCGGCGGGTGAAAGCGTGGACGAAGCCCGAAATGCGGTCCTGTTTCTGGTCGTCATTTTCCAGAACGCCTTTCTCCTGAGCGTGCGAAACCTGCATCTGCCATTCTGGCGATGGCATCCGCCCGAGAACGGCTGGCTGTTCGCAGGGTTAAGTATGGCCCTGCTTCTGCACCTTGCCGCACAGCAATTGCCGCTGACGCAGCATTTACTTGGCGTCAGCCCAATCGGGATCGACGTGGCAATGCAGAGTTTAGCTGCCGCTCTGGCCGTGCTTTTGGCAACCGAGGCTGCGAAATGGTGGCTCGGGCGCAGAGCGCCTGCGCCGGCCAACGGAACATTACTTATGGAGTGACCCGTGAGCGATGCCGACAATGCGCCGATGTCCATTCCTTTGGGAGAACTGCGATGCGCCAAAATTCTCGAAAAGCTGCACTGGCAGTCCTTGCGGCCAGCTTGCTGGTGACGACCGCCTGTGTTTCTAGCAGCACACCTTACCAGCCTGTTTCATCCGCCAATCGAATTGCCGGCGGTTATAGTGACGAGCAGCTCAGCGAGAACCGTTTCCGTGTTTCCTTTGTGGGCAATTCGCTGACCTCACGCGAGCAAGTGGAAAGCTACCTCTTGTTTCGCGCCGCTGAATTGACGCTTGAGCAGGGGCATACATGGTTCGTCATCGAGGACCGGCTGGTGGAACATGATGTCGAGAGAACAGCGCGACGCGACCCACTCTACGATCCCTGGTTTCATAGCTACTATGGCTATTGGCGACCCTACTGGCGCTATCACGACCGGCGCGGCTGGCGCCCCTGGTATCCTTACTACGGTCATTCCTTCTGGACCGACCACGTCGACATCCGCGAGGTCGAACGGTTTGAGGCCATTGCCGAAATCCGGCTAGGCGACGGACCCCTTCCAAATGGAAATCTGCGGGCTTTCGATGCGCGCGAGGTGATCGAGCGGATTGGGCCGCGTGTGGTCTACCCCGGTGACCGCTAGTCCCTGGTCGCAATCTTCGTGCCGTCCTCTATATTGCCCGATGGGTTTAGCACGACCTGCTGATTAGGTTCGAGTCCCTCGAGCACCTCGCCGAAATCCTCGTTCAGTTGACCAATCGAGATGGCGCGCAGGTGCGCCCTGCCACCTTCCTCGACGAACACCTGCCAGCTCCCGTCGTTGCCGCGAAATAGTGCTCCGACCGGTACCCGCAAGACATCGGGGCTTTGCCAAAGGATGACGGTGGCGTCGACCTGATAACCATGGCCGAGCCGCGCAATTTGCTCCGCAGCCTCCGGCGCGAAGTCGATGATGACATTGACACGCTGCTCCTCGATCCCCAGCGCGGAAATCTTCAGCTGGCCGAAAGGTTCGATGCGGCGTACCCGGCCGGGCAGGGCGCCTTCGCCACCCCAGCGGGTGATCTTGACGGCATACCCTGGTGCTATCTGTGCTGCCTCGCGAGACAGAAGATCGGCGACAACTTCGATACGCGCCGGATCACCGATCTCGACGAGTGCCGCTCCCTGTCCCACTACGCCTTCACTCTCGACAAGCCTTCTCAGAACGACGCCGCTTTCCGGCGAGCGGACAGCGATCGCACCACCCGATGGCGTGCCGGAGGCAGCGGGTTCGGTCAGCAGGCTACGCAGACGACGCGTTTCGGCGCGATTGCGGGCGACTTCGCTGCGAGCCGAGGAGGCGGCAGCCCGTCGCGCATCGAGATCAGCTCTGGACAGAAAACCGCGTTCCGCCAGCGCTTCAGCGCGTCCCAGATCGGCTTCCGCGAGCTTCAGTGCCGCAGAAGCGCTGGCCTCGCCCGCCTTTGACGCCACGATAGCGTTGCCAATCTCCACTCGGCTGCGTTGGTCGAGCGGCTGCGAGGGAATGCCAGCCATGCGGGCGATGACTGTCCGGCCGGCGATGACCTGATCTCCTGGTTCGAGCTCAATGCGGGTCAGATAGCCCGTCACCGGGGCAGTCACTGTGTAAAGTTCGTGCACGCGCGTAACCCCGTCATCGGTTAGGCCGACTTCCATGGATCCCTTACTTACGGTTCCGAGATCGACCGCCTCCGCTTCCGGCCAGAAGCTATAAGCGAGACCGCCCATAAGCAGCATCGCTATTACAATGGCCCAACGCCAGCTCTTGATCCGCTCCCACATCAGTCGCGCGCCTTCAATACGCGGACCATATCGAGCCGCGCCACTCGCCGGGCGACGATGAGCGCGGTCGCGCTCGCGGCGGCAAGGATCACTAGAGAGGCGAGACCGTAGCTTGACCGGTTTGGTGCAAAAGGCAGCCGGAAGAGATCCGAGCTGAACATCGTCACCATCAACTGCGCGAGCCAGTAACCGGTGAGGCATCCTACCGGCACGGCGATTACGACTAGCAGCGCCAGTTCTCCCAGCAGGACAAGGCCGACCTCGCTGCGATGATAGCCCAGCACGCGCATGGTCGCGAGTTCGTGGGCACGCTCTGAAAACAGGATTCGCGCGCCGTTGTAGACCACGCCTACGGCGATAGCCGCAGCAAAGGAGATGTAAAAGCCCATCATCGACATGATGTTCTCCTCGATGATTTCCTCAAACAGGCGCATGGCCGCATCGCGCTCGGTCAAACCGAGGACCTGCGGCATATTACCCAGTTCGACGATCAACTCGTCTCGATAAAGCGGGTCGATCAGCAAGTTGGCGCTACCCACGGGGGTTCCGTCGCGGGTTAGCTGCGTCAACGCTTCCGGCCGGGCGTAGGCTCGTGTGCCGATCAACTCGTCGATGATGCTGGCGACGGTCAAAGTCGTTTCGGTCTGCCTGCCGCCCAGCAGCGTGACTTGCGTTCGGTTGCCGGGGGAAAGGTCCAACTTGGCGGCAAGCGACCGGCTTAGCATCAGCCCGGATGCGGGAACGGCTACCTCGAAACCGTTCGCATCGACGCGTGCGGTCAGCCGATCAAATTCTCCGGCAGACTCGATCGCAACGCGTTCGGATCGGGGCCCATTACGAAGCAACACTGGAACCGCGCGAGTAGCTTCGACTCTCATGACGCCTGGTAATGAAGCCAGCTCCGTCAGAATTTTCTCGTTTTGCGGCTCGATGAAAGCCACGGATAGGTCCTGTCGCTGGGCACGGAAGAAATAATTGTCCAACATGGCGCGAGAGCCGTCGATAAACTGGATCGTGGCGAAGAGCAGGCCGAGCGAAAGCGCGACCCCGGAAACCGTCACTGCTGAACGTCCCGGCCAGCGCGCGATGTGCCGGACGATCATGTTACCGACCGAGGACAGCTTGGCCCAAGCGCCCAAGCGTTCGAAAAGGCCGGCTCGGTAAACCGGCGGGGGTGGAGGCGACATCGCGACGGCCGGAGTAAGCGAGACTGCCGCCCGAACGCCGCCGATCGCTCCGATGGCTGCCGAACCGAGCGCTAGAGTCGCCCCTGTGGCGAAGACATCGGCCGATACCTGGTAGAACAGGAACGGGAAACGGTAGTACTCAGCATACTGCTCAGTCATTGACAGACCCATCCACCAGCCCACCGCCGCTCCCATCGTTATCCCCAAGAGAGCGACGGCAATAGCGAATTTGAGATAGTGCCAGCCAATAGCGCCGTTGCCGTAGCCGAACGCTTTCATCAGCCCGATTTCCTCTCGCTCGGTGCGGATTGTGCGTCCGAGCACGACATAGACGAGGAATGTAGATACCAGCAGGAAGATCGGCGGGATGATCTTGGTCATCGCCTGAAGCTGGTCGAGTTCACTTGTGAGGAAGGCATTGGAGACATGGTCCTGCCGGCCGACCGCGCCGGTACCGCCATATTGCGCCAAAACAGTATCAATATGGCGGATGACCTCCGGTTCGCGCGCGCCGTGCTGAAGTCTTAGCGACAGCGAGTTGATGGCCCCCGTGTGGCCCGAAGCTGCCTCAAGTGCTTTCTCGCCCATCCAGAATATCCCGAAGCGGCTGGCATCGGGGACCAGTTCGCCCGGCGCAATCGACCAGATGTAATCCGGCGCGAGCCCTATGCCGACAACCTCCAGACGGCTTCTGCTACCGTAGATGACCGCGTCTATTCGCGCTCCGAGGTCAATGCCGTTGGCGTCGGCAAAGGCTTTGTCGATTACCACCTCGGCGGCATTGTCGACCACCGGCCCGCGTCCGCGCAGCAGGACCAGATTGTTGAGTCTGGTTTCGCCGCTGGGGCCCACCGAATTGATGATCGCACGTATTGGCTCGATCCGTCCGGGCAATTCGAGTGTGGCGAACTGCTCGATCCGGCCTTCGGCCACCGCGACGCCTTTGATTGCCTCAACCCGCCCTGCGACGCTGAGCGGTGCCCTGGTCATGCTGACGAAGACATCACCATATTGGTAGCGGTCATAGTAGGCGTCGCGGGTCTGCGTGAGCGAATGATGGACGCCCATCGCCATGACGAAAGTCGCCATGGCTGCCCCGATCACCAACCCGATAGCGAAGGCCTGTCCGCGCAGCCGCCAAAGGTCTCGTAAAAGCTTGGTATTCAGCGCGTTCACCAGACCATATCCGTGGCGGATATGCGTGTCTCGTTGGTTTGAATCGATGCGATCCGGCCGTCGAGGAAGTTGAACACCCGGTCGGCCATGGCGGCAATGCCTGCGTTGTGGGTGATGAGGATCAACGTTGTCCCGAGTTCGCGGTTCGCCGCGGCCAGTGTTTCAAGCACCCTTACTCCGGTCGCGCTGTCGAGAGCACCTGTAGGTTCGTCGCACAGCAGTACGCCGGGACGTTTCGCGATCGCCCTTGCTACCGCGACGCGCTGTTGCTCGCCGCCGGACAGCTGGGCGGGAAAATGGTGACGACGAGGGGCAAGGCCGACAAGATCAAGAGCTTCCGCCGCTGACATGGGATCATCCGAAATATCAGTGACCAGACGCACGTTCTCTTCCGCCGTAAGACTTGGGATGAGGTTGTAGAACTGGAAGATGAAGCCGATATTCTTGCGGCGGAAGCGGGTCAGATCAGCATCGTCGAGCGAGGTCAGGTCCGTGTCCCTGTACCATAGGCGGCCCGACGTGGGACGATCGAGCCCGCCGACGATATTGAGCAAAGTCGATTTGCCGCTACCGGAGGGTCCGAGGAGGACCAAAATCTCCCCTGAAAACATTTTGAGATTAACCCCGCGCAAAGCATGAACCTCGGTTTCGCCGGTGAGGTACGTTTTGCGCAAAGCCTCTCCGATAAAGGCAATGTTGCGTTCAGGCGCTGGATTGGTCTCGACCGCAAGTGGCATGGGCCGATCCTAGGGCGGAACAAGCCGCCTGTGCGCTACGCAACATTCCTTATTTCCGCGAGCAGTGTCCCAGTCGGTCAGAGGGTGGGCGAAACCCCCAGAAGGAAGGCGAGGCCAACTGCGTAGAGCAGCAGCACGGCGAGGGAATCCTCACCCATTCGAAAAATTGTGCGATCACGGCGCTCAACCAAGCCGAGCACGAACACCCCCGACATCAGCAGCGCGAGCAGTGCTGCCATCGCCTCGAATGCGCCCGCCCGTTCTAGAATTGGGGCGCCGGAGGACACCAGATCGATGACGAGTATTAGTGCAAAGTTGAAAAGGTTGGACCCGAATACCTCGCCGATTGCGAGCTCGTAGCGCTTGTTTCGGATAGCCCCGATTATGGCTGAGAATTCCGGCAGCGAAGTCGCTGCCGATACGAAGAGGAAGCCCATTAAGCTCCCGCCTATCCCGGTTCGTCCCGCAATCTGCGTCGCGGTGGCGGCGAGGATCGCCCCGGCAGCGAGGATGATCAGGGCCAAGATCGCGAGCCAGAGCGACAGGCGACGCCATCCGATGTCACTGTGCTTTGCGGCCTCTGCGAACGCGCGTTCCGGCTGGTCGACCACCTGCCACATTGGACGGCGCTCGGCCCGGTCCGCAATGCGGATAGAAGTGAGTGCAGCCAAGAATATGATTATCGGCCAGACGTAGGGGGCGGCCAGAGGCGCGCGACCGTCAGCAGTAATGGCGGCGATAATAAGCGCCAGTACCATCATCCCCGAGACGCCCTGGATCAGGGTCACGGGCCGTGCGACAACCGATGTCAGCGGGCGTGGGCCAAGAAGCATGTCTGCCATTGCGAGAAGCAGAACATTGAAAGCCGCGCTCCCCAAGACATCGTTCATAGCCAGCAGCGGTGCACCGATTGCCGCAGCAGTAGTCGCGGTGGCGAGCTCGGGTAAAGAAGTGATTCCGCCAAGGACGAGCATTCCCGCGAACCCCTGACCAAGGCCGGTCTTGTCGCTGAGTGAGACGACATAACGCGGCAGTCGTGTCCCAGCCCACCACACCGCGCCAGCGGCAAGGCAGAAAAGGAGAATGAGGACGGGAAGCGGCAGGGTACTCACCGCCGGCTATCCGTCCGACCAGCGCGGAGCAGGGGCGGCGCGCGGCCCGGAGATCCAGTCGAGTGCATGATAATTCAGGCTCGCGGAGCCTGTCGCTGTTATCCATCCGTAAGTGTCCTAAGTGACGCGTTTACGGAGGGTTCCGTATAGGCTGTCTGCCAGCCTGATCTCATCTTCGACCTAACGGCGGGAGAATCGCTCCCGCCTTCAATTTTGCATGGAGGTCGTTGTGATCGGTAGTCAGTTTAGAAATTTTGTAGAGACTGGGCCACGCACTGCCCCGATTACATTCCACTCGCACGCATCGCCGCAAGAGAGCCTCCGAGCGGAAATCAATGCGCCCCGTCTTATCGCCTGCATCGATGACGGCGATATGGCGCGCTCGATATCGTCGCAAGCCTTGGCGATTGCCTGCAGTCTCGGCCTTGAGGTGACCTTTGCGCGGGTGATTGATGCACCTGGTCAGTTCGCATCTCCGGCCGACCCGATCGAATGGCAGCTGCGCCGACGGGTGCAACAAGACAACCTGCGTCGCTTTGCGGGTTGCAAGGAGGCGCAAGTCGTTGCCAACAGCGTTCTGTTGGCGGGCGCGCCCGCGCAGGAACTTTCCGATTGGGCGCTGGAGCACGGCGGGACCATGCTTGCGACAGGTCGACGCCGAAGTGAAGGCAAGAAGGGGCTCGGGTCCACCACTCTGTCGCTTCTCGAACGCGGGGAACACTCGCTGCTGGTAATTCCACCTGGTTTTGAGCGGGAGGCTGGTTACCGCAGGATCATGGTCCCGGTTGACGGATCGGATCGCGGCGATTCTGTCCTGCCGGTCGCCCGCCGGATCGCGCGGACTCACGGGGCTGAACTGGTCCTTGTTCATGTCGTGCCGCAAGTGGAACTTAGCGAAAAGGGGCAGGGGGCGCAGCTCCGACACCTGAGCAGCGAACTCGATAAGCACAGGGAGCGGTGCGGCATCAAGCACTTGGAAACGCTGCGCCGCCGTAGCCAAGAGGACGGGGTAGACGTTCGTACAATAATTCGCGGCCCCGGTGATGCGCGCTCGATCCTGCGCGAGGTGTTGGCCACCGAGCAGATCGATTTGGTGGTGATGGCTTCGCATGGCGTCACGGGATTGAGCGATGTCGCCTGCGGCAGCGTCGCCGAGTACCTCGCAGGCCATTCCCCGGTTCCGCTAATGATCGTCAGACCAAATCTGCGCTGCAGCTTTGGTCCAGAAGCAGCCGATTGCCGTAATCAGTCTGTATTCCGCTTCGAGGGGTGACGGCCTCGTTCGATCTTGAGACGCCGCTAAAGCAAGCGGCGCACGATCTGGCAATTCAACACAGGCTTGATGGCTCCGCGCCGGATCCTATCTCGCTGCTGCAGGAAGTTTCCCGGTCAAAGCTTTGGCTTAAGGAAGTGCGGCAGGCTTCGGTCGATCCCCCGCCGAGTGCCGGGAAGGCTGCCGAGTGGCTGCTCGACAACGACTACCAGGTCTTTCGCGCTCTGCAGCGCGTCGAGGAGGATATGCCCCGGAATTTCTATCGGCAACTTCCGGCGCTAAGCTCGGACCAGCGCAGGGTTCCACGCATCTATGCCTTGGCGATCCAGTACCTGCGTGCCAGTCACATGCAGGTCTCATCCGCTAGTCTGGCGATATTTGTCGAGGCCTATCAGGACCACTTGCCGCTGAAGATTGCGGAGATTTGGGCGCTACCCACCATGCTGCGCGTGGCCTGCATTGAGCAGCTCATGACCTCCCTTATTTCGCTTTTGCCTGGCGTATCCGACCTACCTTTTCAACCGGAGGACGCGTGTCAAGACACGCTTTCCCTTGACGCGACCGAGAGGACTGCACGGTCTATCTCGAACCTCGCCGGCATCGCTGCCATCCCGTGGGAGGATTTCTTCGATCGGGTCAGCCTCGTTGAAGCAATTTTGGGCCGCGATCCGACGCACCACTACACCCAAATGGATTTCGAAACGCGCGATCGTTACCGCGACGCTGTGGAGAAATTGGCGCGAACCAGCGACTGTGACGAGATCGAAATTGCCGAAGCAGCCATTCAACATGCGCGGCTCAGCCATGACAAGAGTGCGGAAAACCATGTCGGGTATTGGCTAATTGATCAGGGGCGCGCCGCTCTGGAGCGCGATCTCGGAGCTGCGCTTCACATGAAGCTGCGCATGCGCCGTCTGGTGAGAAGGCATCCCGGAAAATTATACACGGCAGCCATTCTCGCGAGCGGTCTTGCGACTTTGGTTTTGCCCGCGCTGTACCTCGCGTGGGTCGGCGCGTCCCTGGGTGGTTGGATCGGCGCCATGATGGTGAGCACGGTACCGGCTTCCGTGCTAGCGATGACTGCTGTTCACTGGACAGTCACGCGCGTCGTCCCCCCGGCTGTACTGCCTAAGATCGATTGCCGGGAGGGATTGCCGCGAGACGCAGCATGTATCGTCGTGGTTCCGGTCCTAGTCGGAGCAGTCGCGGAAATCACCGACCTCGCGCGACAGCTCGAAACACACTGGCTAGCCAATGCCGACCCGGGTTTGCAAGTGGCCCTGCTGGCCGATCCGGCGGACGCGCCAAGCGAGTCCATACCGCTGGATGATGCGATCGAGGAAGAGCTCGCCAAGGCTATTGGGGACCTTAACCGACTGCACGGCGATCGATTGTCGAAGGGCCCATTCCACCTGTTTCTGCGCCAGCGCCGGTTCAATCCCTCGCAAGGCTGCTGGATGGCCTGGGAACGCAAGCGCGGAAAGCTCGAGCAATTTAACCAGCTTCTCGTCGAAGGAGACTGGAGCGGTTTTTCGCGGCACATCGGAAATCGTGAGGCGCTTGGCGATATCCGCTATGTTGTCACTGTGGATGCAGATACTATGCTGCCACCGGGCGCTGTCGCACGGCTTGTCGGGACAATCAGTCACCCGCTCAATCGTGCGCGTTTTGATCCCAAAAATGGAAAGGTCGAGCGCGGATATGCCCTGATCCAGCCGCGAGTGGAGATTTCACCGCAGGCGGGCAACCGCAGCCTTTTTACACGATTGTTCACCGGCGACACGGCCATTGACATATACAGCCGCGCCGTTTCTGACGTCTATCAAGACCTGTTCGGCGAAGGCATCTTCGTGGGCAAGGGGATCTACGATGTGCGGGCCTTTCATGCCGCCGTAGACGGTCGCGTGCCGGAAAACCGCATCCTGAGTCATGACCTGTTTGAGGGTGCGCATGGCCGCGCTGCTCTGGCGACAGACATCGTGCTCTACGAAGGCTTCCCGACCAGCTACCCCGAATACGCCCGCCGCCTGCACCGATGGATTCGCGGCGACTGGCAACTTCTCGCCTGGCTTTGGCCGCGTGTCCCTGGCCCGGGTAGAGTACGGCTAGCCAGCCGGATCAGCGGGATCGACCGGTGGAAAATGCTCGACAACCTTCGCCGCAGTCTCGTCGCCCCAGGGCTCGTGTTGATGGCGATTGCCGGATGGTTTGTGCTCCCTGGGAATCCTTTATTCTGGACCGCTCTGGTCATCTTGGCCCCCGGTTGGCAGCTTGTGACCGATATTGTGAGCGGAATGGCGCGCGGACGGCGGCTAGGTGCCACCTTCGGCTTGCGTGCGCGACTGGCGGACCAGGCAGGGCGCTGGCTGCAACTGATTGTCTATCTCATGAACGAGGCGGTGCTTTCTCTGCACGCGATCATGATCACCTTGTGGCGCACGTTTGTCAGTGGCCGCAATATGCTAGAATGGACTGCAGCCGCGCATGTCGCCTCGCGCATGGCGCAACAAAGTGCACGCAGGCTCGTATGGCGCGAAATGTGGATCGGATCGATACTGGCGATTGCCATCGGTTTGACGTTAAGCGTCCTGCGACCCACAGCCTTGCCAGTTGCACTTCCGTTGCTGGCAGTCTGGCTAGCGGCGCCTGAAATCGCGCTGATCAGCGGTAGGCCGCGCCAGACGCAGGCAAGACCGCTGGATGAAACCGACACTGAATTCCTCCGGCTGCTCGCTCGTCGCACCTGGTATTTCTTCGAACGGTTTGCCGGGCCCGAAGACAACTGGCTGCCGCCGGACAATTATCAAGGCCCCCCCCATGAAGAGATCGGGCATCGAACGTCCCCTACCAACATCGGTATGCTTCTGGTCTCGACCGCTGCGGCATGGGATCTTGGTTTCTTGGGGCGGGCCGAGCTGCTCGCGCGGGGACGCAACGTCCTTGACGCCTTGGAACAGTTGGAGCGTTATCGTGGGCATTTCTACAACTGGTACGAGACGCGCCACCTGCGTCCGCTCGAGCCCCGCTATGTCTCGACCGTTGATAGCGGCAATTTGGCGGTCAGCCTGATCGCTTATGCCGAGACTTTGCGCGAGGCTGCCTCGGGTGCGGGGGTGGAAGCGCAGCGCTGGCAGGGTCTGGATGATGTCCTTGCGCTGCTTGACCAGGCCGCCGCAGACATCTCAGATACGGCCGATCTACGCACTTTGGTTGCTGCGATCCGCACGCGCGCGAAACTCGTGGCCGCGACAGGTGGAGAGGTCGAGCGTACGACCTGCATTCATCGCATGCGAGACCGCGAAATCTTGGAACTCGCTGAATGTGCCGATGCAATTGTCGATGCAGTCGGCGAGGAAGCGACCGAGCGGATGCGTGATATGCTCGTTTGGCTGGATAGGCTGCGTCACCATGTCGATGAGATGCATCGGGATCTCGATCTGCAAGCTGCTCAAGCCGACGAAATTAGCAGATTGGCCGAGGAAGTGGGTGCACTGGCATGGTCGATGGACTTCACCTGGCTTTACGATCTCGACCAGCGGCTATTCTACATCGGCCACAATGTCACCGCTAGCCGCGTTGACACGCACCACTACGACTTGCTCGCCTCGGAGGCGCGTCTGGCGAGCTACTTCGCCATCGCAAAGCGCGACGTCCCAGTCGAGCACTGGTTCCACCTCCAGCGCCCCGTGACGCGCGCTCACGGCGGTCTCTCGCTGGTCTCATGGAATGGGTCGATGTTCGAATATCTTATGCCCCGCCTCCTCTTGCGTGGCGAACCGGAAACTCTGCTCGGAGAGAGTGAGCGCGTTTCGGTGGCTATCCAGCAGCGACATGCCCAATCGCAGGATCTTCCCTGGGGCGTATCAGAATCTGCCTATGCCGAACGCGATCCGGAGCACCGTTATCGTTATCAGGCATTCGGAACTCCGGGGCTCGGGCTCAGGCGCGGGCTCGCGCGCGATCATGTTGTATCGCCCTATGCCTCGGCTCTGGCACTGGCTGTCGCTCCGGCAGAGGCCACTGCGAACCTGAGGAGACTCTCAGATCTGGGAGCACAAGGCCGCTACGGAATGTGGGAGGCGCTGGACTTCACGCCCGAACGCGCGCCCGCTTCCCAGCGCTTCATGCCGGTGATAGCCTATATGGCGCATCACCAGGGTATGATCCTGTGCGCGATAACCAATGCGCTTATGGACGACCGCATGGTCAACCGGTTTCTGCGCAATCCGCAGATGAAGCTCGTGTCATTGCTGCTCAGCGAGCGTATTCCTACCGAGATTTCGTCCGAGATCGAACGCCTCGAGACGATTGCCGAAGGTGCAGCCGCGGTTGATGTCTCTACGATAGAACCGTGGACGCCGGCGACGATGCCGTTTCCGCAGACGCAGGTCCTCGGCAACGGTCGAATGTCAAGCTGGATTGGCGAAAGCGGCGCGGGCGCTCTTCGCTGGCAGGGCCAAGGCCTAACGCGATTCGTCCCCGATGCAACGCGCGAGGCGGACGGTATGTGGCTCTACCTCGCCGATCTCGACAGCGAGACCTTGTGGTCTGCGACGCGCCAGCCAACCGGTGCCATTCCCGACGAATATCAGGTCCAGTTCCAGCCTCATTGCGCCGAGTTCCACCGCCGTGATCATGGCATCGATCTGCGGCTAGAGGTCTGCGTCGGGAGTGGTGAGGATATCGAGATCCGCCGGCTAAGTCTGGTCAATGAAACCGGACGTGTGCGCCGGTTGCGCCTCACGAGCTATGCCGAAGTGGTTCTCGCAAGGCCGCTGGAGGATGAGCGGCACCCGGCCTTCAGCAAGCTTTTCGTCACAGGACAGTTCGTGCCGCAGATGGGCGCGCTTCTGTTTAACCGAAAACCGAGAAGCTCAAGCGAAACTCCTGCCGCAATGGCTCAGTTCATGATCGACGAAAACGGCCCGATCGAGAGCGTGCGTTACGAGACGGACCGTCGTGCCTTCATCGGGCGCGGCCACACGCAGGAAGCTCCGCTTGGCGCATCGCGAAGTTTGTCAGGTGCAAGTGGGTTCACGCTTGATCCGGTCTCGGCGCTTCAGAGGGATATCGTATTGAAACCCGGCGAGATGAAGGTCATGTGCTTTGTCACCGCTGCAGCCGCCAGTACCTCCAAGGCGCTGGAAGTGGCAGAGCGCCACGCAACCTTGTCGGCCATGGAGTGGATATTCGGGGACGCTGCAGTGGAGGCAAGTCGCACCATCGCCCGCTGCAGGCTTAAAGGGCCCGATCTTCCGCTGGTGCAAATTCTCGGGTCCCTCATGATCCAGCCACATGGCATTCTACGGGCCGAACCTGGTCGGATAAGGGAAAATCGACTCGGACAGCCCAGCCTTTGGGGTCTTGCCTTGTCTGGCGACCTTCCGATCCTCCTCTTGCGCGTTAACCACGGCGATGAAGCATTGCTTCCGCTTCTTGCAAGCGCGCACGAACTCTGGCGGCGAACGGGTCTGGCGGTGGACCTCGTAATCCTGCAAAATACCGGTTCTGCCTATGTGGAACCCCTTCGTAGCGAACTGATTGACCTCCTGAGGGACATCGGAGCGACCGAGATGATGGGTCGCAACGGGGGCATCCACTTGCTATTCGCGGATCAAAGCGGTGCCGACCAAGTGCGCATGCTGGAGGCGATCGCTTGGGCAATACTGGATGATAACGGCGGATCGCTCGAGCAACAGCTCGCCCTCACTCGGCGCGCTAAGCTCATGCCGCCACCGATTCTGCCTACCCTGCCACAAAACGGCGCTGCGAGCCCCGAGCCATCAGGGGGCGCTGAACCCGCGGGGCCCAATGAATTCGGCGATTTTTCAGGAGACGGCCGAGAATATGTCATTCGGCTCGGACCGGGCCAAAGCACACCTGCGCCATGGTCGAATGTGCTGGCCAACGATGATTTTGGTACGCTTGTAACCGAAGCCGGGGGCGGCTTCACCTGGTCAGTAAACAGCGGCGAGAACCGTCTTACACCTTGGACCAATGATCCGGTCTGCGATCCTCCCTCAGAAGCGCTTTATTTGCGCGATGAGGAAACCGTGGCGATCTGGACGGTTACGCCGGGACCTTCTGGACAGAATAGCGCCTGCGATGTCACGCATGGCCTGGGATATTCCGAATGGCGCAAAAACTCGCATGGCCTTCTGCAATCCCAACGGGTGTTCGTCGCGCCCGACGCGCCGGTTAAGCTGATTCGCCTGCGCCTAGAGAACACGACCGACCGCAACCGCAGGCTGACTGCAACTTATTATGCCGAATGGTTATTGGGTTCTCTGCCATCGGTGTCCCGGCGACATGTACGTTGCCGTTTCGACGAGAGCGCTCAGGTGCTACTGGCGTCGAACCCGTGGAACGCCGATTTCGCTGAGCGCAGCGCTTTCCTGTCTGCCACCATTGGAGCACACGGCTTTACAACGGATCGGGAAGAGTTCCTTGGGCGCGAGGGTCGTTATGCCGAGCCGGAAGGCCTGCGACGATGGGGCTTTTCCGACACGCAAGTCGCCGGACCGGATGCGTGCGGTGCCTATCAGGTGCATATCGATTTGGCACCGGGTGAAAGCAAGGAATTGACCTTTTTACTCGGGCAGGGTGAGAGTGAAGCAGAGGCTGTTGCTTTGGCCAAGAAGTGGAGAGATCCTGCCGCCATAGCGAATGCGGAAATCGGCCAGGCCAGAAAATGGAATGAACTACTGGGCGCGGTCCACGTCGAAACTCCCGACCCTGTTTTCGACACGATGGTCAATCACTGGCTGATATACCAGTCGGTTTCTTCCCGAATTATGGCTCGGGCGGGGTTCTATCAGGCGAGCGGCGCGATCGGTTTCCGCGACCAGTTGCAGGACGTGCTCGCGCTGTTGCCAAGCGATCCTGCAAGGACCCGAGCCCACATACTGACATGTGCTGCTCACCAGTTTGAGGAGGGCGACGTGCTTCACTGGTGGCACCCTCCTGCCGATCGTGGCGTTCGTACGCGCTTTTCCGACGATTTGCTATGGTTGCCCTATGCCACAGGGACCTATGTCCGCGCGACCGGAGACGTGACGATCTTGCAGGAGAGCGTGCCGTTCCTTACCGCGCCGCCACTCAGCCCGCAGGAGCACGACCGCTACGCGCAATTTTCGGTCTCCGAAACGAGTGCGTCTTTGATCGAACATTGTGAGCGTGCTCTCGAACGAGTGACGCTTGGCGCCCATGGCCTTCCTTTGATGGGTACTGGCGACTGGAACGACGGAATGGACCGCGTAGGAGATAGTGGTCGCGGCGAGAGCGTCTGGCTGGCCTGGTTCGCCTCTGTGGCCGCGAGCATGCTGTCCGATCTCGAAGCACGATTGGGCCGCGTGCATCAATCTGAACACTGGGCCGGATTGGCTGGTGAATGGCGGTGCAACGGCGAGGACGCGGGGTGGGACGGTCGCTGGTACCGGCGGGCCTATGATGACGAGGGGCATCCCCTTGGTTCTGCTCGCAACGAAGAATGCCGGATCGATTCCATTACGCAGAGTTGGGCGGTGTTCGCCGGCGCAGATCGGAAGCGCTCCGCAACGGCAACCGAATCCGCGCGCAGCGAACTGATCGACCGTGAGGCAGGTCTCGCACGCCTGCTTTGGCCTCCATTCCAGCGAAGCGCCATCGATCCCGGTTACATCGCCGCCTATCCGCCGGGTCTGCGCGAGAATGGCGGTCAGTATTCCCATGCGGCCGCCTGGCTCGGCCTCGCGCTCGCGGAGAGCGGTGACCCCGAGGCAGCGCTCGATATATTTCACATGATTTGTCCGGGGAAGCGAACTGCCAGCAGCGAAGGTGCTGAGCACTACAGGATCGAACCCTATGTGGTCGCTGGCGATATCGCCTCGGCACCACCGCATCGCGGAAAAGGCGGATGGAGTTGGTACACAGGCGCGGCTGCGTGGACATGGCGACTTGGCGTCGAAGGGTTGCTCGGCCTTACTCTCGAGGATGGCAAGTTGCGCATTGCGCCATCGATACCCGAGGATTGGCCAGGATATCGTGCAGTTATACGTCGGGGTGATGCGAGGATTGCCGTTGAGGTTCTGCGGGCCAGCGAGGGACGTGATCTCACCATTACAGTCGATGGCGAGGATTTCGGCAAGGGTGCCATCGCCTTCCCTGCGGACGGCATGACGCGACACGTAAGTGTTTGCTGCCTGCCGTCGCAGCGCGAGCCAGTTGGAGAAACACAATGACACACGATCTGGTCCTGAAATTCGAAAATGTCACCAGGGCGGATGTCGGCCTCGTCGGTGGCAAGAATGCCTCGTTGGGCGAGTTGATCGGCGAGCTCGTTCCGCAGGGCATTGGGGTTCCTCCTGGTTTTGCGACCACCGCACATGCCTTTCGATTGTTCCTCGACCACAATCATCTGAACGATGTAATCCCTCATCTTGTATCCCAATATGAGACGGGCGAGTCCGATCTCGCGCGGACCGGCACCGCGATCAGGGACGCCATCGCAAGCGGAACGTGGCCGGCAGACCTGCGCGAGGCGATTTGTGATGCCTATGGCCAGATGGCAGCGGATGCTGACGAAATTGCGCCCGCAGTCGCGGTTCGTTCGAGCGCCACAGCGGAAGACCTGCCCGAGGCCAGCTTCGCAGGGCAGCAGGAGACATACCTCAACATATCCGGCGAGGAAGCCCTGCTAGATGCATGCCGACGCTGTTTCGCATCGCTCTACACAGACCGGGCTATCATCTACCGCGCGGCACAGGGCTTCGCTCAAGGCGTGGTTGCGCTGTCGGTGGGGGTGCAACGTATGGTGCGCGCCGATCAGGCGTGCTCAGGAGTGATCTTCACTATCGATACTGAGACCGGCTTTCCCGACGTGGTGATGATCGATGGGGCGTGGGGGCTAGGCGAAAATGTGGTGCAGGGCGCGGTCAATCCCGATTCGTGGCAGGTCTTCAAGCCGTTGCTCGGCGAGCCAGAACTCAGCCCGATCATTGCGCGCAGGCGCGGAGCGAAGGCTGTCAAAATGGTCTATTCCGAAGGGGATGGCGCTTCGACAGTCAACGTCGAAACCACTACAGAGGAACGCGGTGCGTTCGTTTTATCCGACATGGACGTCCTCCAGTTAGCCCGCTGGGCGGTGCTGATCGAAGATCACTTCAACTGTCCGATGGATATCGAATGGGGGAAGGACGGTCCCGAAGGCGACCTCTTCATTCTTCAGGCCCGCCCTGAAACCGTCCAGTCGCGCGTCACGCCCGGCACACTCAGGACCTACTCGCTCTCACGTACAGGCGAGGAACTGGTGACCGGGCTGGCGATCGGCGCCGTCGCAGCTCAGGGTCCGGTGTGTCTTATCAAGAGCGCGGCCGACATTGCCAGCTTTGTTGATGGCTCGGTGCTGGTCACGTCGACCACCGATCCCGACTGGGTGCCGGTCATGAAGCGAGCGGCTGCCATTGTAACGGATCATGGTGGCCGCACATCGCACGCAGCCATCGTCAGCCGCGAATTTGGTCTCCCTGCCATCGTGGGAACTGGCAATGCAACGACCACGCTGCAATCGGGGCAATCGGTCACGGTCAGTTGTATCGGCGGAGAGAAGGGCATCGTCTACTCGGGACGGGCCGATGTGGTGAGCGAGGAGATAGACCTTACCGCCGTGCCAAAAACGGATACGAGGATTATGCTGAACCTGGCCGATCCGGGGGCTGCGGCGCGCTGGTGGCAATTGCCCAGCGACGGGGTTGGGCTGACGCGTATGGAGTTCGTGATTGCCAATACGATCAAGATCCATCCGATGGCGCTGGTAAAGTTCGATGACCTTAGGGATGCGGAAGCAAAGATTCAGATCGAGCAAATGACCGCGCATTATCCCGACCGGCGCAACTTTTTCGTCGATGAACTGGCACAGGGCCTCGCCCGGATCGCAGCTGTTCAGTTCCCACGGCCCGTGATCGTGCGGATGAGCGACTTCAAGACCAATGAATATGCTGGCCTTATCGGCGGGAGGGAATTCGAGTCGCACGAGGAAAACCCCATGCTCGGCTTTCGTGGCGCTGCGCGCTACACTTCTCCGCAATACCGTGCTGGTTTCGCTTTGGAATGTCGCGCCATCAGGTGCCTTCGAGAAGTTCTGGGTTTTACCAACGTCGCTGTCATGATCCCGTTTTGTCGCACTTTGGCCGAGGCTGATCGGGTTCTCGCGGAGATGCAAGAGGAGGGGCTGACAAGGGGTAAAGACGGTCTCGAAGTTTATGTGATGTGCGAGATTCCCTCCAACGTTGTGCTGGCGGGCGAGTTCGCTCAGCGCTTCGACGGGTTCTCTATAGGCAGCAACGACCTGACCCAACTGACGCTCGGCATCGATCGTGATTCCGAACTGCTCGCCGACCAGTTCGATGCGCGTGATCCCGCCGTCGAATGGATGATCCGCCATGTAATCAGAGAGGCCCACACCCACGGGACCAAGATAGGCTTGTGCGGTCAGGCGCCGAGTGACGATCCCGAGTTCGCGCGCTTTCTGGTCGATTGCGGGATCGACTCGATCTCGGTGACACCCGACAGCTTCGTGGCCGTGAAGGAGCATGTCGCGGCTGCAGAGAATGCGCGGCAGTGGCGCTTTTCCCACAAGGAGGCACGGTGATGTTCGATATCGGCACGTTGACCATGAATCCAACACTTGATGTCGCGTGCGAGGTCGAGGAGGTCTTCCCCATGCGTAAGATGCGTGCACGAGGCGAGCATTATGACCCGGGCGGGGGCGGCATCAACGTGGCTCGGGTTTTTGTGCGGCTAGGCGGGAACGCCCGTTGCTACTACCTCTCCGGCGGTGCCACCGGAGCTGCACTCGATGGATTGCTCGACCTCCACCAACTTGTGCGATCAACCATCCGTATCGGCGGTCAAACGCGTGTCAGTACGGTCGTCCATGAGCGCTGCTCGGGACAGGAATACCGCTTCGTCCCGCAAGGCCCGGAAGTCGCTGAATCCGAGTGGACCGAATGCCTTTCGCGACTGGGTGATGCACGTCACGACTACATCGTTTCAAGCGGTTCGTTGCCGCGTGGTGTGCCAGTCGACTTTTATGCGCAGGCAGCCGCCATCGCGTCTCAACGGGAGCAGCGCTTCGTGCTAGATACTTCGGGGGAGGCGCTCGAGGCAGGAATAGCCGGAGGACATGTCTTCCTTGCCAAACCCAGCCTTAGTGAGTTCCGCGCAATAATCGGGGCTGACCTGCCCGATGAGACATCAATCGCGGAAGCGGCGATGGAGTTCGTCGAGCGCGGGAAAGTCGAATTCCTGGCGGTGACGATGGCCGAAAAGGGTGCCCTGCTGGCTCGCCGGGGAGGTTCGTTGCGTCTGCCTGCTATCGCAGTTGAGGCGCGCAGCGCAGTCGGAGCGGGCGACAGTTTCCTTGCTGCCATGGTCTTTGCGCTGGCAGCCGGCAAGGCAGTCGACGAGGCTTTTCGTTTCGGACTCGCCGCTGGCGCTGCAGCCGTCCTGACGCCGGGTACCGACCTGTGTCGTCCCGATGATGTCGAGCGTATCTACGAGCGATCAAGCGATTGATCGTCTAGGGTCGGGTTGCGCTTGCCATATCATCACGTGCCAATTGGAGCAGGCGGATAACCTCCGCGTCGCTGGTCTGGCCGAAATCGCGGTAATGCGCGCCGACTGCATGAAACGGGTCCGGAACGGCGAGGCAGACAATGTCGTCGCACATGGCACCCAGGCGGGTTAAAGTGTCGCGCGGGGCGACCGGAACGGCGAGTACTACCCGTGTTGGAGAGGTGCCTGCGAGCGCCTGAAGCGCCACCTGGGCGGTATTACCGGTGGCGATGCCATCGTCAACGAGGATAGCGGTTCGCCCCGTCACGGAAACGGGAGGTCCTGTCCGATAGGCGGTCCGCCGGCGTTCGATGAGAGCAAGCTCTTCTGCAACCTTGCGCTGTATGTAATCGGGGGTTGCTCCCGCCATTTGGGCTGCCGCTTCGTCGATCACCGTCTGCGGCGCGGCACCGTCAACGACAGCACCGATACCGAACTCCTCGTGCCCAGGTGCACCGATTTTCCTGACAAGGATGACATCAAGTGGCGCCGCCAGCGCTCTGGCGACTTCATAGCCTACTGGCACCCCTCCGCGCGGGAGGGCGAGCACTACAGGGTTGGTCAGGCTCATCTCCTGCAAGCGCTCCGCCAGCGCTTGCCCGGCCTCGGTCCGATCTCGGAAGGCCCAGGAACTTCTCATGGTGTAGCACCCTCAAAATTTAACTGAAACCAGTCGCAGGCGAGCTCCACAACCCGGTCGAGCGTCCCTGGTTCCTCGAACAGGTGTCCGGCTCCAGGAACAATCACGAGCTCATGGGGACAGTGTAGCGAAGAGGCCGCGAATTTGTTGAGCTCGATAACCTGATTGTCGCGCGAACCGACGATGAAAAGTGTTGGTGCGGCAACAGCCGCCAGTGCGGGTTTGCCAGCGAGGTCGGGACGACCGCCACGCGATACCACGGCGGCGATACGGTCATCTCCCGCAGCGGCGCGCAGGGCTGCGCCAGCCCCTGTACTCGAACCGAAGTAGCCGGGTTTCAATCCACGCGTTTCTTCTAATTCCGACGCCCAATCGGTTGCGCGGGCGAGCCGCGAGGCGAGCAAAGGTATGTCGAAAACATTGCGGCGATCGACTTCTTCAGCTGGCGACAGCAGGTCCAGCAAAAGGGTTCCCAGCCCTATGTCGCGCATGCGCTGCGCAACATAGCCGTTGCGCGGGCTCAATCTGCCGCTGCCGCTGCCATGCGCAAATATTACGAGCCCCATCGCGTCGACCGGTACGCCTAGAAGAGCGTGGAGCGGCGGATCACCAGGCAGCACAACTTCGTGAAAATCCAGAACAGAATTCTCCATCTTTCAACTCCGTTAGAGGCCGTAGGGCCAGGTTTCAGGTACGCCATCGGGTCGTTCGGCACCCAGCGGCGTCACCGCGCGTGTTTCCTCGAACCATACGAAGGCATCGAATTGTTCGCCCAGTGCAGATTGGAAATAGTGGCTCAGGAGCTCGGTCTCGGGCCGATAGACGACGCCTACAGCGCGCTCTAGAAAGACCTGAGAGAGTGCTTCTCTTAGATCGCGGTCTTCGGATCGACGCCAGTCAACCAGACAACGCATTTCACCAACGTCGCGGAAGGCCGCTTCCCAGCTGTCCGACCGGGCGGGGCGCAGATCCATGACCTGCATGGCGGCTCCCCAGTCTGCTGCGGCGGCGACACTGCCGCGATCGGTCCCGAAGCCGACAAGTACTGCATCCTCGCCATAGGCGGTGCGCACAAGTTCACCGATGTTGAATTCTCCGCGCCAGCCCATCGCCGTTGCGGCCGCATTGCCGACATGAGAATTGTGAGCCCAGACGATAGCGCGTGAATTCTCGTGATGGGCCATCAAGGTTTGGAGGGTTTCGAACATGTGGCGGTCACGCAGGTTCCAGCTTTCTGCAGCCCCGCGATAAATCGAACGGTAGTATTGCTCGGCAGCGCGCACGATCCGCGCGTTGCGCTCCGCATCGAAGAATGCCTCGCCATCCTGCGTCGCCCAATCCACCCGACGGGCGAGGAGGTCCCGCAATTGCTCAACCACCGCATCCTCGCAACTGGCCGTCTGACGGCCGCGCTCGACGGCATGTCCATAGAGTTGCGGCTCGTCCTGCCATGGCGTGATACAGCCGTAACGTCGACGGGCTCTTTCTGCTGCCCGGGGGTCGTGGCTATCGAGATATTCGATGACGGCGTGGATCGATTCGCTCAGACTGTAAACATCCAGACCACGTAGGCTGACTCGCTCCTCTTCTGGCAGCCGATTGTTGTGGTCGCGCAACCAGTCGACGAAGCCGAGCATTTCTTCATTTCGCCACATCCAGGTTGGGAAGCGAACGAAAGGTTCGCCCAGACGTGGGCGGGGGCCGCGGTGTCGCACGTAGTCGTCGAGCCGGGCGATATCGGGCCAGTCGCCCTCCAAGGCGATGATGTTGAAACCGTGGCGTTCGATCAGCCGGCGCGAGATTGCGGCACGGGCGGTGTAGAACTCGTGCGTGCCATGTGTTGCCTCTCCAAGCAGGACGAGCCGCGCGTCGCCATAGCGGTCGAAAGGCACCGCGAAATTCGGACTATCGGGCGTGACCAAGCGTTCCGCTCGCGCACGCAATTCTGCCGCGACGTCTGATCGTGCCGCCAGATTTGGTTGGTGAATCGTCATAACACCTCGTACTGTTTCGCACCGTGCTTTGTGATGGTACGACGATGCCTTCTCGGGTTGGAGAATGGCGAAGTGACCTAGCCGGTCGCTATACGTAATTTTCCGCGAGGGGCGCGTTCGTCATGCCAAAATGCCTTCTGCGAGCAGTTCGAGCCGTGCCGGATACTGGATTGCGAAACGGTCTCTTCGCGGCATGGCGATGATCTGCATCTCGCGCAGGCGTTTGAGGCCGCGGCAGACCGTTTCCGGTGAAGCCGCAAGGTAGGATGCAATGTCGGTCTGCGGAAGCTCGAGAGCGCAAAGACCATGTTCCGTCGGCAAGTGTTTCGACAGCACGATGAGGAAGGCGGACAGCCGGGCCAGAGCACCTACGCGGCCAAGGATCAGTCCGCGCTCGATGAAGGCTTTCTCTTCCCGCCACACCGACTTCAGCATGGAGGAATCTTCCTGGCAGGTTCGCGCTAGCGATTCCTGCCATCTTTGGGTTGAATGCCTAACGTGGACGAGGTCGGTCACAGCCTCGACCGAATATCTGTGGTGCCGCGAAAGGGGAAGACCAATGAAATCCCCGGGAAAGAAAAATGCAAGGATTTGCCGCTCCCCCTCGCGTGACATGGAGACCGCGCGGGCCATGCCTTTCCTGATCTCGAAGACTTCATCGCAGGGCTCGCCTTCAAGAAAAAGGGTTTCTCCGCATGATGCAGGCATTCCGATGGTTCGTTGTTCGAACAGGTTGTGCTTCAACATTTGCATCAGCTCGCGCGGCTCCTGATTGGTGAACTCCAAGCGCTACGGGCAGGGTGCACGGACGGGCATCGGTAAACCTACTTAGGGCATCTCTTGCGGCCAACTTGACCATCACCAATCGTTGTCTCGTGATAAATGTGAAGATGGAGTTCCACTTAACATAGGAGGCCAAGATGAAAGTACGCGATGCAATGCACGAGAATGCGGTCTGGATAGCACCCGACATGCAATTGCCCGATATTGCCAAGATCATGCGTGAGCAGGATGTGGGGGCCTTACCAGTCGGAGAGAACGACAAGCTGATCGGAATGGTAACTGATCGCGATGTCGTCGTCCGTGGTTTTGACGAGGCACGCGATCCGATCCACCTGACCGCGCGTGACGTTATGTCCGAACCAATCCTGTTCTGTAGCGAGGAGGCTGATTTGGAGCAGGCAGCTCATCTTATGGAAAAGCACAAGGTGAGGCGGCTTCCGGTCATTAGCGAGGCTCGCCGGATGGTTGGGATGCTAAGCATCGGGGATTTGGCGGCCGCGTCCTCACCCGCGCTTTGCAACGAGACGATGCAGGCGGTTTCCGCACATCACGCTTGATGACCGTCAAGTCACTACATACTTCCCGTGCCAAATAGATTTCGTCGAATGGGGAGTTAGCGAAAGCGAACAGTGATCCATTCGCATAGGCTCGCGGCGAACTTGGCATGACATTGCTGGAAGGCAATGAATTCAGCAAGGGTTTGCCGCGGGCCGACTTGTTTCCCATGCATCATTATCGACCTTAGGTGATCGCGATTGCTGTCCTGACATTGCGGATAATTGCGTATTCCCGCAAGAGAAGCAGCGGCTCTAGCTTCCGATTTTGCCTGTCGAAAGACGATTAAGTGCATCCTGAGGAGGTCGGAGAGATTTATGGGCAATAGTGACCCGACGTTAATAGCTGCTCAAGAGCAGGTAGCCCTAGCATTGACCAATGATGCCTACCGCCCCCAGGTACGAGGCTTTTTCGACGAGGCGACCTTCACCGTGACCTATGTGGTCTGGGATGCGGCAAGCAAGACGGCGGCGGTCGTCGATCCGGTGCTGGACTTTGATCCAAGTTCCGGCCGCACTTCACATACTTCTGCGGATCGCGTTATCGATTTCATCAGGTCGGAAGCTTTGGAAGTGGCGTGGTTGCTGGAAACCCATGCACATGCCGACCATCTATCGGCAGCACCCTATTTCAAGGCCGAACTTGGCGGAAAGCTGGCTATCGGCGAACATATTACGACGGTGCAGCAGGTGTTTGGCAAGCTGTTCAACGCGGAGCCCGATTTCCGGATGGACGGATCGCAGTTTGATGTCCTCTTGCGCGACGGCGAAACCTTCGGTCTTGGCGAGGTGCCAGTGACCGTTCTCCACGTGCCGGGACATACCCCAGCCTGCATCGCATATGTGATCGGAGAATCGGTGTTTGTCGGGGACACAATGTTTATGCCAGACTACGGCACGGCGAGGGCGGACTTCCCCGGCGGTGATGCAAGGCTGTTGTACCGGTCGCTAAAACGCATTCTCGCCCTCCCGCCACAGACCCGGCTTTTCATGTGCCACGACTATTTGCCGAAGGGGCGCCAGCATTATGCCTGGGAAACGACGGTCGCAGTCCAGCGCCAGAGCAATATTCATGCCCATGACGGCGTTGCCGAAGAGGAGTTCGTGAGGATGCGCGAGGCGCGCGATGCGATGCTGGACATGCCGCGGCTGATCCTCCCATCGGTGCAGGTCAATATGCGCGCCGGGCATTTGCCGCCTCCCGACGACAATGGAATGACCTACCTCAAGCTGCCGGTGGACGCAGTATGAGCCCGTCCGATTTCCCAAACGCAGCGCCAGTTTCCGGTCTGGTCGGAGGGGCCTTATCAGCCTTGTCGCCGCCCTGATGCTTTTGGATGCTGGAGGTATCACAGGGTTGTCTGGGATAACCGCGCGCGCAACGGGTTTCAGCGACTCCAGTATGTCCAAATCCAGTGCCGGGATCTTTCTCGTCGGCTTGCCGCTGGGCGCAATGGTCGTTGGGTTGGCTTCTGGAGGTCTTGAAGTGAGCTTTGCCAGCCCGCCAGTGATGCTTTTGGTTAGATTGCTAGTCGGCATTGAAACGCGCTTGGGAAGCGGTTGCACCAGCGGTCACGGCGTTTGCGGCGTAAGAAAACATTGCATTGCTGGCCCGCTTTTTCCCATACTCGAATAAGGCTCAGTTTTCACAAATGATCTGATGACGGCCGTTATTGTGACCATCATGCTCATCCCGCAGAGCCTGACATATGCGCTGCTTACGGGCTGGCCCGGTCTGTGATCAAATTCGATGCTGGAGCGGAGGGGCCAGCGGCAGACGCCACCACTGCGGTAGGGATTGCGCTTGCGGGATTGTTTCTGACACCCCTGCTCTTCAGTCTGTCCATCGGCAGCCTGCCTGCGACAATCATCGTCTCTTGGATACCGGCGTAGGTTTGCACCAATCGGAGGTCAGGGGGCTGATCCCGGACTTACTCGGGCGGAGCCATCTCCTCGAGAAACTGAATGGGCAGGTCTTTTTATCGCAGGCTGCGGCATTATCCAGTGCGGCGACTGACGGGGACCTGTTTGGGAAGAGCATCGCTTCTCTCTTACCCAGCGCAATTCGTGGCATACACTTATAATTGTCATGAGCAGATTGGGAGGATCGAGTGAGACGCTCCGCGCGCGATCTAAGGAAAAATACCTATTTCGAAGGCGTTTGAGCGGACTTATTTCGCTCTGGAGTTATTATATGTGCGAGAAAGGAAGTGCGATGGGAGCGGATGAACGAGGATCCAGGAAGTCAGGAAGTGGCTGGATCGTTGCGGGTCTGGTCATTCTGTTTGCAGGAGCCTTTTATCTCTGGGTTCAGAGCCAAGGACAAAACGCGGACGTCGAAGTCGAGACTACTCCGCCATCATCCGAGTGGACTTCCCGGCCCGAGGGTGGTGTTGAAGTCAATCTACCGGAGGCGCGAATGACCAATACACCGGCTGAAGCAGCGCCAGTCGATGCTGAGCCAGTGGAAGCAGAATGAGCTTTTGCGTGTCGCAAAGACGCAGCAGATCGCGTCGAGGCAGGATTAGTGAATTTTCAAAATAGTGAGAAGCGATTGCTAGAAGCGCGCCTTCTGTCCTGTCGCAGTCATCATCATGCTGTTTGCGGAACCGACCTCAAAGAAACAAGTGTATCTCCTAGGCCCTTGCCAACACGCATACTATCAATGCGACAGCAGGAGAGGAATTGCAGGGTCCTTCAGCATGTCATGAGTAACACCGCCGAGCACTCTCTCCCTGAAGCGGGAGTGGCCGTAGGCTCCCATGACGATGTAACCGGCCTGACGTGCCTGGGCGGCTTCGAGCAATATTTCAGCAATTGACGCCGATTCGTCTTCTGGCAACTCGGTCAATTCGCTCTTGATACCGTCATCGGCCAAGTACTCCGACGCCTTGGTGGAAGGCAAGTCGAAGCGCCCAGCTTCCTTCTTCTCCCTGATAGTCAATACATGGACAGAGCTGGCCAACTTCAGCACAGGCATAGCTGCGCGCAACGCATGCGCGCTTTCGGCCGAATTGTTCCAAGCGACGGCCGCTGGTCCATCCAAATCAAACGAACGGAGACTTTTCGGCACGACCAGGATCGGTGCCCGCACTCTTTCGAGGAGCTCACTCACAAGGCGGGAGGGCGAGGTCGCTTTTCCGTCGGGGTTGAGCGCACCGACAACGACCAAGTCATGGAGAGGGGCGTAATGTGCGATCGCAAGTGCCGCCGAGCCTCTGCCCTTGATCCAGTTCCACGGTACATCTTCTTTGGCCAAGCGAGCCTCAATTTGCTCCTTGGCTTTCTTCGCGATCCGTTCGTAGTCTACGATCATTTGCGCGGCCATCGTGCCATAGAAATCATTCGGCACACCATAGTCATACGGTACAGCCTGAATGCAGGTGAGGTGCCCGCTGAATCGCCGAGAAATGTCAAGTGCAACCTGAAGTCTCGCTTCGAAGCATTCATCGTCGTAGATGTGTAGGAGTATTCTACGCATGATCACCATCTCGCTTTTACCGCTGTCAGAACACAAGGCTTGAATAGTTGCCTCAGCGAAATCGCAACTACGTAAATTGCCGTAAGGTGCGATGCTTACTTAGGTAGTAGCTGAGGCGTGGATCGATGCGCGCGGCCTGCCCCTATGGAAAGGGTCTACCGATTTTAACAGATGTTTGAGCGGTCTCAGAATCGGGTCTCGCACGAAAGGGAAAGTTCGATGAACAATAATGCCGACTTGTCCGAGACTCTCAAAGCTAGGCTAAAGGATTTGGTCGCGCGCGCGCAGATGATCGAAGATGACCTCAGGCATCCGCTAGATCCAGATTGGAGCGAACAAGCGGTGGATCTTGCCGATGACGAGGCTTTGGAAGGCGTCGAAGAAACCTTGCGAGCGGAAATCCGGCAGATCCGGTTGGCTCTAGCTCGCATCGAAAGCGGAACCTACGGGACTTGCGCGAAATGCGGCAAGGATATCGGTGTCGAGCGGCTTAAGATCCGACCGATAGCCACACGCTGCATCGACTGCGCCCGTTAATCCCGACTTGGTGGACGTTTTCGGTAGGGCGTCCTCGGATGGTGTTACATTGCGCTTGTTATTCCAGAGTGGACGATAACGTCAGCTTTAATCGAACAAGGTTCTTACCTTGATCGTGCGGGAGATACGACGGTATAGCGTATGTTCAATTCACCGATCATTGGAGGCTTATGTGATCGCCAAATTATCTCTGAAACTCCGCAATGCAGGCTTGGTCGGATCGTTTCTCTTGGCGTTGGTTGCGTGCGCGCCCACAGCCCAGTCGGCCGTGCACACAATGTACCGAGATGTTAATTGCGGTTGCTGCCTTGCATGGCGCGAGCATTTGGAGGGCGCTCTACCGATGTCCGTAGTTGCACAGGACGTTGGAAATATGTCGGCTGTGAAAGAGCGGCTTGGTGTTCCCAAACAGCTGCGTTCTTGTCATACAATGGTAATTGATGGGTACGTTATCGAGGGTCATGTCCCTGCTGAAACTATCGCTAAATTGCTCAAAGAACGCCCCTCAGACGTAAGCGGTTTAGCTGTGCCGGGAATGCCGATTGGCTCGCCGGGCATGGAGCAGGGCGGCCGCACCGAGCCATATCAAGTGATCGCTTTTGGTCCGAAAGGCTTTGCTGTTTTTGCTAGCTACCCTTAGTCGCTCGCATCAATCAGAGGACCGTGTGTCGTGGGGTTCAAGTCCCTTTTCTGCGAGCAATAGACTTCGATAAAGATCAAATATTTGGCGAATGTGTTGGAGGCGCGCTTCAACGTCCATTTTGCTGATTTTCAGCGCAGCAATCAATTCGCACTTCAAAGCACCGATCTGTCGCTTGCTACTGCCTGCCTATCGATACCTTGATTGCGCCGCATCCATTCATCGAGTTCCAGATGCTTGGGCCGGTCTACGCGCGATTTGAGTACTTGATTGACGCGCCAGATCAGGAATTTGGGGTCGAACGGTTTGCGGATGTAATCCTGCGCACCGTGATAGAGCGCCTGTTGTTCGTCGCTTGCCCCGGTCATTGCGGTAAACATGATGACTGGCAAATCGTAGAATTTGGATGAATTGCGAAGCCTTTTTAGCACCGTCGACCCAGTGACGCCGGGCATATCCTGATCAAGCAGCAGCAAGTCAGGCCTTTTCCATTCAACCAGTTTCAAAGCCTGATTACCGTCGGTAACCCAGCCGCAAGCATGGCCAGCGTTAATCAGAACATCGGACGCCAGTTCGGCGATCAGTTCATCGTCATCTGCAATTAGAATATGCGCCATCGATCAGTTCCCTGTATTAAGGCTGTTTCTTTAGATAGGAGCGGGCGAGGCAATGGGCGGTAAAGCAAGGGGTAGGCATAACCACGCAGCGTTAGCGCCAATGTTCTTGTCACCCACTCCTGTGGATGGCACTGGCTTTGACCATGGAAAAATCCCGAGTCATACCGTTAGATGGTGTCCACAATTTCCGCGATTATGGCGGCTACCCAGTCGAGGGTGGGGGGCGAGTTAAATCGGGCCTACTCTTCCGTTCAGGCCAGCATTTGGAAGCTACCGATGCTGACCTCGCCGGGATTGAGAGGCTCAGACTGAAGCATATTATCGATATGCGCGGGGCTAGTGAGCGGTCGAGCTACCCGTGCCGTCGCGCTGATACGTTTTCCGCAAGCGTTGTATTCTATGATGGCGAGACAGCTGCTTTGGCGCCTCACGTTGAGGCCGCGAGCGGCGCGCTGGATGACGCAGCGGTGCATAAGAAAATGGAGAGGCTGTATTCGCGCCTGCCAACCAGGGAACCTGTTCTTTGGATAATGCGGAGATATTTTGAGTTACTAGCTCAAGGCGATGGAGCTACCCTTGTCCACTGTCTGGCGGGCAAGGATCGCACCGGCATGGCGGTTGCATTGCTGCATCATGCGCTCGGCGTGCATCCTGATGACGCGATGGAGGATTTTTTGCTGACAAATACCGCTGGCAACATTGATGCTCGGATCGAGGCAGGAGCTAGCGCGGTGCGCGAAAAGTGGGGCAATATCAGTGACAGCACAATCCGTGTGTTGATGGGCGTTGATGCCAGCTACTTACTGGCGATGCGCAAAGCTGTGGAAGAGGCGCATGGTTCTCTCGACGCGTTCCTGCGCGATGTGCTGGAGGTTGATGACAAACAGCGTGAGGCTTTGCGCTTGCATCTGATCGAAGCGTAGCCAATTCAGACCTTAATTCTACTATCAATGGACGGTAAGGCGACAAGTCTGTCCGACCACAAAACGGAAAAACACTATGGCTACCCATCACACCAAGATGCTGATTATCGGATCGGGTCCAGCGGGATATTCTGCTGCGATTTATGGCGCACGCGCTATGCTCGAGCCGATTGTGGTGCAGGGCCTGCAGCCTGGCGGACAGCTGACTATTACAACCGATGTTGAGAACTACCCCGGTTTTAAGGATGTGGTGCAGGGACCGTGGCTGATGGAGCAAATGCAGGCCCAAGCAGAGCATGTTGGCACGCGGATGATGTGGGACACGATTGTCGAAGTCGATATCGCTGGCGGCTCTCCCTTCCGTGCGATTGGCGACAGTGGAGATGAATATATTGGCGAAACGCTAGTCATCGCGACCGGGGCTCAGGCCAAATGGCTGGGTGCGCCGGGGGAGCAGGAACTGGGCGGCAAGGGTGTGTCTGCCTGTGCGACCTGTGATGGTTTCTTCTATCGCGGCAAGAAAGTGGTCGTCATCGGCGGCGGTAACACCGCAGTCGAGGAAGCCCTCTATCTAACCAATCACTCGGATGATGTTACTTTGATCCACCGCCGCGATGAACTGCGGTCGGAAAAAATTCTGCAGGAGCGTCTGTTTGCTTCTGACAAAATTACCCCCCTGTGGAATAAGACTGTTTCTGCCTTTGTTGCGAACGAGAAGGGGGCGCTTGACCACCTTGAACTGGTCGATACCGTCACTGGCGAGAAATCTACTATCAAAGCCGATGGTGCATTTGTGGCAATTGGCCACGCCCCTGCGACCGAACTTTTCAAAGGCAAATTGCCAATGGATGATGGCGGTTATCTGGAAGTCGAGCCGGGTACGCCAAAGACCATAATTCCCGGAGTCTTTGCCTGCGGCGATGTTATGGACCACACTTACCGGCAGGCAGTTACCGCTGCGGGCACGGGGTGTATGGCTGCGCTAGACGCAGAACGTTTCTTGGCAACAATGGACTATGCGAAGAAAGAGACTGCTGAGGCAGCTGAATAAGGTGAGAGGAGCCCAGCGCTAAGCTAGGCTCCTTAACCATTAAAAGTGAATATCGAAAACGGTGATTGCCGCGTGAAATATCAGTGCGATTAGCACTAGGCTTGACAAGGCAAACAACACAAACCTTGCCAAGACTCTATTCGCGGTGACTTGCACGAGTGAGTGGATGATCCGCAGTCCTACATAAATCCATGCGAGTAAGGCATTCATCCCGTCGCCTTGTCCGACCAAAGCCAGCACGATTGCAACCGCATAGAACACCGTCGGTGCTTCATGCAGATGGTTGTAATTGTCGGCCTTCCAATTGACCCTATCGGGCAATTTTCCGCGTAAGCTGGCGCCAGTTGTCCCGACTAGTTTTGCCGGGTCTTCAATCTCCGGAGCCTTCGACATTGCGGGAATGCGTGTCGCATACATCCACGCCCACATCACCATAGTCCAGGCGAGTAGCACGACGACGGGCTGGAAAATATCGGCTTGGATCATCACAATACTCCCGGGTTTGCAAAGAGAGTGGCTATAACCGCGCGAACTGCAAGAATGGTGAGTGCAAGCGAAGATGCGAGGAAGATCAAGAAGCGGACTGACACTTTATTGACCGTAGATTGCCAGATCGAGTGGACAATCCGAAGTGCGACATAGACCCAAGCCAACGTCACATCCAGCGAGCCTGCACCCATCATTGCGAGAATGATTACGGCAGGATAAAAGATGGTCGGCTGTTCCATCAAATGCGCGTAATTATGCGCTTTCCATTGGACGCTATCTGGGATTACGCCTTCTAAATCTTGGCCCCGTCCGCCCGGCTTGCTTTCACTTACGCTGCTGCCAAGTTTCTTCATTGCCGGAAGCCTGGTCCCAGCCATCCAGAATAACATGACGATGGACCAAAGCACCAGCACAGCAGCTGGTGCGAGCATTTGAGCTTGCATAAATTCCCTCCCTGAAATTTTCACGGACCCTGATGCGCGCCCGTTAAATTGTCAATTGCAACTAGTCTTCAATTTGAATTGTATGGCCAAAGCTGGCCGCATCTGTGTTACCGCCTGTCAGCAAGATGACGGTGTGTTCGTCCAGCGTGACCTTGCCCGCAAGCGCCGCCGCCAACGCGGCTGCGCCCCCTGGTTCAAGAACGAGCTGCAAGTGGGAGAATGCAAAGCGTTGGGCAGTCCGCACTTCTGCGTCGGTCACGGAAACACCCGGTTGCGAGCGACCTTGCAGAACGGACAAGACAATTTCTCCGGTCGCGGTGGGTTGCAGGGCATCACAGATGGTTTTCGGTGCGTCTGCGGCGGCTTTCACAATTTCACCTTTTTCGAGCGCTTGCCCCACCATGTCCCAGCCCACTGGCTCCACCGGAACGACTTCGGCTTCTGGGCAAGCCAGCGAGAGGCCCGCAGTCAGTCCGCCGCCGCCGCAACAGACGATCAGCCGTGATGGCTGGCGTCCCAGTTGCGCGGTGGCTTCGATGCCTGCGCTGCCTTGGCCCTCGATCACCCACGGATCGGCGAAGGCGTGCACCAAGATCGCGCCTGTTCGCGCGATGATACGGGCCGCTACTGCGTCGCGGTCTTCGCCGGGGCGGTCGTAAAGAACGATATCGGCACCGAGCGCTCTGGTCGCATCGAGTTTCACTTTGGGTGCATCCCGGGGCATCACGATTGTAGCCTTGATGGCGAGCCGCTTCGCTGCCCAAGCGACGCCTTGCGCGTGGTTCCCGCTTGATACCGCGACTATGCCAAGCGAGCGCTCTGCTTCGGTCAGAGCGCTAAGTCGGTGCCAGCCGCCACGGATCTTGAAGGCGCCAATCGGTTGCAGGCTCTCCACCTTTACCCAGCAGCGCACGTCGCCGATCCAAACGGGTAAAAGCGGGGTCGGCGGCAGGATTGAAGCAATCTTCTGCGCTGCCAATAGAACACCTTCGTGAGTTGGCTTGCGTTGCTCGCTCATTTCGCCAGCAAACCCGCACAAAACCGCGATGTGGAACACCTGGAACACAGTCCAGGGCTAAGCAAACTGGTGCCCGGATGGAGCGCCGTAGGGGATGGGCGGGGCAACGGAAGGAGAACATTTGTCATGCGCTGCTTCTGCATGGTTTTTGATTCGTAGGAAATGAATAAAGTGGGACCATATTGCGGTCAGCGCGCATTCGACTATGTGGAGCGTTAACAAGGCATACGCGCTTGATGCAGCGCGGCGCGACAAGACAATGGAGTTATTATGGCGACAGTTCTGGTAATCGGTGCAGGCGGGGTTAGCTCGGTTTGCGTTCACAAAATGGCGTTTAATTCGGAGATTTTCACCGACATTCATCTCGCCAGCAGAACCAAGAGCAAATGTGATGCGATTGCTGCGAGTGTTAAAACCCGCTGCGGACAGGAAGTGGCGACATATGAGATCGACGCGGAAGAAGTACCCGCGATGGTCAATCTGATCCGCAAAATCCAGCCCAGCCTCGTCGTCAACCTTGCACTGCCGTATCAGGACTTGCCGATCATGGATGCCTGCTTGGAAGCGGGCGTGAGCTATCTCGACACGGCGAATTACGAGCCGAAGGACGAGGCGAAATTCGAATATCACTGGCAATGGGCCTATCATGACCGTTTCAAAGAAGCGGGCCTGATGGCGCTGCTCGGTTCGGGTTTCGATCCGGGCGTAACCAGCGTGTTCACCATGTGGCTGAAGAAGCACAAGCTCAAGACCATCCGCCAGCTCGACATTCTCGATTGCAACGGCGGCGATCACGGCCAAGCGTTTGCGACCAATTTCAACCCCGAAATCAACATTCGCGAAGTGACCGCCCCGGCGAGGCACTGGGAAAATGGTGCATTTGTGGAGACACCGGCGCTAAGCAAGAAGGTGGAGTTCGACTTCGAAGCGGTCGGCCCCAAGAACATGTATATGATGTATCACGAGGAGCTGGAAAGCCTCTCCAAATTCATCCCCGAACTGGAGCGTGGGCGATTCTGGATGACCTTTGGCGATGAATATATCAAACATCTGACCGTGCTGCAAAATGTCGGCATGACCGGGATCGAGCCGATCAAATATCAAGGCAAGGAAATCATCCCGCTGCAATTCCTTGCTGCGGTATTGCCCAAGCCCGAAACACTTGGGGAAACGACCACAGGTAACACCAATATCGGCGTGATCGCGACTGGCGAAGCACTGGATGGGTCAGGCGAGAAGACTTTCTACATCAACAACATCTGCAGCCACGAGGCCGCTTATGAGGAAACCGGAAATCAGGGCGTAAGTTACACCACCGGCGTTCCCGCGATGATCGGCAGTGCGATGATGCTGCAAGGCACTTGGGCAGGAAACGGCGTGTTCAACATGGAGCAGATGGACCCCGATCCCTTCATGGAAATGCTGAACGAACACGGCCTATCATGGAATGTAGTGGAGATGGATGCGCCGGTTGGGTTTTGATGGCCTTTGAGGTGGCTATTAAAGCGCAGTCGCCGCAGCAAATCACCTCAAAGGGACAGAGATTATGCATTATATCGCCATGAGCTGAATATCTAAAATGATTCTGAATTTTCTTTGCTTGTCGTAGGTCGCCACAAGGCTGAGTGCTTGTGAGTAGTGGTTGCTTGTTTATGCCTCTTGTTGACTCTGATTGGCGCAATGCGAATGGTGGTTCTGACGCTCGCGATGTCCACCTAGAAGCAATCAAATTCTGCGACGAGCAACGCCAATTGATAGTGAAATTGACCTAATGGAAACCAAAGCCGGTGATCCCGGGGCATTTGCCCAATTCGACCTTAGCCGCGTCGACAGCCCTGCTTTTGTGGTGGACGCGCAAAAATTGCGCGCGAACTTGCAAATACTCGCCGACATTCGCGATGCGGCGGACATCAAGGTTCTCGCTGCTCTGAAGGCGTTTTCGATGTGGTCGGTTGCGCCGATCATTGGTGAGTATCTCGACGGTGTGTGCAGCTCCGGTTTGTGGGAATCGCGGCTTGCTTCCGAATTCTACGATGGTGAGATTGCAACCTATTGTGCCGCATATAAGCCCGATGAATTGGAGGAAATTTGCCGCCTTTCAGACCATGTGATCTTCAATTCACCGCAACAGCACCACAGAGCTTCGCTGATTCTGGAACACGGTCGGTCACAAGGCGGTGGATTTGATGTCGGCCTGCGGATCAATCCGCAAGTGCCCACTGGCGAAGTGCCGCGTTACGACCCCTCCAGCCCCGGTTCGCGGCTCGGCTTCCCGCTCGAGCAGCTTACCGAAGAGCATATGGAAGGTGTCGACGGCATCCATTTCCATAATCTGTGTGAGCAAACCTTCGAACCGTTGCAGCAGACCTGGGATAAGGTGTTTGATGTAATTGAGCCTTATTTTGACCGGCTGAAATGGATCAATATGGGTGGGGGGCACCATATCACCCGCGCCGATTACGAGCGTGATGAGTTGATCGAATTTCTGCGCGATGCGAAGGAAGATACTGGCTGCGAAATCTATCTGGAGCCGGGTGAGGCTGTGGCGCTCGATGCCGGTATTCTAGTCGGCACCATTCTTGATAATGGTTTCAACGAAATGCCGCTCGCTATTACCGATATTTCTGCAACGTGCCACATGCCCGATGTGATCGAGGCACCCTATCGGCCAGCAATGCTGCATGAGGCCGAAGGGAAGGGGGCTCCGGTCCGTTTAGGCGGCCCGTCATGCCTCGCAGGGGACGTGATCGGCGATTATTCACTGCCTGTTCCCAATCAACCGGGCCAGCGCATCGCCTTCCTCGATCAGGCACATTATTCGATGGTCAAGACCAACACATTCAATGGCGTACAATTGCCGAGCATTTATCTGTGGGATAGCGAGACCGATGTGCTCGAGCTGGTCAAGAGCTTCGGATATGAGGATTTTCGCAGCCGGCTTAGCTAGCGGCGGGATAGCCCCGAGCAAGCTCGTTTAGAAATTTGGCGAGGTCGGCCGGTGTTGTAAATTGTGCAATGATCTGTTCCAATCGGTGGCTATCATCTTGGACGGCGATGGAGCGGCTTGAACCTGATTGCCGCTGTCGATCAGGCCCCCGAGATTTGCTTCCGGGCGTTAGTCCCGGAACGCAGGGGTGTCTTGGTCGTTGAGATTATACATTATCAACGTTTTTTGTTGAATTTGCCGCCCTGCGATATATAGGCCCGCTTCACTGCCAAGATCCCTCGAAAAAGGGTGGGGCCATAAACCGCAAGGCAGCCTTGACCGTTAGTTACCTTCAGGGGGTCCCTTGAGTTGCACATCTATCCTAATGCTGCTGCTGTAGTTCGCGATCTTTCGCCGGACGAACCAGTTATCCTCAATCGCCCTCACGCCGCTGCGCGTGCCGCTCGTTTCTTCGTTGAGAAGTTTCCGGGCAAGTCGCTGTATGCGGTAAAGGCAAATCCTTCTCCCGAACTGCTGAAAATCCTTTTTGCGAATGGGATCACGCATTTCGATGTGGCATCGATCGCGGAGGTTCGCCTTGCGCGTGAAGCTGTGCCAGAATCGGTGCTGTGCTTTATGCATCCTGTCAAAACCGCGCGCGCCATCCGCGAGGCATATCACCAGCACGGCGTAAAGACCTTCAGCCTCGATTCTATCGAGGAATTGGAAAAAATTGTCGAAGGCTGCAGCGATGAAAAGGGCAACCCGGCCAAGGACCTGCGCCTGCTGGTCCGTCTGCGCGTGTCGAGCGAATATGCCGAGCTTTCACTTGCCTCCAAATTCGGTGTCGATGTCGCTGATGCAGGAGAATTGCTGCAAGTGACCCGCCAACATTGTGACTGGCTTGGTGTGTGTTTCCACGTGGGTAGTCAGGCGATGACGCCATTTGCCTATGTTCAGGCGCTGGAGCGTGTGCGAGCGGCAATTGCCGATGCCAGCGTGGTCATTGACATGGTCGATGTGGGAGGCGGGTTCCCGAGCATTTATCCGGGTATGGAGCCGCCACCACTCGAAGACTACTTCTCGGTCATTCACCGCCATTTCTACGAACTGCCCATCGCTTATAATGCGGAGCTGTGGTGCGAACCGGGCAGAGCGCTGTGCGCCGAATATTCCTCGCTGATCGTACGCGTGGAGAAGAGGCGCGGTGACGAGCTATTCATCAATGATGGCGCCTATGGCGCGCTGTATGATGCAGCCCATGTCGAATGGCGTTTTCCCGTTGCCGCACTCGAAGAGGATCTGCGCGATGCGGAGGAAGAATTCAGCTTCTTTGGTCCCACCTGCGACGATGCCGACTTTATGAAAGGCCCGTTTCTGCTGCCCGGAGACATAAAGGCCGATGATTTCATCGAAGTTGGAATGCTCGGCGCTTATGGCGCAGCCATGAAAACCGGATTCAACGGCTTCGGCAATGCGGTGCAGGTCGATGTAGTGGACGAGCCAATGGCGAGCCTCTACCGCGGCGACCGGATTGACCCGCGCGAAAGCGACAATGTGGTGAGCTTGCGGTAGAAGCCAATGCCCCGACACAGTTTTTACATGGCTGCTTTACTTTGAGTTACAGATAAAAGCAGCTTGTCAGCTTTCGGCCCAATTGCGGACATTTGCAGAACTGACAGCATGTCTGTAAGCTTGGATGTTATGAGCGAAGATGCGTGCCACGATCATGAGCACCACTCTCGCGGCAACAACGCACCGGATGCGCGGCCGTATGACATGGTGCTCGAAGGTCACAAGGGAGCGGTCTATACTTGCCCGATGCACCCGCAGGTGCGGCAGATTGAGCCGGGGCCATGCCCTCTTTGTGGGATGGCCCTCGAGCTGGAATCGGCAGCGATGGAGGATGAGCAGGCCAATCCCGAACTGACTGATTTCACACGCCGCTTCTGGATTGGCACGGTGCTGACAGTTCCTATCCTACTCTTGGCAATGGGGCCCATGGTTGGTCTAGGCTGGTTCAGGCAGACATTGGGCGAAGGCGTGGCGCGATGGGCTGAACTGCTGCTGGCAACCCCTGTCGTCTTGTGGTGCGGCTGGCCCTTCCTCGAACGAGGAGTGAAGTCCTTCGGCTCCTGGAATCTCAACATGTTTTCGCTGATCACCATGGGCGTTGCCGCAGCCTGGCTGTTCAGCGTCTCCGCAGTTGTGGCACCTTCGATCTTTCCTGAGGGCATTCTCGACATGCACGGGCATGTCCCGGTCTATTTCGAAGCTGCGGCTGTGATTGTGGTGCTGGTGCTGTTGGGCCAGGTGATGGAACTGCGCGCGAGGGCGGGAACCGGCAAGGCAATCCGCGCCCTGCTCGACCTTGCGCCCAAGACTGCGCGCTTAATCCGGGCTGACAATCGCGAGGAGGAGATCCCGCTCGAGGAGGTTCAGGTGGGTGATCGCCTGCGGATAAGGCCGGGCGAAAAGATACCGGTGGATGGCGAGGTTCTAGAAGGGCACTCCTCCGTCGACGAAAGTATGATCACGGGCGAGCCTGTGCCAGTCGAGAAGTCCTTCGGTGACGCCGTAACCGGTGCCACGCTCAACGGGACCGGTAGCCTTGTCCTCGCCGCCCGCCGCGTCGGCTCAGACACCATGTTGAGCCAGATCGTCGACATGGTCACCAAGGCGCAGCGGTCGCGCGCGCCGATCCAGAAGTATGCCGACCAGGTCGCCAGCTGGTTCGTACCCGTAGTTATCGGCGTAGCAGTTCTTGCTTTCGTTGGATGGTCGATCTGGGGACCGCCCCCTGCGCTGTCCTATGCCCTCATCTCAGCCGTCTCGGTGCTTATCATCGCCTGCCCTTGCGCCCTTGGCTTGGCTACCCCGATGTCAGTGATGACGGCGACCGGACGTGGCGCTCAGGCGGGCGTGCTGATCAAGAACGCCGAGGCACTTGAACGCTTCGAGAAGATCGACACACTGATCGTCGACAAGACCGGCACGCTCACAGAGGGCAAACCGAAGCTGGTTGCCGTTCTTCCCGAGGAGGGTTTTACGCAAAATGATGTGCTCAGGCTCGCCGCCGCGCTTGAAAAGGGATCGGAACATCCTCTTGCAGAGGCAATCGTTAAAGGTGCGGAAGATCGCAACATAGTGCTCGAAAATGCTCTGGATTTCGAAGCCATTACCGGAAAGGGCGTACGGGGACAGGTAGACGGCAGGGACGTCGCGCTGGGCAACTCAAGACTTCTGGAGCAACTGCAAATTCTGCCCAACGGTTCGCGAGGGAAGGCTGATAGCCGCCGCGACGAGGGCGAGACCGTGATGTTCGTGGTTGTTGATGGCGCGGTGGCCGGACTCGTCTGCGTCGCCGATGTTGTCAAGAAAACGACCCCCGCAGCAATCAAGGAACTTCACGCGCTAGGGTTTCGTATAATCATGGCGACAGGCGATAATAAGAGGACTGCCAAGGCGGTCGCGGGTTCGCTTGGGATCGACGAAATCCGCGCGGATGTGCTGCCGCAAGACAAGGCCATGATAATCGACGATCTCCAGCGGCAAGGACGCAAGGTTGCCATGGCAGGAGACGGGGTCAACGATGCCCCAGCCCTGGCACAGGCCGATGTCGGCATTGCCATGGGCACCGGCGCGGACGTGGCGATTGAAAGTGCCGGGATTACACTGGTGAGAGGAGATCTGGATGGGATCGTTCGCGCGCGGCGGCTCGCCCGCGCCACCATGCGGAATATCCACCAAAACCTGTTCTTTGCACTCTTCTATAACGGACTGGGAGTGCCCATCGCAGCTGGCCTGCTTTATCCGTGGCTTGGCATTCTTATCAGCCCGATGTTCGCAGCCCTAGCGATGAGCGCGTCCTCGATTTCGGTGGTGACGAATTCACTGCGACTGCGCACGGTAACGATCTAAGCGGTCATTTGAGGAGAGGAGCCGGAACATGTTGAACCAAGGAACGGCACTGCTCTTGTTCGTCAGCGCAAGAGTTCATCAAGTTGAAGGCTGGCATATGCACGATGGCAGCCACGCGTTCGGCCACTCATGGGGCTGTGGCGCAAGCCTCGTGCACACTTTGCTTGGGTTGTTGGTGCTGGCCGCGATTATAATCACTACAATCCTTCTTACGCGCAGGTTGGGCAGCAGCAGGGCCGAAAAAAGCAATGGCAAGGTCGCTATGGACCGTCTCGACGAACGTTATGCCAATGGTGAAATTGATCGCGAGGAATATCTCCAGCGCAAGAAGGATATTCTGGAGCGGTAGCGTTGCGGAGACCTTCCGCTAACCACCCCATTTAATGCCGTGTCTGGCGTCTGCCGTACTTCCTGATAACGGACCTTTGTCAGCCGCTCGTTATCTCTTAATCAAACCCCACAAACCGTGCCGCTTCATCCACGCTCTTGCGCTCGCTGACCACGGCGTTGGCCGGGAAGCTATTGTCCGGCCAGCCCAGTGCGATTGCTTTCATGATGACCTGATCGTCAGGAATGCCGGCATGTTCGCGCACGACCGGGCTTTGCATGATGCCTTGCGAATTAATCACGCAGCCGAGCCCGCGGCTCCATGCGGCGTTGACGAGGCAGGTGGTCACCGCGCCACAATCGAAGGCGGTGTCGTCGCTTTCGGACAATTCGCGGTCGTAAGTCACGATCACGCAAACCGGCGCGTCGAATTGGCGGAAGCCGCGCAGCACCCAGTCTTGCCGTGCATCCTTGTCGTCACGCTCGATACCCATCGCGCCAAACAATTGCTTGGCGACGCCGACCTGACGGTCGCGGTGGACACCGGCGAACGGTTGACCCCGGCGGAATTCGCGGCTGTCGGGCTCGCCCGCCAGAATGCGTTCGGTGTTGCCGCGCCGGATGCGGTCGAGCGGATCGCCAGTGATGACGTGGAAATGCCACGGCTGGGTATTCATTGAGGAAGGTGAACGACTGGCAAGTGCAAGCACTTCCTCGATCAACTCGCGCGGAACAGGCTTGTCCAGATATCCTCGGATTGAGCGGCGTCCGAGGACCACTTCGTCATAAGTCATTGATTCTTGCATGGTGTTGTCTACTCGATTGGGTGCGTTGGGACTGCGCAAATCGCGTGCCTTTATTGCTGGTTCTGTGTGCGAAAGGCCTAGCTAAACATGCGGTCAGGGCGAAGCTTTGAAAAACGGTTTGTCACCGGCGATCGTTACCCGTTCCATTATCCGTTTGGCAGGAAAATAATCGCTTGCGGCATTATGTTGGCAGGCGCGGTTATCCCAAAAGGCAAGCGAGCCGACTTGCCAGCGGAAGCGGCATTGCACTTCGGGATCGGCGGCGGTCGCATAGAGATGATCTAACAGCCAGTTGCTTTCCTTGGCCGACAAGCCTTCGATATGGCTAGTGAAAGCGGTGTTGACGTAAATCACAGGATTACCCGTTTCGGGATGGGTGCGAATGACTGGATGGCGCTGCGGCGGATATTTTTCACGCAGATCATCGGGCGTCTTACCTAATCGCTTGGCGAATACCCGGGCGATATCATGGACTGCGGTCAAACCCTCGCAAAACCGCTTCATCACTGGGCTCAATCGTTCGTAAGCCAAATGCATATTGGCAAACAGCGTGTCTCCGCCAACCTCGGGCAGTTTAACTGCGCGCAATATGGACCCTAGCGACGGTTTCTCTCGCCAAGTGACGTCCGAGTGCCAGTAATTTTCTTGGCCGCGGCTTTCTGGCCCATGAGCGATACGCAGAATTTCCGGATTGGGTTGAGACTTCGGCGTTGCAGGGTGGATTTCCAGATCGCCAAAATGCCTGGCAAAAGCGATATGCTGCTCGGCGGTCAGGCTCTGGTCGCGGAAGAATATTACCTTGTACTGCAGCAAAGCCGCACGGATCGCGGGTACTTGCTCAGCAATTTCAGGTGACGCTAGATTAATGTCCAAAATTTCCGCGCCGATTGCCGGAGTGAGCGGACGAATCGTCAGGGCAGTTGAGGATTGGGCATGGGGATGACTTTGCTCGTCTAATTTCGACCCGCCAAAACTTGGCGCATTCTCGCTTTGTTCAATGAGGCTGGCGATGTGATCTCTCCCGTTCCTTGATGCTCGTTAAAGCATGGAAACAGGGCACAGGGCAATTAGCATGATACGAGTGAGGCGGCTGTTAAGCGCTGACTTCCAAAAATTTGGGAGTAGATTGGTCCCGTTTACCCTCGGTTGGTCCCGCGGTGCCCGGCTTTTTGGGCAGGCCCGCTGCGGCAATGGTATAGGGAGAAATCCGGTGGCGGGTGCATAGTCCGCCAGAGCCATCGCTGGTCAATTGGGTTTCAAATTCCACGCCAATTTCTGCATTCTCGGACCGCACCACTTTGCAAACGGCCAACTGACCTTCGCCTAAATCGAGGACCAGATGCGTGCCGACGTCGACCCCGACAATGCCATCAAGTCCGGCGCCATTGCGGGAAAGATCACGCATGACTGCGTTATAATAATAATCTTCGTGGATCACGCCGATCCGCCGGAATACAGACCGGCGGTCTGGCCGATACGTATCAGGGCCATCGGGCACGATGGTGAATTCGCCGCTGGCAATTCTATCAAGAACGACTTCCTCGTTCAAAGGCCGCGAATAGATGAAGCCTTGCACCAGCTTTGCGCCGTGCGATTTGACCACTTCGAGTTGGTCGAAAGCCTCAACCCCTTCAACCGTGGTTTCCATGTTCAGCGCATTTGAAAGTCCAACAATCGCGGCAATAATCTTGGCGCTGTTCTTGTCCTTCTGGGTACAGCTGTCGACGAAGCTTTTATCGACCTTGATTTTGTCGAACGGGGCCGCGCGCAGATAGCTGAGCGAGGAATAACCGGTGCCAAAATCATCGAGCGCGAGCCGGACGCCTAGGCCTTTTAGCTGTGCGAACATCCGTTCGGTTTCATCATTATCGCCAACGAAGATGCTCTCGGTTAGCTCAAGTTCCAAACGGTCTGGTTCGAGGCCTGAGTGCGCGAGGGCATTGGCAACCACGCTCGGCAACCCGGGATTGGCAAATTGAACTGCCGAAACATTGACTGCAACGCGCAAGCTCTTGGGCCACTTCTTGGCAGCTTCGCAGGCTGTGCGCAGCGCCCATTCGCCCAGATTATTGATCAGATCGCTATCTTCGGCGACTGGGATAAACTGTCCAGGGCTGACGAACCCACGTTCCGGATGCTCCCACCGCATCAGCGCCTCTAAACCAACAACATGGCCGTTGCTGATCGAGACAACGGGTTGATATTGCAGGTAGAGCTGGCCTAATTCCAGCGCCTCACGCAAATCTTCGAGCACGCTTTCGCGCTCTTGTTCTTCGTCCTTTAGGTCGGTCGCGTAGAACCGGAACTGCCCGCGTCCGCCGTTTTTTGCGGCATATAGTGCAAGGTCTGACGCCCGGGTCAGCTCCTCGCGAGTTGCCCCGTCAAAAGGTGCAACTGCGATACCTACAGATGCGCCGATAATGGCACGTTTTCCGTCGTCCAACGCATAGGGCTGGGACAGGATTTGAATTATCTTATCGGCTAACTCGCCAAGTTTACCCCGATCATCTTCACCGGCAAACATGATTTGGAATTCGTCACCGCCAAGGCGCCCGATTTTGCCTTTATCTCCAACGAGGTTCTTAAGGCGTTCGGCCACTTCGATTAGCAGAGCGTCGCCAGCTTGATGCCCCAGCGTGTCATTGACGCGCTTGAATTTGTCGAGATCCATCATCATCAGCGCAACCGGGCGTCCGGATGATTTAAACGCCGCTAGAGTGCCATCAATCTGGCGGTCCATTTGGTGGCGATTGGCCAAGCCGGTCAGCGAGTCAAAATCCGCCATTTTCGAATCGATCAATTTGCGTTCGTATTCGACCGTTACATCGGCGGCGCTGCCGCGATATCCCGCAAATTCACCGTCGGAATTGCGAACGGGGTGACCGGAAAGTGACCACCATACTTGCCTGACTTCCTGCTCTGACTTTCCGTTTGAAAAACGGACGACTTGGTCGCGGATCTTGTTGTGGGCCTTGAGCTGGAATTTTAGGGGTCGGCCCAAGCCATCTTTGCCTACGCTCGAATCAATTTCAAACAATTCGTCAAGCGGTTTGCCAAGAAGCTCTCCAATTTCGAGCCCGAGTGTTTCAGTAGCCTTATCAGCCAGGTAGATCAGATTTCCGGCTGCATCTGTTGCCCAGATCCACCCAATTCCAGCGCGGTCATATTCGTCGAGCACTTTTGCCCGCAATGCATCGGGCACCATCGCGCGCGTTCCGGACCGAACATCGGTCTGGTTATCTCGCTTGCCTGCGAGCCCGTGAAGAAAATTCTTCACAGCCGTGATCGCAATGTGACGTTGATGAGGCGCGCGTAAAACATGGGCTTTCAGTACGCCCTGTTGGTTACTATCGAATTAAGGAATGGGAATTTACCCGTCAGACCTATGCCGATCTTTTTAGCTTAGGCCGCTTTACGCAGCTCCAATTCCAACCGGTCCCAGATTTCCACCAAGGCCAATGTCAGTTCGTCCATCATTTCCTCGGTGTGTGCGGGGCCCGGAGTGAAACGCAACCGCTCTGTTCCGCGCGGTACAGTCGGATAATTGATTGGCTGAACATAGGCACCATATTCAGCAAGCAAAATATCGCTGATTTTCTTCGCCCGAACGGGATCGCCAACCATCAACGGCACGATGTGTGTCTCGCTCGGCATGACTGGCAGGCCTGCGGCGGAAAGTTTTGTTTTGAGCATAGCGGCGTTGAGTTGCTGTGCGTCCCGCTCTTCGCTCGATTGCTTCAGATGTCGTACCGATGCCAAAACGCCGGCAACCAAAGCAGGGCTGAGCGAAGTCGTGAAAATAAAGCCTGGCGCATAGGATCGGATGCAATCGACGATCTTTTGGTCAGCCGCGATATAGCCGCCCATCACGCCGAATGCTTTTCCCAGAGTGCCTTCAATTATATCAATCCGGTCTGCTGCTTCATCACGCTCCGAAATGCCGCCACCGCGTTTACCATACATCCCGACCGCGTGGACTTCATCGATGTAAGTCAGCGCGTTATATTTTTCCGCAAGGTCGCAAATCGCGTGAATTGGAGCGACGTCACCATCCATCGAATAGACGCTTTCAAACGCAATCAATTTTGGGATCTCGGTGTCTTCCGCCGCAAGCAATTCTTCCAGATGTTCCAGATCATTATGGCGGAAAACGCGTTTCGGGCAGCCCGAATTACGTATGCCTGCGATCATGCTGGCATGGTTGAGTTCGTCAGAAAAAATAACGCAGCCCGGCAGCAACTTGGCAATGGTCGAGAGCGTTGCATCGTTCGATACATAGCCGCTGGTGAACAGCAGCGCACTTTCTTTACCGTGCAGGTCCGACAATTCGCCCTCTAGCTCGACATGGTAATGGGTGTTGCCGCCGATATTGCGCGTACCACCAGAGCCTGCACCGACATCGTGCAGCGCATCTTCCATGGCGGAAATTACTTTGGGGTGCTGTCCCATAGCGAGGTAATCGTTCGAACACCAAACCGTAATCGGCTTGGGACCATTGTGACCATGGAAACAGCGCGCATTTGGAAATGCGCCCTTGTTACGCAAAATATCTATAAAGACGCGGTAGCGCCCTTCGGAATGCAAACGGTCAATGGCTTGATCGAAGATTTGGTCGTAATTCATCGCCAACCTGCGTGTTTCGCTGGAGTCTTGCCAGCCGTTTCTGGGAGCCGATTTAGGCCGACAAGTTGCATTTTGCCACCCCGATCTTTGCGAATCGTTCGCAGTTAAAATCGTTCCAACTGGTCGATACCAAAGCTGGTCATAGCATCGCGCAAGGTTTCAAAATCGCCCAAGTCTCCGGTAGTTATTGCTAAATCTGGACGATTGCGGACAAATTCCTGCCCGCTTGTCAAATTAACGATCCGGTTCGCAATTCCTTCAGCGCCGTCCACCAGCTCGGTTTCCGCGCCCAACAATGCGCCAAGTTCTTCGCTTAGAAGCGGGAAATGCGTGCATGCAAGTACCACCGTGTCAATCTGATCGCCGCTGTCTTTTGCGCGCATCCCTGAAACCGCATCCGCAATCGCCGCCGAATCAACCGGCTGGCCGCGCAATTTTGCTTCTGCCGGGGCGACCAAGCCAGGTGCAGCATGGCGAATTAGCCGCTTCCCTTGTGCGAATTCTTGTTCGAGCCGATCAACATAACTTTGGCGGATAGTTGCTTCGGTCCCGAGCAGCCCGATCACACCCGATTTGGTCCTTGCCGCTGCGGGCTTAATGGCGGGGACGGTTCCGACAATGGGAATTTCTAGCACATCGCGCACCATTCCCAAGGCTATTGTAGAAGCTGTGTTGCATGCGATGCACGCGAGGCGAGGGCGGTAGCGTTCACTCATCCGGCCTAGCAAGCCCGCGACCCGCGCAGCGATCTCGGCTTCCGATTTGGTGCCGTATGGTAAGCCAGCTTGATCTGCAGCGAAGATAACCGGCGCTTGTGGCAGGATGCGGCGCAGCGCGGCCAGCACGGTCAGTCCGCCGACCCCCGAATCGAAGATCAGGATTGGCGCGTCAGCTTTAATAATATTGTCCACGCATCGGCCCTATCACCAGTTTCGAGCTTTCTCCTTATTTTTCCGGTGACCGATTGCAAGCATTCGTCTTATGGTGGCCCACAACAGGAGTTGACGCTTTGATCGAAACCAACACGATATTGGCCGCTTTAATGGGTTATGCCTTTGGCTCGATCCCGTTCGGGTTAATCCTGACACGGCTGGCAGGAATGGGCGATGTTCGTAGCATAGGCAGCGGCAATATCGGCGCGACCAATGTTTTGCGAACTGGCAATAAATGGCTGGCAGCGGCGACATTGTTGCTCGACGGACTGAAAGGTTTCCTGCCCGTCTATCTCGCTTGGCAGTTTTTCTGGGATGATCTCGGCTGGGTAGCTTTGTTTGCAATTCTTGGTCATTGTTTTCCAGTCTGGCTCAAATTTAAAGGCGGGAAGGGTGTTGCAACGAATGCGGGTGTTTGTTTTGGTTTGGCGTGGCCGATTGGCCTGACTTACGCTGCAGTGTGGATTTTGATGCTGGTAATTTTTCGCGTCAGTTCGCTCGCTGGTATGACCGCTGTCGTCGCAGCGGCTGGCGCGTCGCTTTATTTCGGACCGACGGTTGCTCCTATGACTTTGGCAATTATCGCTGCGTTGATTATCTGGCTTCACCGAGAGAATATCGGCCGACTGATCAAGGGCACAGAGCCCAAGGTCGGCAGTAAGAGTTGAGGCGAGGCTAGTGTCGCTTTCCCAGGAAGAAGCCTTTGCGCGGATTCGGCTGCTCCGCTCGCCCAACATCGGGCCGGTAACCTATCTTCAATTGATTGCACGCTTTGGGCATGCCGTTGCGGCGCTGGAGGCTTTACCCGATTTGGGCAAGAAAGGCGGCAGGACCTATATCCCTGCCAATCGCGACCGGATCGAGAGCGAGGTCGCCGCAACGCGGCAGGCTGGCGCAAAATATCTGTTTCACGATTCACCTGGATACCCCGCATTGCTGCTGCGGCTTGACAGCGCTCCGCCGATTCTGACTTGGCGAGGGGATTTGTCGATCGCCGCTAAACCGTGCGTCGCGATGGTCGGAGCTCGCAACGCTTCGGCGGCTGCGGTCAAATTGGCGCGAGACTTTGCGGTCGGCCTTGCAGAAGCGGGTTTGACAATTGTGTCAGGGTTGGCGCGCGGGATCGATGGAGCTGCGCATAAGGGAGCATTGGCAGCGGCAAAATCGTCTACTGTCGGGGTGATCGCGAGCGGCATCGAGATCGCTTACCCGCCGCAGCATGCAGAGTTACAGGAACGGATCGCGCAAGAGGGATTGCTGCTGGCCGAACAACCGCCCGGCACCGAGCCGCGAGGTAGCCATTTCCCCAGTCGCAACCGGATTATTGCTGGGCTTGCCTCCGGCACTTTAGTGGTCGAGGCAGCGCAGAAATCGGGCTCGCTTATCACCGCGCGATTGGCAGGGGAAGCAGGACGAGAGGTCATGGCCATTCCCGGCAGTCCACTCGATGCGAGATCTCAAGGTTGCAATCATTTGATTCGCGAGGGGGCCGTGCTCGTCCAGTCTGTGGAGGATGTGCTGGAGTTGATGTCGGGCTTTGACGGTGAGCAAAGGTCGTCCTTGCATGATTGCGCGGAGGGCAGTTACATCGCGTATGATGAGCTGGCCGATGCCGATCCGGCGAATATCTCTGGCCTGCTCTCCAACGCGCCTGTCGCGGTGGACGAACTTATCAGACAATCGGGAGGAAGCGCTGCCTCCGTCCAATTGGCATTGCTGGAACTGGAGTTGAGCGGGTCATTGGTTCGGCATGCTGCTGGAAGGGTGAGCCTTTCAGGGGAATAAGACTCAGATCAGTTTGTCATTCACCTATTTTGCTGAACAGCCGACTCAGCCCTCGTTCATTTCGATGTGACACTGTTACATGCATAGGAACGTGAGGGGATTTTCATGCGTAAGATTATCGGATCCATATGTGCCGCCGCGATGCTGGCGCCAACACCAACTGGCTTTGCCCAAACAACCAGGGCTCAAGGTGAGCGGCTTGTCACCTCAGACTATGGTGATCTTTGCCGTCGCCCTGCTGCGCTGCCAGATTTAGGCCGAGAGCCGGATATTCGGGAGCAGCAAAATGTCCGCCGTGACCGTATGGACAGGGAAGGGGCTCCAGCCTCGCCGCCGGTTGCGATGGCAGTTGCGTCACCACCACCTCCTCCACCGCCTTCACCTTCGCCGCCACCCACACCGCCACATGCGATTGCTGCGGAGGGCACATCGTCCGAATCAGTTGGCGCATACGCGTCTGGCGAACGGTCTGCGAAAACTTCATCGCCTGAAACGCGGTCGATGCCAGGCTATCCGCGTCCAATGCCTCGCCCGGAGCCGCGCCCGGAGCCGGGCCCTCAAAGCGGCCTTCTTACAGCCGGTGAGCACGATGATCTGCTCAACCCTGAACTTTACGCAGACTATGTTCGCAATTCGGGCCTCGGACAATCGGCTCGCGATCTGCCGCTGCTAGATACCGAACGATTGCTGACCATTGTGGCTAAAGATCGGCGCGGTCAGGCAATGCCTTTTGTGCCGATTGAAGTTCGCTGCGCCAATGGTCGGAGCATTATTTTGGACACCGTCGCAGACGGCAGCTCAGTATTCTTCCCGAAGCTCGATCGGCTTGGTAGCAAAGTCCAAGTCCGCGCTGGCAACAGCAATTGGCGCAGCGTCGATCTTGCCTCGGTAAATGGAACTCAAACCATTAGTTTTACTCTCGGCGGAGGCGCTGAACGCGTTCGCAAGCTCGATCTGGCGTTAGTGGTCGATGTGACGGGATCAATGTCTGACGAGCTTCGCTTCTTGCAGGCTGAATTGACCAGCATTGTTGACGCGCTCAATCGGCGGCACCGCAATCTGGACATCCGGGTCGGCTTCACATTCTACCGCGATCAAGGCGATCAATTCGTCACCCGGACCTATCCGCTATCTTCCGACATTGCCGCCGCGAAAGGTCACATCGCCCAGCAAAGCGCGAATGGCGGCGGAGATTATCCCGAGGCGATGCAGGACGCGCTGATCCGGGCCGCTGGCCAGCCTTGGCGCGATGACGCGGTAAAATCTTTGCTCCTCGTCGCGGATGCCCCGCCGCATGATCAGGACATCGGTATGACATGGCGAGCTGCCGAACATTTGCGTGCCGAGCGTGTGCATATCGTTCCGGTTGGCGCATCAGGCGTTGCTGATATGGCTGAATATCTGATGCGAGCGATGGCAGCGTCTACCCAGTCGCGTTACACCTTCCTGACCGACGATAGCGGAATTGGTAACCCCCATGCAAAGCCAGCTGTTGACTGCTATCTTGTAACCCGTCTCGATGCTTTGCTGCGCCGCGTGATCGACAGCCAGATTTCTGGCCGCCGAATAGAGCCCGACCGCAATGAAATCATTCGCAGCGTGGGCCAGCAAGATGCAGGCCGTTGCATCCTGCCTACTGACTTCGGGCAATAATGCGGGATAATATAGTCTGGTTTCAGCATTGCAAAAAGACGCTTGACGGAAGCAGTGGCGCAACCCCACCTTCGCGCGTATACGCACATGAAAGGGAACGCTGGTCAAAAGCCGGCAACCCGCAGAAGGATTTGAAACCGCTTCCATGCAACTTGTTATTGTTGAATCGCCAGCCAAGGCGAAGACTATCGAAAACTATCTGGGCAAGGACTTCAAGGTCCTCGCATCCTACGGCCATGTTCGTGACTTTCCGAAGAAGGATGACGCGGTAAGGCCGGATGAAGACTTTGCCATGAGCTGGGAAGTCTATCAGGACAAGCGCAACAAGGACCAGGTCAAGGCTATCGTCGATGCGTCGAAGAGCGCGACACGATTGATCCTCGCGACCGACCCTGACCGCGAAGGCGAAGCGATTTCGTGGCACGTTCTTGAACTGCTGAAAAAACGCAAGGCGGTGCCCGATAGCGTCGACCGTGTGACATTCAACGCGATCACCAAGACCGCAGTGACCGAAGCGATGGGCAAACCGCGACAGATCGATATGGATCTGGTCGACGCATATCTTGGTCGCCGCGCGCTTGACCGATTGTTCGGCTTTACGCTTAGCCCCGTATTATGGCGCAAACTTCCCGGTGCGAAAAGTGCTGGCCGCGTGCAGTCTGTTGCCCTGCGCCTGATTGTTGAGCGGGAGCGCGAAATCGAGGCGTTCCGCTCTGACGAATATTGGTCAATTGTCGCCAAGCTCGAGCAGGACGGTACCGCATTCGATGCACGGCTGGTCAAATATGACGGCAAGAAAATCGAGAAGCTGACTATCGGCAACGAAGGCAGCGCGCTTGAAGCCAAGGCCAAGATCGAGCACGCCCCGTTCACCATTGAGCAGGTCGAAACCAAGCCACAAAAACGACATCCATCACCGCCTTTCACAACCTCGACCTTGCAGCAGGAAGCCTCGCGTAAGCTAGGCTACAATGCCAGTCACACGATGCGGCTGGCGCAGAAGCTGTATGAGGCGGGCGACATCACCTATATGCGGACCGACGGTGTGCAGATGGATGGCAGCGCTATTTCCGCCTGCCGCAAGGCAATTTCCGAGCGGTATGACGGCCATTATCTGCCCGAGAAACCGCGCCATTACGCGACCAAAGCCAAAAACGCTCAGGAGGCGCATGAGGCAATCCGGCCAACCAGCTTTACTAAATCAAAGGCCAGTTCGGGCGACGAAGCCAAGCTGTATGATTTGATTTTCAAACGCGCGATGGCCAGCCAGATGCAATCGGCCAGCCTCGAACGCACCACGGTGACACTGCGCGATCCAGCCGGACTGCACGAACTGCGCGCCACCGGCCAAGTGGTCAAATTTCCCGGCTTCCTCGCCGTTTACGAGGAAAGCTTCGACGATAAGGCGGACGACGATTCCGGATTGCTCCCCGTCATGTCCAAAGGTGACAGGCCTGCGAAAAAATCGGTCGAGGCCAACCAGCATTTCACCCAGCCGCCACCGCGTTTTTCCGAAGCGAGCCTGGTTAAACGCCTGGAAGAATTGGGCATTGGCCGCCCTTCGACCTACGCCTCAACCATCCAGACAATTCGTGACCGCGATTATGTCCGCGTCGAGAAAAACCGCTTCTTTGCTGAAGAATCAGGGCGTTTGCTGACCGCGTTTCTGGAGCGGTTCTTTGAACAATATGTTGCCTATGATTTCACCGCCAGCATGGAAGACGAGCTCGATGTCGTTTCCGACGGAAAGGCGGCTTACAAGGATTTGCTCGCGAAATTCTGGAAGGATTTCAAACCCAAAACCGACGAGGTGATGGAGCAGCAACCGTCTGATGTGACCAAGGTGCTGGACGAATATCTGTCCGATTATCTGTTCCCCGAACGCGAAGACGGCAAAGACCCGCGTTTTTGCCCGATGTGTGACAAGGAAGGTCGCGCCGATGGCCGGCTTGCGCTGCGTGGCGGCAAATTCGGCGCCTTTATTGCCTGCGCCAATTACCCCGAATGCAAATTTACCCGCCGCTTTGCCCAACCGGGTGCGGATGGTGAGGAAGCGGCCGACGAACCTCTGGGGAAACATCCCGAAACGGGTCTTGAAATTGAGCGCAAATCAGGGCGTTTCGGTCCCTATGTACAGATGGGCGAGGGCAAGGAAGCCAAACGCGCCTCGATACCCAAAGACCTCGACGATTTTGATCTGGAATGGGCGGTCAAACTGATCGACCTCCCGCGCATTGTCGGCAAGCATCCCGAAACTGATAAAGACATCGAAGCCGCGATTGGCCGCTATGGCCCGTATCTGCGGCATGACGGCAAATATGCCAAGCTGACCAGCACGATGGATGTGTTCGAAACCGGCATGAACACCGCGGTGACGCTGCTGGCGGAGGCCGCCAATCGCAAGGGCGGTACCCGCGCCAAGGCAGAACCGATCAAGACTTTCAAAGAACATCCGACCAGCGGCGGTGAGATGAAAGTCCTGCCGGGCCGTTATGGACCCTATGTCACCGATGGCACAAACAATGCCACGATACCGCGAGGCATGAAGCCGGAGGATGTGACCGAGCAGCAAGCAATCGAACTGATCGACGCTCGCATCGCCAAAGGTCCGCCCAAGAAGAAGGCAAAAAAGAAAGCTGCGCCCAAGAAGAAGGCTGCTGCAAAAAAGCCGGCCGCGAAGAAGAAGGCTCCGGCTAAGAAGAAAGCGCCTGCAAAGAAAAAAGCTCCGGCCAAGGAGTAGCGTCATATGTCCCCGCCATTGCCCCGCCATTGCCGCGCCGCTTCGCGCGAGGGAGTGGTGGGGCAATGCCGGGGAGAGTTACCAGCCAAATGTTGGGTTTAGGGTTACACCTGTAACCTAACACACCTTCTGTAAGCATCTAAAAACACGTGTTTTCTGTGTTGGGAAGCGGGTTACACATTTGCTCGGGTTCCGCAAATGCCCGCATGTAAACCGACGATTTGAAAGAGCGACTGAGGGCTTAGCGAATTGGTGTGCTGTAGGAAAACGCGCACTCCAATGCCTCAATTCGTCATCCGAGCGTTTCTTGGCATCGCTTTCAATATCGCGCCAATCCGGTAACGATAACAGCCTGCGCTGGGATGACGGCGGAATAAGGATCACGAAAAATGAACAAACGCGACCATTTCGAACGCCACAAACAACCGTGGAACGCCGAGGAGGCAGGTAAATTACGCCTGCTCGCCAGCAAAGGCCACGGCCTGAAAGCCATCGCCAAATCACTAGGCCGCAGCGAAGAATCGACCAAGGATTTTGCGAAGAAGAACAAGGTGGCAGTGGCTAAGAAACGGTAAAATCCTGATTAATGGAAACCCTCCCCATTTTGGCTTCGCAAACTAGGGAATATCTAAGCCTTACTTCCCGAAATCCAGCCCCATTTCTTCGAATATCTCTTTATCGTCAGCCCAGTTTTCATCGACCTTCACGTGAAGGAACAGATGGACTTTCTGGCCCAAAACTTCGGACAATTCCTTGCGCGCCGCTTCGCCGATTGATTTGATCATCGATCCGCCTTTGCCGAGCACAATCGGTTTCTGGCTGTCGCGGCCGACCACGATTTGCTGGCGTACCTCGACGCTGCCGTCTTTCTTCTGCGTATAGCTTTCGGGGCGCACAGCGCTGTCATAGGGCAGCTCTTCGTGCAGTTGTTTGTACAATTGTTCGCGGGTTATTTCTGCGGCGAGCAAGCGTTCGCTGGCGTCACTGACCTGGTCTTCGGGATAATGCCATATCCCCTTGGGCATCAGCCCTGCCAGATGGTCTTTAAGTTCGGGTATTCCGTCACCCGTCAACGCAGAAACGAAGAACACTTCTTCGAACGGGACCATATTGGTCAATTCCTCGGCCAGCGCGAGCAGGGGTTCTTTTACCGCCTTGTCGACCTTGTTGAGCACGAGGATCTTGCGTTCGGGCCGGTTGGCCAGCGCCTCCACCAACGGGATCATTTCATGACGGCGCTGCTTCAGCGGATCGACCAGCAGGACAATCGCGTCGGCTTGCTCCGCGCCTTCCCATGCTGCGCTGACCATTGCGCGGTCGAGCCGGCGTTTGGGAGCGAAGATGCCGGGCGTGTCGACGAGGATAATCTGCACCGTGTCATGCAGCGCGATACCCATCAGGCGGGCGCGGGTGGTCTGCGCCTTGGCACTGGTAATCGCGACTTTTTGTCCGACCAGATTATTGACCAGCGTGCTCTTGCCAGCATTTGGCGCACCGATCACGGCAACTACGCCGCACTGCGTGTCTGTTTGGGGGCCGGATTGGGAATTAGTATTTTCGGTCAACCGAATGTCTCCATAAAATTTTGCGCAGCAGCGGTTTCCGCTTCCTGCTTGCTTGAGGCGTTACCCTCGGCTTCGCCCACATTCTGGACGGATACGCGAACGGTGAAATTTGCTTTGTGATCGGGGCCGGAACGGCTGACCAACTCATATTCGGGTGGGCGGCGTTTGTTGCCCGCGGCCCATTCCTGCAGCGCGCTTTTGGGATGTTTGGCGGTGCCAGCGGTACCTTCGACTTGCGATTTCCACAATTGCCGGATGAGCGCCTTGGTTGCGTCAAACCCATTGTCAAGAAACGCCGCGCCGAGCAGCGATTCCATAATATCACCCAAGACATTGTCGCTGGTGGCCGCGCCATCATCGCGTGCTTGCTTGCCCAAGCGAATATGTTTCGACGCGCCGATATCGCGCGCGGCCTGAGCGCAGGCCGCTTTGCTGACCAGAGCATTCAGACGCTGCGCCAATGCGCCTTCGGCACCGCGGCTTTGCTGGAACATCAGGTCAGCGATGGTCAGGCCCAACACGCGGTCGCCGAGAAATTCGAGCCGCTGGTAATCGCGAGCTTCGCCTGTGCTACCGTGCGTTAGCGCTTCGACCCATAGCGCCTGGTCCTTAATGACAAAGCCATGCGCTTCCAGCCAATCACGCGTGGCTCCTTCCAATTCAGTCGGTTTCTGGTTCATAGGCCGTTGCCGATCCGGTCGCCGCGCAATGCGGTAAACCACGTCCACGGCTTTATCCATTCCGCGCCGCCATCAGTGGACCACATGATCACAGATGCGCGCGCAACCAGCAATTCCTGTGGGACAAGGCCAACGCCGCCGCCGGGTGTCGCTGGGAAGCGGCTGTCCTGCGAATTGTCGCGATTGTCACCCATTACGAAGATCTTGCCTTCTGGCACGATAATGGGGCCGAAATTGTCCTTCTCCATCGCGCCGAAATCGAGCACGTTGTAGCTTTCGCCTGAAGGCAGGGTTTCTTTGAACTGCACATAGCTGCAGACCATCGTGCCATCGGGCTTGCTGACGGTTTCCGCCAGCGGGTGGCACAGGGTGTTGGGAGACAGCGCGTTTTCGAAATTCGCGATTCTTTGCTTGGGTACGGGCGTGCCGTTCAGGATGATCTGGCCCTGCTGCATTTCGATGGTGTCGCCGGGCAGCCCAATAGCGCGTTTGATGTAATCGGTGCCGTCGACCGGATGTTTGAAGATCACAATGTCGCCGCGTTCTGGCAGGCTTGCGAAAACCCGGCCGGGGATCAGCGGAACTTCGCCCGGCAGCGAATATTTGGAATAGCCATAGGCCCATTTGGACGCGAGCAGATGATCGCCATTCGCCAATTGCGGCAACATACTCTCGCTTGGAATGCTGAACGGCGAATAGATAAAGCTACGGAAAACGAGGACAATAAACACTAGCTTGATCAGAAAGACGATGAAGCTGTCTTCCTTCTTCGCGGGTTTTTCTGGGTTGGGAGTTTCACCGTCGGTAGTCACCGTAGGCTCGGTAATTTCATTCATGCTATTCGGCTGCTTTCTTGCAGAAGGTGGGAGCGGTCGCCATTCAACCGGATTGCAAAATTCCTATACGCCAGAAATTCGTATCCGCGGCTTTTCAATGGGTTCCAAATCATCGCGCCAGTCCCTACTCGTTGAAGCCCCCTGTAGGAAGGATTTTTGCATGAGCGACGCGGTTCGGGCCATTTGGAAAGAATTAGAAGCGCTGCCCCAGCGTAATTTGAACGATCTGTTCGAGGACGATGCGCGGATCGCTGCGTTGTCTGGCCGGATCGAGTGGGAAGTGGCTGATGATATGGTCAAGGCGCTTGGCGGCGATGCAACAAGCGGTGTCCTGTTCGACTGGTCCAAAACCCATCTGGATGATGCGCTGATGAGCGGCTTCGAAAAACTCGCCCACGCCCGGGATTTTACCGGCAACCGCGATGCGATGTTTGACGGCGAGAAGGTGAACAACACCGAAGGCCGCGCCGCAACGCATACCGCGCAGCGCGGGGTCGGGAACGAGGCCTATGTCGAAGAGGCCGAGGCGTTGCATTTGCGGATGAAGATGCTGGTTGAAGCGATTCACGAAGGCGCATTGGGACCGGTCAAACATCTGATCCATATCGGCATCGGCGGCAGCGCGCTCGGGCCAGCTTTGGCGATTGACGCGCTGACTCGCGATTTGGCGTTGGTCGATGTGCATGTCGTATCGAATATTGACGGGGTTGCGCTGGAGCAGGCCTTCGCCGCCTGCGATCCGGCCACTACAATGGTCGCAATTGCCTCCAAAACTTTCACCACAATCGAAACCATGACCAACGCCGCCAGCGCGCTCAAATGGCTGGGCGAGGGCGGGGTCGATGATACTTATGGCCGCGTGGTCGCGCTGACCGCCAATCCTGAAGCGGCGGTTGAATGGGGCGTGGATGAAACACGCGTTCTGCCGTTTAGCGAGACTGTTGGCGGGCGATATTCGCTGTGGTCCAGCATCGGCTTTCCGGTCGCGCTGGCAGTGGGTTGGGACGAATTCGCGCAATTCCTTGCTGGTGCAAGGGCGGTTGATCTGCATTTCCAAAGCACCGAAGGCCGCGAAAATTTACCGCTGCGCGCCGCCTTTGCCGACCAATATTACACGCGGCTTCGTGGATGCCAGACGCGCGCGGTGTTCGCCTATGACGAGCGGCTAGGCTTGTTTCCCGATTACCTTCAGCAATTGGAGATGGAGAGCAACGGCAAGAGCGTGACCTCCGCCGGAGAGCGGGTCGATGGCCCGACCGCGCCGATCACCTGGGGCGGGGTGGGCACTGACGCGCAACATGCTGTGTTCCAATTGCTGCATCAGGGCACGCATCTGATTCCGGTTGATTTCATCGCCAGCATTGCGCCGGGCGATGATCTTGATCCTGCGCATCACCGGATATTGCTGACCAATTGCTTTGCCCAAGGCGCGGCACTGATGGCGGGGCAGGCAAGCGAGGACGGAGCGCGCAATTTCGAAGGTGACCGCCCAAGCGCAACAATGCTGTGCGACGATCTGGATGCTGCGACATTGGGCGCGCTGATCGCGTTTCACGAGCACCGGACATTTGCCAATGCGGTGCTGATGGGGATTAATCCGTTCGACCAGTTCGGCGTCGAGCTGGGCAAGCAAATGGCCAATAGCATTGATGCTGGCGGGCAAAGCTTTGATGCGAGTACTGAGGCTTTGCTGGCGGCGGCGGGGCTAAGCTAAGCCGAGTTTTAGCCTCTGATCTTCATCCCAGCCTTCGTTAAGGCAATGAGTTAGGGCGGTCATGGTATGAATTTCGGTTGGAATTACATCCTCACCAACAAAACTCGCGGAGTTCTCTCCACTGGTGTAACTTCTGACATCGCCGCACGAATATACCGAACATAGGCCGGGTCAAGGTTCGGCATTTACCCGGCGCTATGATCTCGACAGGCTAGTTTTAGTCGAGCATCGCGGCACAATCGAAGATGCAAATCTGCGCAAAAATATCTGGGCTTGGAAACGCGACTGGAAGATACGGCTGATTGAGGAACAAAACCCAGACTGGCGTGATATGTTTGACGATGTACTGAGTTGAAAATTCTCGCGTCATCCTAGCGAAGGCTGGCATCGTTGGCCTTCCGGCTGGACATGCCTTCCGGCTGGAGATGATTGAGAACGATCCCAGCCTTTGCTGGGATGACGAAAGGGATTTAATGGCTGACTACGATTTCGACCTCTTCACTATCGGCGCTGGCTCGGGTGGCGTGCGCGCTTCTCGCGTGGCTTCTGCTCACGGGGCCAAGGTCGCCGTGGCTGAGGAATACCGCGTCGGCGGGACCTGCGTTATTCGCGGTTGTGTGCCCAAGAAGATGCTCGTTTACGGCGCGCATTTTGCCGAAGACCTTGAGGATGCCAGGCAATTCGGGTGGGATCTGGAAGAGCCGAAATTCGACTGGATCCGATTGCGCGATACGGTTCTTGGCGATGTCGACCGGCTTAACGGGCTTTATACCGAAACGCTTGAGAACCATGATGTCACCATTTTCCATGAACGCGCCGAGATAACCGGCCCGCACGAATTGACGCTCGCCAGCGGGAAAGTCGTCACTGCGAAATATATCCTGATTGCAACCGGCGCAGAGCCTGCAAGGCTAGAATTCCCAGGCAGCGAACACGCGATTACCTCCAACGAAGCGTTCCATCTTGGCCAATTGCCGAAGCGCGTAATGATCGCGGGCGGCGGCTATATCGCCAATGAATTCGCCGGCATTTTCAATGAATTCGGCTGCCAAGTTTGTATCGTGAACCGGAGCGATCAATTGCTGCGCGGTTATGATTACGCGTTGAGCGACCGGCTGCTGAAAATCAGCATGACCAAGGGCATCCAGTTCCACTTCAATACAACGTTTAAGGCCATTACCAAAAACGATGATGGCACGTTCCATGTAGAGCTGGACGGGGCAGACGATATGAATGTCGATCTGGTTATGTTCGCCACGGGCCGCAATCCGAATGTGAAGGGTCTTGGCCTCGAAACTGTAGGAGTAGATCAGGGCAAGATTGGCGAAATTATGGTCGATGAATTTTCGAAGACCAACGTCGATCATATCTATGCCGTGGGCGATGTGACCAACCGGGTTCAGCTGACGCCAGTCGCAATCCGTGAAGGGCAGGCCTTTGCCGACACGGTGTTTAACGATGACCCAAAATCAGTCAGCTATGACAGCATCCCAAGCGCGGTATTCAGCCATCCGCCGATTGCCGCCGTTGGTATGACCGAAGGCGAGGCACGTAATGCGCTAGGCAATATAAAAGTGTTCCAATCCGATTTCCGCCCGATGAAAAACGTTGTCGCGGGCCGGAACGAGCGCGGCCTTTATAAGATGATTGTCGATGCGGCGACCGACAAGGTGGTTGGCATTCACATGATCGGGCCTGAATCCGCAGAAATCCTCCAAGGCTTTGCCGTGGCGGTAAAAGCTGGCCTTACCAAGGCTGACTTTGACGCGACCGTCGCGATTCACCCCTCCATGGCGGAAGAGCTGGTGCTGCTTAAGTAAGTTGCTGCCAGCAACTCTTGCCGCTAGCCTCCCGCCAAAGGGAGATTATAAATGGCTGGTACAGTATTGGTAACGGGCGGAACGGGTTACATCGCGGGGGAATTGATCAAGCAATTGCTCGCCAAGGGGTGGAATATCCACACTACCGTTCGCGACAAAGCGAAGAGCGAGGCGGGACTGTTTGAACGCTTTGGCCAACCGGGCGAGCGGCTGAAAGTGTTTCAGGCGGAATTGATGAGCGATGATGGGTGGGCGCAGGCCAACGCGGGCTGCACCCATGTCGCGCATGTCGCCTCACCCCTGTCCGCACAAACTCCGAAGGACGAGAACGACATGATCGTTCCGGCGCGCGAAGGCACGTTGCGCGCGCTTCGCTTTGCCAAGGCAGCAGGTGTTACCCGCTTCGTCCAGACCAGCTCGATCGCGGCAGTCGCCTATGGCCGAGGCGATATGGAATACACCGTTACCGAAAGCGACTGGACCGATGTAAGCGACCCGGACACCACCCCCTATGCCAAGTCCAAAACCATTGCTGAACGTGCCGCGCGCGATTGGGTGGCGGCCGAGGGCGGTGATATCGAATTCGTCTCGGTAAATCCGGTGCTGGTGCTGGGGCCGGTTGATAGCGCAGATTTCTCGCCATCGGTTCAACCGGTTCAAATGCTGTTGAACGGTAAAGTGCCGCGTACGCCCGATATCGGTTTTGGCGTGGTCGATACGCGCGATGTCGCTGATTTGCATGTTCGCTGTCTGGAAACCCCCGGGATTGCCGGTGAACGCTTCATCGCAGCGGGCAAGTTCATGAAAATGATCGATCTTGCTAATGTCCTGCAATCCGGCCTGACCCCGCAGGAAGCGCGCAAAGTGCCGGCGAAGGCTATGCCCGGCTGGATGGCGAGCCTGTTCATGTTGGTCAATTCGGAATTCCGCTCGGTCAAAAACGAGCTTGGCCGCGTGCGCCATTCCGATGCCAGCCATGCGGAAAAAGTGCTGGGCTGGAAAACCCGATCAGAGGAAGAAAGCGTGCTCGATTGTGCACGCAGCCTGATTGATCTTGGTGTAGTGAAGGTTTGACCGCACTGGCCCAACCTCACTGGCCCAACCTCACTGGCCCAACCTCATTGGCCCAACCGCACTGGCTTGACCGTGCGTCAGGTGCGCGGCAAGGCGTTCGCATAGGAATGCACGACAAACAGGGACTTTGAATGTCAGCCAATATTGCCGAAATGGAAAACCGCCGTGAAGCCGCCCATATGGGCGGCGGTCAAAAGCGGATTGATGCGCAGCATGCCAAGGGCAAGTTGACTGCGCGCGAGCGTCTGGATGTGTTGCTTGACGAAGACAGTTTTGAAGAAGTCGATATGTATGTCGAACATGACTGCGTCGATTTCGGTATGGCGGAACAGAAAATTCCCGGTGATGGTGTGGTATGTGGCAGCGGCACGATTAATGGCCGGCTGGTCTATGTTTACTCCCAAGATTTCACAGTTTTTGGCGGATCGCTTTCCAAACGTCATGCGGAGAAAATCTGCAAGACCATGGAAACCGCGATGCGCAATGGCGCTCCTGTAATCGGTCTTAATGACAGCGGGGGCGCGCGCATTCAGGAAGGCGTCGCGTCGCTTGGCGGTTATGCCGATGTGTTCCAGCGCAACGTGCTGGCCAGCGGCGTTGTGCCGCAGATCAGCCTGATTATGGGCCCATGCGCGGGCGGCGCGGTGTACAGCCCCGCGATGACCGACTTCATCTTCATGGTGAAGGACAGCTCTTATATGTTTGTAACTGGTCCCGATGTGGTCAAAACGGTGACCAATGAAGTCGTGACGCAGGAAGAACTGGGCGGCGCGATTACGCATACGACCAAGACCAGCGTGGCCGATCTGGCGTTTGAGAACGACATCGAAACGCTGCTCGCGACGCGCGACTTCTTTGATTTCCTGCCGCTATCAAACCGCGAAGAAGTACCCGAACGCCCGACAGACGATCCTTTTGATCGCGAGGAAATGAGCCTCGACACGCTGATTCCGGATAACGCCAATCAGCCTTACGATATGCATGAAGTGCTGGCGAAAGTGCTGGACGAGGGGGACTTCTTCGAAATCCAGCCTGCTCATGCCGGCAACATCCTGTGCGGCTTTGGCCGGATTGAGGGCCGTACCGTGGGTGTTATCGCTAACCAGCCTATGGTGCTGGCAGGCGTGCTTGATATCAATGCGTCAAAGAAAGCCGCGCGGTTCGTGCGGTTCTGCGACGCGTTCGACATTCCGATCCTTACATTCGTCGATGTCCCCGGCTTCCTGCCCGGCACCGCGCAGGAGCATAACGGCATCATCAAACACGGCGCGAAACTGCTTTTCGCCTATGCCGAGGCGACCGTGCCCAAAATCACAGTGATCACCCGCAAAGCCTATGGCGGCGCGTATGACGTAATGGCGAGCAAACACCTTCGCGGCGACCTCAACCTCGCATGGCCAACCGCCGAAATCGCGGTGATGGGCGCAAAGGGCGCGGTAGAGATCATCTTCCGCGGCAAATCCACCGAAGAAATCGCCGAGAAAACCAGGGAATATGAAGACCGCTTCGCCAACCCGTTCGTGGCGGCACAACGCGGCTATATCGACAATGTGATCTACCCGCATTCCACGCGGCGGAGGATTGCTTTGGGGCTGCGGAAGTTGCGCGGGAAGCATCTGGAGAACCCGTGGAAGAAGCATGACAATATTCCGCTGTGAGTGAGCGCAATTTCTCTGGCAAGGTGATCGAAATAATCGCCGTCGGCGTTCTTTTCTTATTTCCGATCGGGATTTGGTATTCGGCGGTTTCGATGCGAGTACCATCCGATGTCATCATGCGGTTTGGTTCACCGGTAAGCCCAGCCAGTTTTTGGTTCCTTGCCGGAGTTTTCGCGATGGTTGGTCTAGCTAGCGTATATAAAGGCATGACAAACTTACGTTTCCCGCTTCGGGATCGCATATTTGTCAGCACAATCTTAGCGGCATGGTTCGTAGCGTGCGCTTTGGGCATTGCAGTGACAGCCACTAAGCAAAGCCACTTGCAGGAGGTAGTGTAAAACAAATGAAACTCGGCCGTCTCAACCACATCGGCGTTGCAACGCCCTCCATCGCGGAATCGATCCGCTATTACCGCGACGTCATGGGTGCGAAGATCACGCACAAACCTTTCGATCTCGAGGCGCAAGGGGTGAAGGTCTGCTTCGTAGATACGCCTGGCGCGGACGGAACGCATGGCACGCAGATCGAACTGATCGAGCCGCTCGGTCCCGAAAGCCCCATCGCCAATTTCCTAAAGACGAACCCTTCTGGCGGTCAGCACCACGTCTGTTATGAGGTTGAGGATATAGCGGATGCGCGCAAATGGTTCGAGGAAATGGGCAAGCGCATCCTCGGACCTACCCGCATCGGCGCGCATGGCACGCCCATCTTCTTCCTCCACCCCAAGGATATGATGGGCCAGTTGACCGAGATTATGGAAACGCCAAAGGAAGGCACGCATTGGTCAAATTGATGGGCCACTTGATCGGACAACAGATCAGGCGGACGCAGCGCGCCGTAACGGACTTGCTAAGCGGCTATACGGCGCGCTAATCCGGTTTCAAATCAGGACTTTTGGGAGAGATGCATGAGCTACGAACATATCAAGGTTGAGCGCGAAGGCCCGTTGATGGTCATCACTCTCAACCGTCCGGAACGCCTCAACGCGATGGCGCCGGGAATGGCGGATGAGATCGGTAATGCTTTCTATGACCTTGGCGATGCCCGCGCAGTGCTGATAACAGGTGAGGGCAAGGGTTTTTGCTCGGGCGCTGATCTGTCCGCACGTTCCAGCGACTCCAAGGGGGGAAGCCATCAGGCGCTGCAGAACCATTATAACCCTGCGATCAATCAAGTGCTGCGCGCACCAGTGCCGGTAATCTGCGCGGTTAATGGTCCGGCGGCCGGCGTGGGTTGTTCGCTCGCATTAGCAGCGGATTTCACCATCGCCAGCAAGTCCGCCTATTTCCTGCAAGCGTTCGTCAATATCGGCCTTGTCCCGGATGGCGGTTCGACATGGCTGCTGACCCGCGCCATTGGCCGCGCCCGTGCAACCCGCATGATGATGCTGGGCGAGAAGATCAGCGGCGAACAAGCCGAAGATTGGGGTCTGGTCTATAAGGCGGTCGAGGCTGACAGTTTGATGGATGAAGCACGCGCTCTGGCAGAAAAACTCGCCAATGGGCCGACGCTCGCGATCCGGACAATGAAAGCGAACATCAATCTGGCGCTGGACGGAACATTACCCGAAGTCTTCGTCAACGAAGCCGAAGGCCAGCGCCTAGCCGGGGCTAGCGCCGATGCGATGGAGGGCGGCATGGCATTCCTGCAAAAACGCAAAGCGGAATTTAAGGGCAAATAGTGCTGTTCTTTGATAGCCCGAACCCGGCACCCAATCCGCGCCGCGTCCGTATTTTCGCGGCGGAAAAGGGTATTGATCTGCCAAGCCGGGAAATCTCCATTCCCAAGCGCGAGCAGAAATCGGAAGAATTTCTTGCGATCAATCCGCGCGGCCAAACGCCAGCCTTGAAGCTGGATGATGGCACGGTGATTAGCGAAAGCATTTCGATCTGCCGCTATCTCGAGGGGCTTCATCCAGAGCCGGCCATGTTTGGAACGGAGCCGGTCGAAGCCGCGCAGATTGATATGTGGCTGCGCCGCGTGGAGATGATCCTGATGATTCCGGTGGGAGCGGTCTGGGTGCACACCCATGCGTTTACTGCTGCAATTCCGGGCCGGAATGCCGAATATGGCGAGGCCGCTCGTCCGCGTGTCGAAGAGGCCTATCGGTTCTTTGATAAGTCATTGGAGGGCCGCGAATTTCTGGCGAGTGACAGCTACTCGATTGCGGACATTGCGCTGCTGACAACTATGGATTTTTCGGCCTTTGCGGGTTGCCCTGCGCCGCAAGATTGTGCAGCGCTGACGGCATGGCATTCTCGTGTCAGCGAAAGGCCAAGCGCGGCCGCTTAAAGGACCTGATATGACAGATAAGCCGACCGTTTCCGATTGGAATGCTCTGGCTGACAAGGAATCCAAGGGCCGCGATTTATCCCGCGAAATGCCCGAGGGTTTCGCGCTGAAGCCGCTCTATACGCAAGCAGATGCAACTGATCCCGGCTTGCCCGGCTTCGCGCCGTTCACGCGCGGCGTGAAGGCGACGATGTATGCTGGCCGCCCGTGGACCATCCGCCAATATGCGGGATTCTCTACGGCAGAGGAGAGCAACGCGTTTTACCGCCGCAATCTGGCCGCCGGGCAAAAGGGTCTGTCGGTCGCATTCGATCTTGCCACCCATCGCGGCTACGATTCTGATCATCCGCGCGTTGTCGGCGACGTCGGCAAGGCGGGCGTGGCGATTGATACGGTCGAAGATATGCAAATTCTGTTCGACCAGATTCCGCTGGAAACAATGTCCGTGTCCATGACCATGAATGGCGCGGTTATTCCGATTTTGGCGTTCTACATCGTTGCGGGGGAAGAGCAGGGCGTGTCGCCGCAGCAGCTTTCGGGCACGATCCAGAACGACATTCTCAAAGAATTCATGGTCCGCAACACTTACATCTATCCGCCCGCGCCAAGCATGCGGATTGTGTCGGATATTATTGGTTATACCTCGGCCAATATGCCTCAGTTCAACTCGATTTCGATCAGCGGCTATCACATGCATGAAGCTGGCGCGACGGCGGTTCAGGAGCTTGCGTTCACCATTGCCGACGGCAAGGAATATGTGAAAAGCGCGATGGCGACCGGGCTGGACATTGATGCCTTCGCAGGGCGACTGAGTTTCTTCTTCGGCATCGGCATGAACTTCTTCATGGAAATCGCCAAGCTGCGCGCCGCACGCACATTGTGGTACAAGGTTATGGACGATCTCGGCGCGCAATCCGAACGCTCCAAAATGCTTCGAACGCATTGCCAGACCTCGGGTGTTAGCTTGCAGGAGCAAGATCCTTACAACAACGTCATCCGCACCACGGTGGAGGCGATGGCCGCGACGCTTGGCGGAACGCAATCGCTGCACACCAACGCGCTCGATGAAGCTATCGCGCTGCCGACTGATTTCAGCGCGCGCATCGCGCGCAACACGCAACTGGTTTTGCAGGAGGAAACCGGCATCACCGATGTCGTCGATCCGCTTGGCGGCAGCTATTATATCGAGGCCCTGACGGCGAAACTGGTCGAGGAAGCCGAAGTGCTTATGGCCGAAGTCGACGAGCTCGGCGGGATGACCATCGCGGTCGATAGCGGGATGCCGAAACAGCGGATCGAAGAGGCTGCTGCAGCGAAGCAAACGCGGGTTGATAAGGGCGAAGATGTAATTGTCGGCGTGAACAAATATCGCCGCGAGACGGAGGATCATCTCGACACGCTGGACATCGATAATCACAAGGTCCGCACGGGCCAGATTGCACGGCTGAATAAGAACCGCGAAGGCCGCGACGAGGCTGCATGTCAGGCGGCGCTGAGGGCTTTGACCGAGGGAGCGAAGACCGAGGGAAACTTGCTCGCTCTGGCTGTCGATGCGGCGCGTGCCCGCGCCACTCTCGGCGAGATTTCTTCAGCGATGGAAGAAGTATTCGGACGTTACGATACCACGCCAAAGCCGGTCACAGGCGTTTACAAAACCGCCTACGAGTTCGACCAACGCTGGGCGCAAGTTCTGGATGGGGTCCAGGCTGTGGAACGCCGGCTTGGCCGCAAGCCGAAGATTATGGTCGCAAAGATGGGTCAAGACGGCCACGATCGCGGCGCAAATGTGATCGCCAGCGCCTTCAGCGATATGGGCTTTGAAGTCGTGTCCGGCCCCTTGTTCCAGACTCCCGACGAGACCGTGAAAATGGCGCTGGAGCATGATGTCGATGCGATCGGCGCAAGCTCGCTCGCGGCGGGTCACAAGACGCTAATTCCTGAATTGATCGACTTGCTCAAAGGCGCTGGCCGGCAAGATATCAAAGTGGTCGCAGGAGGCGTCATCCCGCCGCAAGATTACGACTTCCTCCGAGAGGCGGGCGTGCAGGGCATCTATGGCCCTGGCTCTAACGTGGTTGAATGCGGCGCAGACATGCTGCGATTACTAGGGCATAATATGCCGCCTGCAGGTGAGGAATTGGGAGGGGAGGAGTAGCTTTCCTTCCACCCGTCAACCCTAGCCTATTAGAAGGGTCGTATTTTACTTTATCGCTTGAAAAAGAAGAAGAACGGCAAGGCTTTGAACAGCTCAGCCCGAACGGAGTTTATAGTTTGACCAATATCCGCACTGACTGGACCCGCGACGAAATCGCGGTGCTGTTCAACCTTCCGTTTACCGAACTACTGTTCCAAGCGGCCAGCGTTCACCGTGAAAACCATCCCCCCAGCCAAGTTCAGCTGTGCACTTTGCTGTCGATCAAGACCGGCGGCTGCCCAGAGGATTGCGGCTATTGTTCGCAGTCGGTGAAGGCGGACTCCGGGGTCGAGGCGACCAAGCTGATGGATGTGCAGGCGGTGTTGCAATCGGCAGCTCAGGCCAAGGATCATGGCAGTCAGCGTTTCTGTATGGGCGCGGCTTGGCGCAACCCGAAAGACCGCGATATGCCCGCGATTGTCGAGATCGTGAAGGGCGTGCGCGGGATGGGTTTAGAGACCTGTATGACGCTGGGTATGCTGACGCCGAAACAGGCGGATATGCTCGCCGAGGCTGGGCTCGATTATTACAATCACAACATCGACAGCAGCCCTGAATATTACGAGCGGGTGATCAGTACGCGCAAGTTTGAAGAGCGGATTGAAACGCTCGATCATGTCCGCAATTCCGGCATTAATGTGTGCAGCGGCGGAATCGTGGGCATGGGCGAAACACGCGAAGATCGCGTTGGTTTCGTCCACACTCTGGCGACTTTGCCGCAGCATCCCGAAAGCGTCCCGGTCAATGCGCTGGTGCCGGTTAAGGGCACGGTGCTCGGCGATATGTTGGCCGATACGCCGATGGCCAAGATCGACGATATCGAATTTGTCCGCACGGTTGCGGTTGCGCGGATAACCATGCCGATGAGCATGGTACGGCTTTCGGCAGGTCGCGAGAGCATGTCAGACGCGGCGCAGGCGCTCTGCTTTATGGCGGGTGCGAATTCGATCTTCACAGGCGACAAATTGTTGACCGCGCCAAATGCAGGCGATGATAGCGATGCGGCTTTGTTCGAGCGACTTGGGCTGACCGCGCTGCAAGGCGAAGAGCCGATGCGAATAGCTCAGGGAGGCGGGTGCAAAGTGCCCGAGCCTGCGGAGTGATTGTTAAAAATCCAGTTATCCTTGCGAAGGCTGGGATCGGTCACCACGGCGTGCACGCTAACGGAAAGCGGCCCCAGCCTGCGCTGGGGTGACGGATAGCGATGAGCCTTGGTTTCTCCGTCGATGACCTTCTCCCGCGCGCTCGCGGGGGTGGGCAGCTTAAGATGGGATTGGTCAGTCTGGGTGAGGGCGAGTGGCTTCAATCCGATCCCGATATTGAGGCCAGGAAATCAGCCTTCGCGGCACACCCTGATAGCATTCAGCTTTCGCCAGAAGCCAAAGCGCCCGGACAAGAACTCGCCGCAATGCTCGGCATCTCAGGCGCGCTCCCACAAGCCGCAGCCGCGCATCACGAGGACATGTGCCTGCTGACCCGCAGGCCTGACGAGGATATTTACCGCATGGTGGGCGCGGCAGTCGCATACCCGACTGACTGGCATCCGAAAGATAAACTCGGCCTCCCGCTCGCCGCAATGCATGCGCCGATCCAAGGATATGCGGAGCAATTGGCGAGCGGTGTCGATCATTTCATGGCAAAACTGAAGCCGGGTAAGATATTCGGACGCTGCAACTGGTTTGTCGCGCCGACCCCTGAATTGCGCTGGATCGCCGGCAGCTCGCCCGAAATTGCCTTTGGCGATGTAACCGCGGGCAATGCCGGTGAAACGCTATTTGTTCGCAGCGAAAGGCAAACATTACGGCGGTTGCCCGAAACGGGAGCGATCGTGTTCACCATCGGCGTTTATGTTGTGCCGCTTGGCAGCCTCTCGCGCGCAAATGTGGAATTGCTTGCGAACGCGATGGAGGGATTGTTGCAAGGTGAGGGCGACCGGCGCGGTGCCCCCCATTACGCGGACGCCTTAATTGGTTATGCCGCAAGATAATTGAGGAACCACCGATGATGATCTTTACTCCACTTATTATGCTCGCCGCAGCTGCTTCGCCCAATCCCGACTGGAATTGCGACGAGCCTATGGTGCAGCAGGAAATGAACTGGTGCGCGCATCAGGATTATCTCGCGGCCGACGCCGAAATGAATGCGCAATGGGCCAAGACCTCCGCCATCCAGAAGGAACGCGATGAGCAATGGTCGGACGGGCACGGCAATGTTGACGATGGCCAGCCTGGTTTTTTCCAGACGATGCTAGATGCCCAGCGCGCCTGGATTGCTTTCCGCGATGCGCATTGCAGCAGCGAAGGCTATTATGCACGCGGCGGGACTTTAGAGCCTCTGCTCGTTTCCAGTTGCAAGGCTACATTGACGCGGGAACGGACTGCGCAATTGGCAGGGTTGATTGTGTCGTAAATTTACAATCTATGTTGCCGTTTCTGTATTATCCCATTCGGCGGGGGACGTGAGGCAGGCATTGCCTGCACTCGGTTACATTCCTCAGGGGCGCTAACTGCAACTGGGATAATACTATGAAAAAACTGATGTTTGCTGCTGCGGCGGCTTTGTGTGTGCCAGCGATGCCATCTACCGCATTGGCCGATGGGCATGAGGCGATGGAACTTGCCAAGGTCGACTGGTACCGGGTCAATTTGATAAAGTGGGAGCAAGGTAAGACTGGCCGAGCCCACGAAATCATCGACCTGTTCCAAAAAGTTGATGAAGCTTTGGGGCGTGATGGAACTATGCATTTTCACATGGGCACGGGCGAGTGGGATAGCATAGTCGCTATGCCAATGCGCAATGGTATTGCTGCTATGGGCTGGGCCAATAATCCCGACGGCGATGCATGGGATGCCGAGTTTGCAAAGCAAAACGGCGGTGAAGAAAAAGCCAAAGCGATTTGGGATGAATTCAACTCTCTTATTGCTAGGCAACAGCGGCATATCGGGCATATCGACCAAGACTAATCTGCTAGGTTGAATGATACCTGCGAGGGCGGCATAGGTAGTTTGTATCTATCCTGTCTTCGGAGGCCCGATGTTCAAGAAAATTCTGATTGCCAATCGTGGTGAAATTGCCTGCCGTGTGATCAAGACTGCGCGCCGGATGGGTATCGCCACGGTCGCTGTCTATTCCGACGCCGATGCCCGCGCGCCATTTGTAAAGATGGCGGATGAGGCCGTCCATATCGGGCCATCGGCAGCTGCAGAAAGCTATTTGCTGCCCGAGAAAATTATCGCTGCGTGTAAGCAAACCGGTGCCGAAGCCGTTCACCCGGGTTATGGTTTTCTATCCGAGCGGACCAGCTTTGCCGAAGCACTGGCGAAAGAGGGGATCGAATTTATCGGCCCACCAACCGGCGCAATTGCCGCAATGGGCGACAAGATCGAATCCAAAAAAGCTGGCGATGAAAGCAGGGGTGAACGTTGTTCCCGGTTTTGTCGGCGAAATTGATGATACCGAACACGCTGTGCGGATCTCGGAAGAAATCGGCTATCCGGTGATGATGAAAGCCAGTGCTGGCGGCGGCGGGAAGGGAATGCGGCTTGCCTATAATGAACAGGACGTGCGCGAGGGTTTTGAAGCGACCAAGCGTGAAGGATTAAACTCGTTCGGCGATGACCGTGTCTTTATCGAGAAATTCATCCTCAATCCGCGTCATATTGAAATCCAGATCCTGGGCGATAAGCACGGCAATATTCTTTACCTCAATGAACGCGAATGTTCGATCCAGCGCCGTCACCAGAAAGTGGTCGAGGAAGCGCCATCGCCGTTCGTGACACCCAAAATGCGCAAGGCAATGGGTGAGCAATGCGTCGCATTGTCGCGGGCCGTTGAATATCACAGCGCCGGCACGGTGGAACTGATTGTCAGCGGTGCGGATCCAAGCGGGGAGAGCTTTTACTTCCTCGAAATGAACACCCGTTTACAGGTTGAACATCCCGTAACCGAAGCAATCACCGGGGTCGATCTGGTCGAACAGATGATTCGCGTTGCGGCGGGTGAAAAGCTCGCCATGACGCAGGATGATGTGAAGATTGACGGTTGGGCAATCGAAAACCGTGTCTATGCCGAAGATCCCTATCGCGGGTTCCTGCCATCTACTGGCCGCTTGGTTGAATATGAGCCACCGGTCGAGCCATGGGCCGATGACGGATGCGAGAATGGCCGACGCGGCGTCGATGGCGTGCGCGTTGATGATGGTGTGTTCGAGGGCGGCGAAGTTTCGATATTTTATGACCCGATGATCGCCAAGCTGATCACTTGGGGTAAAACTCGCGATGAAGCCGCCGATTTGCAGGTGCAGGCACTCGATGCATTCCGGATTAAGGGGCTGGGCCACAATATCGATTTCCTCAGCGCGATTATGCAGCATGACCGTTTCCGCAGCGGGGAACTGACCACTGGATTCATTGCCGAAGAATATCCTGACGGGTTTGAGGGTGCGCCGGCTTCTGAGCGATTGAAGCGCGGTCTCGCAGCGATTGGCGGGGTTATTGCTACCGCTGATGCAGACCGTGCGCGGCGCGGCAACCAGCAGCTGAACGGGCGGACTGCACCCCCTGGTGATTGGACCGTGATGCTGGACGGACGCGACTATGCGGTCTGTCTTGAGGAAGATGGCATTACTGTCGATGGCGTGCTGCTCGAGTTGGAAATGGAATATACGCCCGGTGATGTGATCGTTGATGCCGATCTGGACGGTGATTTGCTGACCATGCAGTTGGCGCCGACACGGACTGGCTATGCCATCACCACCCGTGGTGCGACGCAAACTCTCCGTATCCTGCCGGCGCATATCGCACCGCTAGCACAGCATATGATCGAGAAGATTCCGCCCGATCTCAGTAAATTCCTGATCTGCCCAATGCCCGGCTTGCTCGTAAAATTGCATGTAGGTGAAGGTGAAGAAGTTCAAGCAGGACAGCCGCTGGCGACTGTCGAAGCGATGAAGATGGAGAACATCCTCCGCGCTGAAAAGGCCGGGACGATTGCAAAGATAAACGCAGAGCAAGGAGAGAGCCTGGCGGTCGATGCCGTTATTCTCGAGCTTGAATAATGCACCTGCACCACAGTCCTGACGAGCCTGCTGCGGAACAAATTGCCTTCGATAATTTCCTGAAGGTGGATATTCGCATCGGGACCATCATCACGGCGGAGGAATTTCCGGAAGCGCGAAATCCCAGCTTCAAATTGCAGATCGACTTCGGGCCTGCGATTGGCGTTAAGAAGAGCTGCGCACAGATTGCTGCGAATTATCCGGCTGATGAATTGCCAGGCAGGCAGATTGCCGCGGTTGTCAATTTCCCTCCGCGTCAGATTGGCCCGGCAATGTCCGAGGTGCTGACGCTGGGATTCGCTGATGAGGAAGGCGAAGTTGTGCTGTTTGCGCCCGATGTGAAAGTGCCTGACGGATCACGTCTGTTCTGAACCAAATGCGGCCAGCGCAATTGACCGAGCCGGAAAAATCCCTGGTGGTTTGATGGTCTGGTGGTTTGATGGTTTGACGGTTGGGCGCTCGGTACAAACACTATCACCTTTGCGGTTTAATCGGAATTTCCTTGGACCCTTTCGTGGCCATCCGGCGTTGGGGTTCCATGTGGTTTGATAGTTGGTCCGACATTATTCGAGTGTTGCTGGCGACGCTTGCATCGTATGCAGCGATTATCGTGATCTTGAGGGTGAGCGGCAAACGCTCTCTTTCTAAACTCAATGCGTTTGATTTCGTCGTCACGATCGCGCTCGGTTCGATCCTTGCCTCTGTTATTTTGACGAAGTCTGTTTCGTTAAGCGAAGGCATCGCGGCGTTTTTCGGTTTGGCATTCCTCCAACTGATTGTGACATGGCTTTCGAATAAGTCACAGACATTTGCCAAGGCTATTCGCTCAGAGCCCAAGCTGCTTTTGTGCGACGGTGAATTTCAAGAAGAAGCCTTGGCCAATGAACGCGTGACGCGCGGCGAGGTTGAGGCGGCGATCCGCAAGAAAGGCCACGGTGTCGTAGAAGAAATCGCCGCGGTAGTTTTAGAATCGGATGGCGAATTAAGCGTGATTTGCGATGGCAAGGCTGCAGATTGCACTGCGCTGCGGTCGGTTTTGAAGCCCGGAGAAACCAGCCTTTAAGTCGCGAGAAGTCGGTCGTTCAGGAATAATGCCACATCATCCAGTGACACCTCGTGATCCAAAAATGCTGCGCCGATGCTGCGCAGCAAAATAAATGGCAATGTCCCGGCATCCATCTTCTTGTCGTGCCGCATGTGGTCCACCAGCTTTGCACCATCGCATTTCAAGTTTAGCGAGGTAATCTCGGTTGGCAGACCCGATCCGGCAATAGCACTTTTGACCCGGTCTGCGTCTGTTGCAGAGATGTAGCCACGCCGCGCCGAATATTGTGCCGCCAGCACCATGCCGAGCGCCACGCCTTCGCCATGCAAAAGCCTGTTTGAAAAGCCGGTCTCGGCTTCGAGCGCGTGGCCGAATGTGTGACCCAGATTTAATAACGCGCGAACACCGCTTGTCTCGCGCTCGTCTGCGGCCACGATACGCGCCTTGGCTGCAACGCTTCGCGCAACTGCTTCTGCAACCGCTATATCGTCATGTGCGATTACTTCGTTCCCGTTGGCTTCGCACCATTCAAAGAATTCAAGATCGCCCAAAATCCCGTATTTTATCACTTCGGCATAGCCGGCCTGCATCTCGCGAACCGGCAGCGTCTTAAGTGTATCGGTGTCGGCCAATACTAACGAGGGTTGGTGAAATGCGCCGATCAGATTCTTGCCTGCGGAGGTGTTTATCGCAGTTTTGCCGCCAACCGAGGAATCGACTTGCGACAGCAGAGTTGTTGGCAATTGCACAAACCCGCAGCCGCGTTTGAGGATTGAGCAGGCAAAGCCGGTCAAATCGCCCACCACACCTCCGCCGAGCGCAAACACATGATCTCCGCGTTCGACACCCTGAGCGAGCATCCATTCGGTCAACGCCTGCAACCCGTCCCAGCTTTTGGAGCCTTCACCCGAAGCAACATCGAACCAAACGGGTGTCTTTCCGGCAGCGTCGAACGATGCCGCAAGTCGATCGCCATGCAATTCGCGCGCATTGCTATCCGCCACAATCGGAACAATTGTTTTACGGATGAAGCGGTGCGACAGCGATGCGGCATTGCTGAGCAAGTCCTGACCGACATGGACTTGGTAACTGCGCCCGGCGAGTTCGACATTTATCACAGCCATCGATCTATTGCCTCAATTATAGCCATTGCGGTCTCGAAATGCGGTCCATCATCACTTGCCACGCGGATTGGGGCGAGCGCATAATGCGGCTCGCGCTCCTTGTGCAGGCGCGCCAGAATTTCATGCGGGTCACCATCGCGTAGCAATGGCCGGGTGTCCCGGCGACCGGTTCTTTCGACCAGCACATCAATCTCGCAATCGATCCACACGGTGATCGCGTTTTCGAGGATAAGTGCCCTTGTTTCGTCATTGATAAATGCCCCGCCGCCAGTTGCAATCACCCCCAGATGTTCATCCATCAGCCGTGCGATAACGCGCCGTTCGCCGTCGCGGAAATAAGCTTCGCCGAATTGTTCGAAAATCTCCGCGACGGACAGTTGCGCGGCGTCTTCAATTTCATTGTCCGCATCGATAAAGTCGGTTTGCAACAGTGCGGCAAGTTTGCGTCCAACCGTCGATTTACCCGTGCCCATCAGCCCAACCAGGACGATCGGCTTAGTTAGCCGCGCGCTCACGCTTTGCGCAATCTTGGCAATTTGGCCGGGCGTTTGGCCAGTTTCTTCAGGGGGCAGGGCGTTTTCTCGCATTGCCGCCCCGCCTATAGATGCGCTAGGCTAGGCGCAACTATGGTTGAAACAGGAAGCGCGTGATTTGAGTATGGCTGGCAAAACTTCTGGTTTATACAAACGCATCGGGTTTATTGCCGCTGCGGTGATCTGTGCCGTGCTGTTGGTTGCGTGGATTAACGGCGGCGAAGAGCCTTTGCACTCCATTTCTGTACCTGTTGAAGCACCGGAGAATGTTCAGTGAAGAATACCGGAGGCATAAGGGGCAAGCGCGGGGCGCTGCTGGCGGGCGCGGCTTTGGCACTTTGCTCAACACTGGTAATGGCGCAAGCCGCGCCAGAATCTTTGTTGCCGCCCGGATTTGATGATCCGGCGCCTGCACCAACTGGCACTGCGAAACCCGCACCGAGGCCCGCGCCAAGGCCCGCACCGAGCGCTACGCCGGCGGGTCGTCCTGCGGCCACTTCGGGCACCAGCAGCTCTGTGGTTCAACCGCTTCCAAGCGGCGATGGAGCAACTGCACCAGCCCCCGCATCTGGCGGGAGTATAAGCCGACTGCCAACACTTGATGAGTTGGAAAACCTAGATGCGGACGAGCTGGATGAATTGCTCGGCCTTAAGCCGAAATTCGATATTCCACCTGCTTCAAGGCGGTCGATGGAGCGTGTCGGCGTACTGGCAGCGAGCGAGGGCGGCTTGCCTTCACAGGCGCTCGCCCGTCAGCCGGCATCGATTGTTCGTGCTTCGCTTGGTGGTATCAAAGGACCGATGGTATCGCGTTGGGGGCACATTATGCTTCGCCGCGCGCTGGTCAGCAGGCTTGCTGCGCCCGAAGGCATGAACCCCGTCGAATTTGCAACACTGCGCGTAAAGGCGCTCAACCAATTGGGTGAGCATTCTGCTGCCCGAGCAGTTGCGCAGGATGTGGACAGCGGAAATTGGGATCTTAACCTGTCAAATGCTGCGCTTGATGCATTTATCGGCACCTCCGATTTGGTTGGAGCCTGCCCGGTTTCCCAAATCAAAGGCAGGTCGCTGGAGGGCATTCGCTGGCAATTGGTGCGCGACATATGCTTTGCATTCGCTGGTCAGTCAGGGCGGGCACAGGAAAATCTCAACAAGGCGTTCCGTGACAAAGATGCGTCACAAATTGACGTGCTGTTGGCACAACGTTTTGCCGGGGCTGCAGGCGGCGGGCGGCGCGCGATCAATCTGGAATGGGATGGGGTTACCGAATTAACGGCGTGGCGTTTCGCGATTGCCAACGCCGTTGGGGCCGAGCTTCCAGAAGCTTTGCTCAAGGATGCTGGACCGTATTTTCAGAACATCGCTGCGACCGCGCCGATGTTACCCTTGGCGCAGCGTGCCGAGGGGGCCACCATTGCCGCCGGGCGCGGCGTCATGTCCTCTTCCGCGATGGTTGACCTTTACAGCCAGATTTACGCTCAAGGTGAAGGCGCCGGCGGCGAGAGCTTGACCGCGTCCAATTTGCGAGCCGCGTATGTTGCCACCGACCCTGCGGCACGGGTCAAGGCAATTAACGATGTTTGGGGCGCTACCCAGACCGATTACAGCCGTTATGTGCTGACCGCTTATGCAGCAGCAAGGATAACCCCGAGCGAAGATCTGGCCGATAATGCGCCGAAATTGCTAGCATCAATGTTGACCGCAGGATTGGATGCCGATGCTCTTAGCTGGGCACAAATTGTGCCTCAGGGATCGCAGGGATGGGCGTTGCTGGCGCTTGCCCAACCGCAGCGTCCGTCCCCGGTTACTGGATCGCAACTTTCTACATTCATTGGCGATGATGACAGCGAGGGTCAGCGCAAGTCGCAATTCTTGCTCGCGGGCCTTGCCGGGCTTGGCAGGATTGATGACGCTACCCAGGCCAGCGCGTCGAGCGACTTGGGGGTTGATTTGTCGCGCGGTACCAAATGGAGCCAATTGATTGACAGCGCAGCGCAGGTCAATAATCCTGCGCTCGTTGCGTATCTGGCAGGCGTTGGGATGCAGGGCAGCGGATGGGATAAAATGACCGCTCGGCACCTCTATCACATCGTATCCGCACTGAACCGTGTTGGCATGTCAGCAGAGGCACGGATGATTGCTGCGGAAGCAGTCGCACGCGGGTGATGCCTCTTGCGACTCGATTGGCCTGACTGGTGGCATCTGCAATCGAAGAATACCTGACGATGCTTGCCGCAGAACGCGGTGCGGCACCAAATACGCTGTTGGCCTATCGCCGGGATCTTGAAAGCGCGGAAGAGTTCATTGGTGATCTGGTTGCTGCGGAGGCAAAAGATTTGCACCGTTTAGGCCAGGCATGGAGTGATTTGGCCCCATCAAGCCTGGCCAGAAAATCTTCGGCATTGAAGCAGTTCTTTGGGTTCCTCGTTGATGAGGGGCTTCGCGAAGACGACCCATCACCGTCGTTGCCACGACCGCAAGCCCGCCGGCCGCTTCCCAAAATCCTTTCGCATGATCAAGTGGAAACCTTGTTGGCCCGGGCAGAGCAGGAGGCGGAAAGCGGAAAACCCGCTGCCGTGCGGATGCTGGCTTTGCTCGAATTGCTCTACGGTTCGGGCCTTCGCGCGACAGAATTGGTATCGCTACCTTTATCCGCAGTACCGCGTGATGCGCCATTCCTGACAGTTACGGGCAAGGGCGGTGCAACCCGGATGGTGCCGATTAGCGGCCGTGCGAAGCAGGCCTTGGCGAATTGGCTCGCGCTGCGCGATGATGCACCCAAGTTTTTGTTTCCATCGAGGGGCAAGCACCTGAGCCGGATACGTCTGTATCAAATGCTCAAAGAATTGGCGCTGAGAGCTGATTTGCCAGCGGAGAAGATCAGCCCGCACGTGCTGCGCCATGCGTTCGCCACGCATTTGTTGGAGGGCGGGGCGGATTTGCGTGTCTTGCAAACCTTGCTTGGCCATGCGGATATTGCGACTACCCAGATTTACACGCATGTCGACAGTGCCCGGCTCGTTGCGCTAGTAAATGAACGACATCCTCTTGCCCAGAACCGTTCTAGGGACTAGCGCAAAACCATGACAGCTTACCTAGAATTTGAGAAACCGATTGCTCAACTCGAAGGCAGGATTGCAGATTTGCGCTCCGCCTCAGCCAGCGATGAAGTCGATATTTCCGCCGAATTGGTCCGGCTTGAGCAGAAGAACGCTGATTTGCTGGCCAGCACCTATAACTCGCTCACCCCATGGCAAAAGACTCAAGTTGCACGCCACCCGTTGCGTCCGCATTTTCGTGATTTTGTCGAGCACGCTTTTGACGATTTTATGCCGCTTGGGGGGGACCGCAGTTACGGCGATGATGAAGCGATTCTAGGCGGCTTTGCGAAACTCAATGGGCGGCGCGTGATGCTGATCGGTCATGAGAAGGGCAATGATACCGAAAGCCGCATCCGGCATAATTTCGGGATGGGTAAGCCGGAGGGGTATCGCAAAGCGATCCGCCTGATGGAAATGGCGGATAAGTTCGGGCTGCCAGTTGTGACCTTGGTTGATACCTCGGGTGCCTTTCCGGGCATTGAGGCCGAGGAGCGCGGGCAAGCAGAGGCGATTGCTCGTTCGACCGAAGCGTGTCTTGCGCTTGGTGTTCCAATGGTTGCGTGCATTGTTGGTGAAGGCGGCTCGGGCGGGGCGGTTGCACTTGCCAGCGCGGAACGCGTCTTGATGTTTGAACATGCAGTGTATTCGGTCATTTCGCCTGAGGGATGTGCATCGATTTTGTGGCGGACTGCTGAAAAAGCTCCTGATGCTGCCGAGGCGATGAAAATTACTGCACAGAATTTGAAGAAGCTCGGTGTGATTGACCGGATTGTCAAAGAGCCTGTCGGCGGGGCGCATCGCGATCCCGCGTTGGCTGCGACAGCGCTGGGTGCGGCGATTGGAGAAGAAATCGACGCATTGCTGAATTTGCCACGCGAGGAAATCCGCCGGTTGCGCGAGGAGCGCTTTCTCCAGCTTGGATCAGATTAGGGCGTTAAGTTTCCTAGCAGGAACAATTTTGCTGCCAAAGGGTTGATTGAACAAGTTTTTCACATGCGCTATCATTGCGCATACGATAATTTGGAGGATCAAAAATGCCCCGCATAAAAAACGTCGCGCTTGCTTCGGTTGCCACCATGTCAATTGCCCTTACCGGGTGTATGGGTGGTGAAATTCCGTCTGCTTCTGCGCCGATTACGCAAACAGAGGCGCAGCAAGGGGCGGAATTCCACCCGCAATTGCTAAGCGAATTTGGCGGGACCTATCAGGGCCCCCAAGCCGCCTATGTAGAGCAAGTGGGTAAGAATATCGCCGTGCAGTCGGGCCTTGGCAATGCGCGTGATTCCTTCACCGTTTCGTTGCTCAATAGCCCGGTTAACAACGCATTCGCCGTGCCTGGCGGTTATATTTATTCGACCCGGCAATTGGTTGCCTTGATGAACAATGAAGCCGAACTTGCGGGCGTATTGGGCCACGAAGTTGGCCACGTTGCGGCTCGCCATTCGCAGCGTCGCCAGTCTGAGGCTCAGAAGAATTCGCTGTTGGGAACAGGTCTCGCAATTCTGACCGGTGTAGTTCTGGGCGACAGCCAGATCGGCAACACCTTGTCCAAGGGGTTTTTGCAAGGCTCGCAGATGCTGACGTTGAAGTTTTCGCGCAGCCAAGAATTGCAGGCTGATGATCTGGGCATCGAATATCTGACCAAGGCCGGCTATGATCCGCGCGCAATGGGCACTGTTCTGCAAAGCTTGGCAGACCAAAATGCGCTCGACGCGCGTTTGCAAGGACGTGAAAGCGCCAATATTCCGGCTTGGGCCTCGACCCATCCCGATCCGGCCAGCCGCGTCCGCACTGCCTTGGCCAAAGCTGCTGGCGGGACGGGCACAACCAACCGCGACACATTTCTGACCCGAATTGACGGAATCACTTACGGAGATGATCCTAAGCAGGGCGTTGTCGAGGGTCGCCAATTTATCCACCCGGAACTGCGTCTGTCCTTCACCGCGCCGCAGGGTTTCTATATGGTCAATGGCACCCGCGCTGTGTCGATCAACGGCCAAAGCGGAAAGGCGCAATTCTCGCTTGCCGCCTATAATGGCAATCTCAACACATATATTAATAGCGTGTTTGCCAGCTTGAGCTCAGAGCAACAACAATTGCGGCCTGCCGACATAAAGCGGACGACCGTGAATGGAATACCGGCGGCCTATGGTACCGCGCGGGTAACCTCAGGCGGCAATTCTGTGGATGTAGTGGTCTTCGCGTATGAGTTTGCCAATGACCGTGCCTATCATTTTGCAACCATTACGCCGGCAGGAAATGGATCGGCCTTCAATGCGATGTTCAATTCGATGCGAAAGATTTCGCAAACCGAGGCGAACGCTATCGTGCCGCGTGTTATTGACGTGGTTACAGTCGGGCGCGGTGACACGATTCAGTCGCTCGCCAACCGGATGGCCTATGATTCGGGCAAGGTTGAACGCTTTCGTGTGCTGAACGGGTTGGGCACTGGCGATACGCTGCAGGCGGGTCAAAAGGTCAAAATCGTCGTTCGCGGAAGATAATTTTTGTTTTCTTGGGGCCAGGCGTGGGCAATAAAATCTCTTCTTTAGGCCGCCGAGTTGACCGCTTGCCGCAAGTCAGCGTGAAACCAAGCCTGCTGATGCAAGTACCCGGCGTTTGAAGGCACACAAAAAGCACCTCACACAACAAAAAAGGCGGCAGGGAAGCCCTGCCGCCTTTCTTTGATTTGGTATCGAACCGTCTATTAGACGGTGTTCGATTCACCCATCTTAGTCGACACAGTCGAGAATGTGGTGTTCAGCTCGTTACCGAGGCCTTGCATCGCAGTAATCGCTGCAACAGCGATAAGAGCGGCAATCAGACCGTATTCGATAGCAGTCGCGCCCTGTTCGTCGCGAAGAAGGTTTTTGAAAAATTTCATCTTTAGTCTCCTGGTTATAGTCTTCGATGCTAAGCCATCCTGGTTATTTTCAGGCCGAGCGATATTCGAGATAGGTGCAACAAGTTTATAAAGTCCTAAGCCGGCTGGCTGAATTTTATCCTTCACCCATCGCGTCATTGATTTGGCTGGATACGACACCCCAAAGTCCGGTGTTTTCGTTGGCAACAGCCTCGAAAGCACCAATGGATGCGATAACAACCAAAGAAGCGATCAGTCCGTATTCGATAGCTGTGCTCCCACGATCGTCATTGGCGATCCGAGTTAGGAGTTGCATCAGTGTCATGGGTACATCCATCGGTTACAATTCTGATTTGCCCTTGTCTGATTGAAATCTTAAGAAATGGTTGAAGGGGGTTCGCAAACTGGAAAATATTCCGACATTGTTGACAGTTGTTGCTGCAGCTTTCGAGCGGCCCGATGGGCGCTGGCTGATGCATAAGCGCCCTGCGGACAAGCACCATGGCGGCTTATGGGAATTTCCCGGTGGCAAGGTTGAATCCGGCGAAACACCCGTAAATGCGTTGATAAGGGAGATTACGGAGGAATTGGGGGTTGCGATCGATTGTGCCAATGCCGTCCCGATTGGCTTTGCCGAATCCGGGAGTGAGGGCGTTATACCGCCGATTGTAATACTTCTTTACAGGCTGAACGAGTGGATAGGCGAACCCGTAGCGTTGGAAGGCGGAGCAGTCGGCTGGTTTACCCCGGCCCAGATGGCCAGACTGGATAAACCGCCGCTCGATTGCAGCCTTGTAGACCGGCTTTTCCACTAATCTTAGGGGGGAACGTCAATTGAGTGCGTATTTTGGGCAATAAAGCATTGCCAAGCTGAACATGCCCCCTTATGTGCCGCCCTCCAAGTGCACCCGTAGCTCAGCTGGATAGAGTACCTGACTACGAATCAGGGGGCCGGAGGTTCGAATCCTTCCGGGTGCACCATTAAAAAGAGCATCCCGCCGGGGTGCTCTTTTTTGTTTGTGATTTCGGAAAATGCGATTTGTGCGCTCTGCACGAAGTCGGAGATCGCGAATTGATGGCCGAGTTTCGCTGGCGTCTTTCAAGTCCGTGACATTTGTGCCCGAGCTAGTCTTCCGCCATTCTCTCGAGCTGATGCATATCATCGTCGGAAAAGCCGAAATGATGCCCCGCTTCGTGGATCACCACGTGCCGTATCAGTTCTTTCAATCCAACCCCGGTATCGATCCATTCGCGCAACAATGGCTGTCTGAACAAGGAAATTACGGGGGGAAGATCGCCGCTCTCCCAGACTGACTCCTTAGATAGCGGCCTGCCTTCATATAGGCCGCTCAAGCCCCATCGAGTGGCAATGTTCACCGATTGTAGCTGCTCGGGCGTCGCAAACTCTTCAACCTTGAGTACCACATTCGCCAATCTCTCGCGCAGGAATTCAGGGATCGATGCGAGGGCCGCCAAGGCTTCCTCCTCAAACATTTCGCGGGTGGGATAGGGGGGTGATGATAAAGGCATAGCCCGGATATGGTGACGCGGCAGGCAAATTCCAGATTGAATGCGGAACCCACGGCCGGGCAGATAGTTATGAAATCAAACGCAATTTGAAAGGACTACACCCATGGCTACCGCCGAAAAGATTTTTGAGCGCCTCAAACAGGATCATGATCACCACCGTGAACTGCTTGAAAAAATCGCGAACACTGAAGGCAAGACGGCCGAGCGCGACGAACTGTTCACGCGGTTTACGAAAGAAGTTAAAAGTCACGCAGCAGCAGAGGAGCAAGCGCTCTATTCGACGATGCTGCGCAAGCCCCCGACGACTGATGACACGCGCCATTCGGTGGCGGAACATCACGAATTAAATGAAGCGCTGAATGATTTGGCCGCCACTGACATGGCAACAGGAGCATGGCTGCAAAAATTCAAACAACTCAAGCATGATTATCTGCATCATATCGAGGAAGAAGAAGACGATCATTTCCCCGATTTTGAAAAATATCTGACCGCCGAAGATGAGGCGCATATGAGCGATGTTTTCGAAAAGCGTAAGAAAGCCGAACATGCCGATGCCGAAGTGACACCTGAAAAGATGGGCGAAGGCAAAGAGTAGAGCGTCGCCGTTTCGCGCAGAAACACCGACAAGACATTTGCATTTTGACACTGTTTGGGTGCAAGCAGCCCACAACTACAAACCATTTGCCAGCCATGCCCCGGGGGAAGCTTTCCGAAGGTTGGCTGGCTTTTGATTTGGTACCAACGCTTTCGTACTGGATTGATAGATGAATAAATTTGCCGCTAGCGATGAAGATCTTGAGAGTGGCAAGGTTCACGTTCCAGACGATGTTCAAGACGCCATACGGACGTTGATCGCATGGTCGGGCGATGACCCTGCTCGTGAAGGGTTGCTCGACACACCGAAGCGTGTTGCGCGTGCTTGGAAGGAATATTGCCAAGGGTATCAGGAAGACCCGGCGGTCCATCTTAGCCGTGTTTTTGAAGAAGTAGGCGGTTACGAAGAGATCGTGCTGCTGAAAGACATCCCGTTCCAGTCTCATTGCGAGCACCACATGGCACCAATTATCGGCAAGGCTGCGATTGCTTATTTGCCGACCAACCGCGTTGTGGGAATTTCGAAGCTGGCAAGAGTGCTTCACGGATATGCGCGTCGCCTGCAAATTCAGGAACGTCTTACCGCTGAAGTGGCGGAATGCATCTGGGAGCACCTTGAGCCACGCGGCGTCGCGGTGGTTATCGATGCAAGTCATGCGTGCATGACGGCGCGCGGAGTGCGTACACCCGGCGTGGGGATGGTTACCAGCCGGATGATGGGCACGTTTCTAGAAGACCAGCGAAGCCGCAAAGAAGTGCTCAGCCTGATGGGCTATTGACTATAGCATGAAGCGGCGGCGACCTTCGGGATCGACGCTAGGAACTTGCTTCAGAAGGTCCGCCCCCACAAAAAACCGCCAAGAGTGGCGGTACGGAAGGTTATCAGCGCGTCCGGCTAGCTGCGAAATGTTATAATGTGGTTCGTAAATATATGCACCAGAATGGACCGGGCAGCGCCGCAGCGCCACCCGGACCTCAAAGGCTTACAATTGCCCGAGCATGTGCTCTGCGCTGCTGACAGAGAAATCGCCAGGTGCTTCAACATTTAGCTGTTCGACAACGCCGTTGTTGACGACCATCGAAAAACGTTGGCCGCGCTGACCCAGGCCAAATCCCGAGCCGTCCATGGTTAGGCCGATTGCTTGGGCGAAATCGCCGTTACCATCGCCAAGCATTGTTATGCCATCTGCATTGTTAGCGTCTTTCCATGCGCCAAGAACGAATGCGTCATTAACTGCGGTGCAGGCAATCTCGTCGATTCCTTTGGCTTTCAGTTCATCAGATTTCTCGACGAAACCGGGCAGGTGGCGTGCTGAACAAGTCGGCGTGTAAGCACCGGGCACACTGAAAAGAGCCACTTTCTTGCCAGCGAAATAGTCGCTCGATTGAACAGCTTCGGGTCCTTCTGGGGTTGCTTTGACCAATTTAACGTCTGGAAGAGTGTCGCCTACTGCAATTGTCATTAGTAATTTCCTTTCGTGAGAATGTCTTGTGGCGGTTGATATAGGAAGTGTGTGCGTTGCGGCAATGATTAGATGATATAAGGATATCTTTATATTTGCATCTGGGCATTCAAATCGCTAGGTGACCGGCAATCCAAAAGCGCCTGCAATCGGGTGCGACTTTTTTGAATTCAGGAGACTTTGCGTGGCCGCCGATAAACAAGATTATATCATCCAGGACATTTCCCTCGCCGATTACGGTCGTGCGGAAATCAACATTGCCGAAACAGAAATGCCGGGCCTGATGGCGCTTCGCGAAGAGTTCGGTGATAGCAAACCACTAACGGGTGCGCGGATCACCGGTTCGCTACACATGACCATCCAGACTGCTGTTCTAATGGAAACTTTGACCGCTCTTGGCGCCGAAGTCCGCTGGGCTACTTGCAACATCTATTCGACCCAAGATCACGCTGCTGCTGCTATGGCTGCTGCCGGCATCCCGATTTTCGCGATTAAGGGTGAAACCCTCGCCGAATATTGGGATTACGTCGGCAATATCTTTGCATGGGGCACAGATGCAGATCCTGACCAAACAGCCAACATCATCCTTGATGATGGCGGCGATGCGACTTCGTTCGCACTGTGGGGCGCACGTTTGGAAGCTGGCGAGACAATGCCTGCGCCGACCAATCCCGAAGAAATTGAAATGCAGCGCGCGGTTAAGGCCTATATTGCCAAGCACCCTGGCTATCTGACCAAAACAGTTCAGAATTTGAAGGGCGTTTCAGAGGAAACAACCACTGGCGTTCACCGCCTTTACCACCTCGCCAAGAACGGCAAATTGCCCTTCCCTGCGATAAACGTCAATGACAGCGTGACCAAGTCCAAGTTCGACAACCTATATGGTTGTAAGGAATCGCTAGTCGACGCGATCCGCCGTGCAACTGATGTAATGCTTGCCGGTAAGGTCGCATGTGTCGCCGGCTTTGGTGATGTGGGCAAGGGTTCGGCCGACAGCCTGCGCAATGGCGGCGCGCGCGTTATGGTCACTGAAATCGACCCGATTTGCGCATTGCAAGCGGCGATGGAAGGTTATGAAGTTGTCACGATGGAAGAAGCGACCAAGCGTTGCGACATTTTCGTCACCACGACGGGCAATGAAGATGTCATCACCGCCGAGCACATGAAGGCGATGAAGCCGATGAGTATCGTGTGCAACATCGGTCACTTCGACAGCGAGATCCAAATTGGCGCTCTCGACAATTATGATTGGGCAGAAATCAAGCCGGGGACTGACCTCGTGACATTCCCCGATGGCAAGCAAATCATTATCCTCGCCAAAGGCCGTCTGGTGAATCTTGGTTGTGCCACCGGGCACCCAAGCTTTGTGATGAGCTGCTCGTTCACCAATCAGGTGTTGGCGCAGATTGAGCTCTATACCAAGGGTGAGCAGTACAATAACGAAGTCTACGTTTTGCCCAAGCATCTCGACGAAAAAGTTGCTGCGCTGCACCTTGAGAAGCTGGGCGTTAAGCTGACCAAGCTAAGCCAGAACCAGGCCGATTACATCGGTGTGCCTGTCGAGGGTCCGTTCAAACCCGAACATTACCGCTACTAAGACACTCTCTTTCGCAGAGCTGCCAAATGCAGTTTTGACGATGGAAAGACGCCATTCTCGCCCTGCGGGAATGGCGTTTTCATTTTTACCGCAATTCTTTCCTGATTGGCGGCGATGGACCATTGCAAGATGGGCGCTAGCGGCATAGCTGAATTGTCATGGAACTCTCACCCACTGCGCTGATCCTGATAGGATTGCTACTGGCCGCTTGGACGGTTGGGGCGGCGTGGATGATGATTGCCTCCGCCGCTAAATCCCGCAAGGCTGAAGGCAGCCGAAAAGCCGCGAGGCGGATGGCGCGTATGATTGATGAGGCACCGGCGATCCCGCTGATTGTCCGCACCGATGGGCGCATAGAAGGCTCTGACCGGTTGGCTGGCTGGTTCGGCCTTGATCTTTTGCCGGAATATTTGAGCGAATTGGAAGGCGGGCCGGGCAAAGGGCTTTCAACCAGTCAACTGGCCGAATTGTCTCAGAATATACGGCGCTGCCAAAAAACTGCCGCTCCGTTCCGCATGGCGCTCACTCCGCCCGGGTCTCAGCGCAGTCTGGCCGTGCGGGGCGTACTAGCTGATCCGCAAGTATCACCGGGAGGTGCGGCGCTGGTGTGGATTTTCGACTTCAGCGAGAGCGAGAGCGAACTGTCTCGGCTCCGAGAGGAGGCTGCACGCGCACGCGGAGATTTCGGCGCGCTGGTCGGAATAATCGAAGCTGCTCCGATGCCGATGTGGTTTCGCGGGACCGATGCGAAGCTGCAATTGGTCAACAAGGCTTACGTTACCGCAGTTGGCGCACCCAGTGCTGAAGTGGCCGTTGATCAGCAATTGGAATTGATCGAGCCGGTCGATGGGTTAACCGCCGCTCAGATTGCCGGCCAAGCCGCTGATAAGAACATGCCAATTGAGCGAATCGTGACATCGACCATCGATGGTGAGCGCCGCAGCTTGCGAGTCAGCGACTTGCCGTTGGATAAGGAAGGTGTTGCCGGATATGCCGTTGATATCGAGGAGATGGAAGAACTAGGGCGTGAGTTCCGGGCATTTCGCGATGCGCAACGCTCGATACTCGATCAACTCTCGATCGGAGTGGGGCAATTCGATGCGGGCAGGAAGCTGGCGTTCGCTAATGGACCATTTCGCCGGATATTCGCGCTCAATTCCGGGGCAGTGATTCAGGGTCTTGATTTTGAACGGCTGCTGCTGAGCGCCCGCGAAAATGGCAAAACTCCCGAAGTGCGCAACTTCCCCGAATGGCGCGCCGAGCATGTGGGCTGGTTTTCCGCTGGTGCTGCGCAGGAAGAGGCTTGGCCGTTATCCGATGGTACACACCTGCGAATTATTGCCCAACCAATGCCCGATGGCGGTTTGGTGCTGATTGCGGAGGACCGGACCGAACAGCTCGCGCTTTCAGCCACTCGCGACACGCTGCTACGCACACGCACAGCCACATTCGACAGTCTGTTTGAAGCTTTGGCTGTATTCGCGCCGGATGGCCGATTGCAGCTTTGGAATCGAAGTTTTGCCGGGACGTGGGGTCTGGAACCTGACCACCTGGACGCGCATCCTCTTGCACCTGATTTGCTCGAAGCGATCGCGCAGAACCTCGAAAAGCCCAAACAGGTCAAATCCATCGGCGAAGTTATCCGTTCCGCCACCTTGGACCGCAAGGAACAGGGCGGCCGGCTAGCGATGGCCGATGGCCGTACGCTGGAGTTTGCAGGCGTACCTCTTCCTGATGGGAATGGTTTGCTGACTGTGCTCGACATTACAGATTCGCAAATGGCGGAAGATTCGCTCCGCGAACGCAATAAAGCGCTCGAAGCGTCTGAAGAAGTGAAGACCAAATTCCTGTCCAATATGTCCTATGAATTCCGCACGCCGCTGACTTCGATTGGCGGTTTCGCCGAATTGCTTGAGGCGGGGGTGGCTGGCGACCTGTCCGATCAGGGAAAGGAATACGTGGCGGCAATCTTGCAGTCTGTTGCGCGGCTGACCGACCAGGTCGAAAACGTGCTGGACCTTTCACAGAGCGAGGCGGGACTGTTGCCGCTGACGATCAAGCGGCTCGACATGCTGCCGTTTGTAACCAGCATTGTTCGTACGCGAGAGCAAGCGATTGAAGACGGCGGCATTACGCTCGACCTTCGCGGCAGCAAGGCAACCGGCAAAATAGATGCCGACGAAAGGCAGTTGGGCAGAGCAATCGGCCAATTGCTCGACAATGCAATCGCCGCAACGGCATCGGGCGGCAAAATTCTGGTCGATCTGTCGAAGAACAAAGGCGTCGCGCAAATTGTGATTTCGGACAATGGCGCCGGCATGACGCCGCAAGAATTATCCCGCGCGCTAGAAGGCCAGATCGACGAGCGGCGCCAAGGATTGGGCATTCCGCTGGCGAAGCAACTGGTCGAATCGCACGGCGGCACATTGCAAATTGAATCTCGCAAAGGCGAAGGCACCGCTGCGATTATCCGGCTCCACTCGTGACCGCGTCGTGAAAGTGGAATTGCCCGATCTTGACGCGATGAATGCGTTTGGCGAGCGGATCGCTGCAAAACTCGTGCCCGGTGATGTGGTGGCGTTAACCGGGGGGCTGGGCGCAGGAAAGACCACTTTGGCGCGGGCGGTGATTGCGGCTTTGGGGTATAATGGCGAGGTTCCCTCTCCGACTTTCACGATTATTGAAACCTACGATCCGCCGGCTGTATCGCTGCCGTTGGTCCATGCTGATTTCTATCGCCTCAAGAGCCCGTCTGAAGTGGAAGAAATTGGTCTGGCTGATTACCGCGAGGGGGCAATCCTGGTTGCTGAATGGCCCGATCATGCTGGCGGCTTCGCGCATGAAGCGAATTGCCTGTCAATTCTACTGGAAACTGCGGATGAAGGCCGGATCGCGATTGTGGAAGCAGGGGTTGGTTGGCTAAGCCGTTTGCCATGAGCAAACTTCCTGCCGGTATTGATTCTTTCCTGAAATCCGCCGGGTGGGTCGATGCATCCATCGATCCCATACCGGGCGATGCGTCCTTCCGCCGCTATTTCCGCATCACCGCGAGCGAGCGCAAAGCAATGTTGATGTTCGCTCCCCCTCCCGAAGAAGACCCACAGCCGTTCCTTCATGTGGCCAAATGGCTCAACGAGAATGATCAGCGCGCGCCGGAAATCTATGCTGAAGATGCGACGCAGGGCTGGGTCCTGATCGAAGATTTCGGGAATGACCGGATGCGTGATTGGCTTGATGATAATCCGCAAGGGGAAGATTTGGCGTACCGGGCGGCGATAGATGCGCTCGTCGATTTACACCGCCGCCCAGCTGGTCCCTTTCCTGCCTACGATATGAGCGTCTATCAGCGCGAGACCGCTTTGCTGACCGAATGGTTTTGTCCTGCAGCCGGGTTGGAAGTTGATGAACCTTCTTACCAGAATGCTTGGATCGAAGCACTCGGACCAATGTACGCCCGGCAACAGCCTGGCGTTACCGTGCTGCGCGATTATCATGCAGAAAACATCATGTTGCTTGGTCCCGCTGCCGATGGTTCTGGTCAACAAGGACTGATTGATTTCCAAGATGCGCTGGTGGGCCATCCCGCTTATGATCTGGTTTCGTTGCTTCAGGATGCGCGGCGCGAAGTCTCGCCAGAATTGGAACGGGATATGCTTGATCATTACCTTAAGCAGGCGAATGCTGACGAGCATTTCGAGGCAGATTACGCGCGGCTTGGTGCGCAGCGAAACGCCAAGATCGTCGGGATCTTCACGCGGCTGAATCAGCGCGATGGCAAGCCGCACTACCTCGATTTCATCCCGCGAGTCTGGGAGGCTATGGAACGCGATTTGCTGCATCCCGCCTTGGCCCCGGTTGCAGCATGGTTTGATACTAATATTCCGCATCCTATCCGTTATGCCAAAGGGGCTCTGCCGAAATGACCAAGCTCGCATCCGAAGCTGCGATGGTGATGGCCGCCGGCATGGGAAAACGGATGCGCCCGCTCACGGCCTCTCAGCCCAAGCCATTGGTTCGCGTTGCCGGAAAACCGCTGATTGACCACACGCTGGACCGCTTGGCAGATGCGGGTGTTACGGACGCAGTTGTCAATGTGCATTATCTTGCCGACGCATTGGAAGCGCATGTCCTGGAACGCCGTAATCCGAAAGTCGTGATTTCTGACGAGCGCGAAGAATTGCTCGAAACCGGCGGCGGTATGGTCAAAGCACAGGGGCAATTGCCCGATCCATTCTTCTGCCTGAATTCGGATAATATCTGGCTTGAGGGTCCGCAAACGGCGTTTCATGATTTGTCAAAACGGTGGAATGCACAGGAGATGGACGCGCTGTTGCTGCTCGTTCCTCACGGTTCAGCACGCAATTTTCGCGGCAAAGGCGATTTTCACATGGACGCGCTTGGCAAGGTGTCACGTAGACGGTCGGGCCGGATCGCTCCATTTATCTACACCGGCATTCAGCTTGTTTCACACCGATTGTTACGAGACGCGCCAGCCGGAAAATTCTCTACCAATGTTCTGTGGAGCCGCGCGATAGAGGAGGAGCGATTGTTCGGTGTCGCCTTCACTGGTCAGTGGTTCGAGGTTGGCAGCCCAAGCAGTATCGCGCCGACCGAAGAAGCGCTCCAGCGTGGGTGAATTGAACGCGCCGCAAATTTTCTCAATCGCCGCCCATCGGGGCTTTGCAGACGCCCTGGTCGCTGGACTGGTGCCGCGATATTCACAAGGTGACTTCGGGCTAGCCCGGTTGACGCTGCTGCTCCCCAGCACGCGGGCCATGCGGACGGTTTCGGAAGCTTTCATCCGGTATTACGGTGCGCAGGGTACTGCCGGAATACTGATGCCACGCATGGCGGTGGTCGGTGATCTTGATCTGGATGAGACTCTAGGTAGCTTGCTCGATCCGCTAGGCACGAATGACATTCCTGTCGCGGTCGATCCAACGCGCAGATGGCTAAGGCTCGCCCAGATATTGAGCGAGGAAATCGGCGATAAAGCTCCGGCTGGCGCGACATTGCTGCGGCTCGCACGCGACGCCGCCGCGACGATGGACAGGTTGTTGGTCGAGGATATTGGGCCTGAACAACTGCTCAAAGAAGAGATAATCGATTTGCTCGGCGATTTGTCTGGCCATTGGCAAGACAGTTTGCGCCTGTTCGCTCGTGTGCAAGCGAGGTGGCTCATAGAATTGCAGGCAATGGGCGCTTTGGACGCGACATCACGTCGCAATCGTTTGTTCGATTTGACCGCAGAGCAGTGGAAAGCTTCGCCGCCCGAAAATCCGGTTGTAGCCGCAGGTGTGACAAGCGCTGCCCCGGCTCTGGCGAGGCTGCTTAAGACCGTTTCACAATTGCCCGGTGGCGCGGTAATCCTGCCAGATTTTGACCTGTCGATCGATGATGCGGTGTGGGAGGAACTCGGCGCTGCGGGCGGCGGCGAGGAGCCGGGCGACACTCCTTTTGAACGCGGTGACGCGGTCACCCATCCGCAATACCATATGAAGCTGTTGCTTAACCGGATGGGCATTGCCCGCGGCGAAGTTCAGCAATGGCACCGCAAGGGTATGACTGCCGCGTCGCCCGACCGGACCCATGCGATTTCGAGCCTTTTCCTGCCGCCGGAAGCGAGCAAACGTTGGGCGAGCCTGCCCGCCGATAAGCGCCGCCTAGCTGGCGTCCGGATCATGGAAACCACCAATCCTGAGGCCGAAGCGCAAGCCATTGCATTGCTTGTTCGCGAAGCGCTCGAAACACCCGAGAAGCGCATATCAATTGTTACGCCCGACCGAAGCCTGGCGCGGCGCGTTGTTCAGCATTTGCGGCGCTGGAATATCGAGGCGGACGATTCAGCCGGACGCCCACTGCCGCAAACACCGGCAGGACGGTTGATGCTGTTGCTGGCCGAAGTGATGGCCGAACGCGCTGCACCTGTTGCCTTGATGGCCTTGCTTGAGCATCCGCTTGTCCGGTTTGACGATAATCGCGGCAGTTGGCTGAAGAATGCACGCAAATTTGAACGCGCGTTGCGCGGACCGCGGCTTGCCCCGGGGTTGTCGGTATTGCGCCATGTGGCAGAAAATATTGAGCTTTCTGATTGGTTTAGCGAAGTCGAAATTGCCCTCAATCCGTTGCTCGATTGCATTGGACCAATGCCGCTGGCCGGATTGCTCAACAGGCTGGCGGTCGCTGGCGAAGCGCTATGCGGTGATGCGATCTGGTCGCGTGAAGACGGGCGTGCTTTGGCAAGTTTTGTTGAGGATTTAAGAGTTCATTCCTCCGATTCTGGCACATCTCTGGACCCTTCAGAGCTGCACCTTGCCTTGCGCGATGCGATGGAAGCTGTTGCAGTTCGTCCGTCCTATGGCGGGCATTCCCGCGTAGCCATTTACGGATTGCTTGAGTCGCGGATGAGCCGGACAGATCTAGTGATTTGTGCAGGTCTGAACGAAGGCAATTGGCCCGCAACACCATCGGCCGATCCTCTTCTCGCGCCACCAGTTTTACGAGCATTGGGTGTGCCGGGAGCCGATTTCCGTATCGGCCTTTCGGCCCATGATTTGGCCGGAGCGCTTGGCGCGCCTGAAGTCGTGCTCAGCCGCGCTGAACGGGATACAGAGGGGCCAACGATCCCCTCACGTTTTCTGCTGAGGGTAAAGGCGTTGTTGGGCGAAGATTTGATTGCGCGGCACCGCGAAAATGAGGCAGTTGCTTTGGCGCAGGCGATTGACGATGCAGAGCCGAACGATGGGATCTACTCCCGCCCCGAACCGATGCCAAATAGCGATCAGCGCGATGTAGCAATCGCGGTGACGGCGCTCGACCGGTTACGCGGCGATCCCTATCAGTTTTACGCGCAATCGATCCTGCGCCTGCGCTCGCTTGATCCGCTTGATGCTGAGCCTTCGCCTGCGTGGCAAGGTACGGTGGCTCATGCGATTTTACAGCGCTGGCATGAAGAGGGTGGCCAATTGCGCGAAATCGCCCGCCGCGTGTTGGAAGAGCAAAACGCTCATCCGTTGATGGAGGGATTGTGGCTTCCACGCTTGCTTGCGGCGCTTGATTGGGTCGAGCGGGAGATTGCCGCGAACCCCCAAAGGAAGCCGGTTGCGATTGAGGAAAAAGGCCAAATGGTAATCGACGGGGTGCGCGTTCATGGCCGCGCCGACCGGATCGATCAATTGCCCGGCGGCGAGTTGGCGATCGTCGATTATAAGACAGGCAAGCCGCCAAAATCGTCGCAAGTGGAGGCCGGCTTTGCACTGCAGCTGGGCTTGATCGCGATGATTGCCGAGCGGGGCGGGATAGAAGGCGTTTCAGGTAAAGCAACGGCGTTCGAATATTGGTCGCTTTCGAAAAACCCGAAAATCAAGACAGGCCCCGAGAATGAAAAATTTGGGTTTGTCGATACCCCGTTGAAGGTTGGCCAGAAGCGCTCTGGTCCGCTGCCCGATGAATTCCTGCCGAACACAGAGTTCTTTCTGCGCGAGGCGATTGCCAATTGGATTAAGGGCAATCAACCATTCACAGCGAAGCTGGAGCCGGATTATCCCGGCTACACCGATTATGACCAATTGATGCGGCTTGATGAATGGCAAGCGCGGTTTGACAGCGAGAACGAGCAATGAGCGGCGAAGTTCACGAGCTGAAGGGCGAACAGCGTCTCGCGGTTGATCCCGACGAATGCGTCTGGCTATCTGCCTCTGCCGGAACTGGCAAAACGCAGGTCCTTTCTGCTCGGGTGCTGCGGTTATTGCTCAAACCCGGCAATGATCCGTCGCAAATTCTGTGCCTCACCTTCACGAAAGCCGGCGCTGCAGAGATGGCGGTTCGGGTTAACGATGTGCTCGCCCGCTGGGTTCGGATGGACGATATCCAGCTGCGCGATGAATTGAAGAATTTAGGCGCGAGCGCCGATCCCGAAACCCGCGAGCGGGCGCGCAGTCTGTTCGCCAGTGTGCTTGATACGCCCGGCGGAGGCCTGCGTATCAACACCATCCACGCTTTTGCCCAGTGGCTGCTTTCCGCATTCCCGCAGGAGGCGGATATTCAGCCCGGTTCCCGAGCGCTCGATGACCGGCAGCGCGATTTGCTGTCGTGCGAAGTGCTAGGCGATATGCTCGTTGCGGCTCGTGAGCAGGGCGATCAGGCGACGCTGGATGCGATTGCCGCCTTTTCCTTGCGCAAAGGTGCTGACGCGGTTCGCGGATGGTTGATGACTTGTGCTTCAGCGTCGCACCTTTGGTATGGCAGCGCCGCTTGGCAACCGCCGATGCGGCCTCGTGTCTGCCAGTTGCTGGGTCTGGCCTCAAGTGCCAGTGCGGAGGATGCAGCTGCTTTGTGTGCTGATGATGTGTTTGACATGGCAGCATTGCGATCTGCATTGGCGACATTCGCCGATTGGAACACCAAAACGGGGCAGAGCGGCACAGAGGCAATTGGCGCTTGGATAGAGCGCGATCCGGTTGAGCGGCTGGCGACGATTGACCAGTTTTTCGGACCGGTTCTTACCAAGAAAGGCACTCCGCTCGCTAATCTAGTAAAGCGTGATCCGAACCACGCCGCCGATATCGAGCGAGTGATTGCGTCGATTGCGCGGGTGAAAGACTTGTTGGCGTTGGTTGAGTTAGCGGAGCTGCTCACTCCGGCATTGGAAGTGGGCAGGAAATTCGCGCTGCTTTGGGATGCGGCCAAGGCTCGCGAAGGCTATATCGATTTCGATGACCAGATCAGGCAGGCCGCGCAATTGCTTGGCAATGCCGATATGGCAGATTGGATACGCTACAAGCTTGATCGCCAATTTGACCATATTCTGATCGACGAGGCACAAGACACCAATGCTCAGCAATGGGATATCATCTTTGCATTGATTGGCGACTATTTCGCTGGCGCTGGCGCACGCGACAACAAGCTGCGTACGCTGTTCACCGTCGGCGATTACAAGCAGGCAATTTTTGGTTTCCAAGGCACAAGCCCGGAAAATTTCGAGGCGGCACGGGAGCGTGTGGAAAAGGAAATGTCCGCCGCCGCTGATAATGCCGAGGCATTGCGCGCCAACATTCCTGTCCGGCGCTTGCAAGAATATGGGCTCGGCCAATCCTTCCGAACAGCCGCGCCAGTATTGGACTTTGTTGATCAGGCAATTGGCGCAATCGGCTGGGACAAAATTGGCCTGAAGCAAGCCCCTGACCCGCATATCGGGCAGGACCGCCCGGGCCTCGTCACTTTGTGGAATCCCGTTACTGGCGCGTCCGAAGAGGGCGATGACGGGGACGAAGAAGACAGCTGGCTGGCGCGCCATGACCGATTGATGGCGGACAACATCGCCCGTCAGGTTCGGCGTTGGATGGACAACGGATTCCCACTGGTCAAAGGCAGTAAACGCAATGCTGGGCCGGGTGATGTCATGGTGCTGGTGCGCAAGCGCAAGGAACTCGCCAGCCTGATCGTAGCGCGGCTCTACAGCGCTGGTGTCCCGGTGGCGGGCGTCGACCGGTTGCGGCTTGGCAATCCGCTGGCGGTGCGCGATTTGATGGCTGCTTTACGCTTTGCGGCTCAGCCGCTTGACGACCTCAGCCTTGCCAATTTGCTTGTCTCGCCCATTATGGGCTGGAGCCAGCAGGATCTGCTCGACCATGGTTACCGCGATAAAAAGGTGGGCCTGTGGGAACATCTGGCATCTAGCGAAACGCCAATGGTTCAGCAGACAGTGGAATCGCTTAAGAAGATTCTCGCTCAGGCAGATTACGAAACACCGCAGGCATTGCTCCACTGGATTTTGACCGGTCCGCTAAGAGGCCGCCGCAATCTGATTGAACGGCTCGGACGAGAGGCCAATGACCCGATCGATGAGCTGCTCAATGCTGCACATGCCTATTCAGTTGATCACACGATCAGCTTGCAGGGTCTCATTCAGTGGTTTGACGCCGGCGAGGGGGAATTGAAGCGCGAGGCCGGAGAAAGCTCGGATCTGGTTCGGGTCATGACTGTTCATGGATCAAAGGGACTACAATCGCCGATTGTCATTCTGGCTGATGCGACCGGCAGCCCTGGTTCTTCTCCTGATATTTCGTTGGAGGAAACCACACCGGGTTCTGATCAAACGCGCAAGGTGCCGATGCCGGGATTGAGCGGTGAACAGATTGCCGGGCCGGTTGCCGCTGCAAAAGAAGCTGCTTTGGCGGCTGATTTGGAGGAACATTGGAGGCTGCTCTACGTGGCAATGACCCGCGCTGAAGAAGCGCTGTTCATTGGCGGTTCGCTCGGATCACGCGAGGCCAAGAAAGGCCCTGGCGAAGACAGTTGGTTCGCTCGTTTGAAGCCACTGTTTGAAGGTGACGAAGGGCTTGAGGATGATCTGTGGGGCGCCCGCTGGGAATTGGGCGCACGCGCCGCGACGATGCCGGTCGGCAATCGGGAAACGACCAAAGTCGCCATCGCACTTCCCGAATGGGTGACGAAGCCTATCGGGCCCGAACCAAGGCCACCCCGTCCGCTTGCACCTTCCTCTGCTGGGGATGAGCAGGCAGCCGATCCGCCACTGGCGCCCGAAGTTGCGCGTGAAGCAGCGCGGCGCGGGATACTGATCCACAAACTGCTCGAACGCCTTCCCGATGTGCCGCATGCAGATCGCGCCATCCGGGCGTCGGCCTGGCTGGCTAAGCAAGCGGCGGAGCTAGGTCCTGCATCGCGACAGGAGATAGCAAATTCCGCGCTGGCAGTGCTCGAAGACTCCGAGTTCGCGGCCATTTTCGGGGATGATGCCCTGGCTGAAGTTCCACTCGCCGCGACAGTGGATGGGCAAGTTATTGCCGGTGTTGCTGACCGCCTGCTGATTACCAGTGATGCGGTGACAGTTGTCGATTTCAAAACTGCTCGCAGACCGCCGAATTCGCTCGATCAAGTGCCTGCAAGCACAATCCGGCAAATGTCAGCCTATGTCGCGGCGCTTGAAACGATTTATCCGGGTAGGGCAGTTCGCGCCGCTTTGCTGTATACCCAGACGCCAAGAATGATCGAGATTCCTGCCGAAGCGCTGGCTGCGGGCAAATCCGAATTGTCCACAAAGCAGCAAAGCTTTGCCAGCCTGCCCGTTGAGTAAAGTTATTTTGCACCTAGATAGGTGTCATACAATAAGGAGATATTCCCATGGCGACAATCAACGTCACTGATGAAAGTTTTAAAGCCGATGTTCTGGAATCCAGCAAACCCGTGCTGGTGGATTTCTGGGCTGAATGGTGCGGCCCATGCAAAATGATCGGCCCATCGCTCGAAGAAATTAGCGACGAATTGGGCGAACAAGTGACCATCGCGAAGATGGACATCATGGAAAATACCGGCGTGCCCGGTGAGATCGGCGTGCAATCGATTCCGCTGATGGTGCTGTTCAAAGACGGTAAAGCGGTTGCGCAAAAACTGGGCGCTGCCCCTAAGGGCCAGCTAAAGGCGTGGCTCGAAAGCGAACTTTAATCCAGTCTAGCCATTCGTTCGGCCAGTTCTTCCCAAAGGGCAGGGCTGGCCGCTCCGATTAGGCCAGGTTTGTCCCATTCATCAACGCGATACTCGCTGCCATCATTGCGGGCGGCTTTGCCTCCGGCTTCGTTAAGCCACAACACACCTGCGGCGTGATCCCACGGAAGCGTGCGATTGAAAATGCTGACATCATTGGTTCCAAGGGCAAGCCGCGGATATTGTTCTGCGGCGCAGCGAGGTATGTCGACCAGCGTATAGTGCGGGGCAATATTTTGCTGTACCTGTTCGCGCTGGCCGTCTTGCATGAACAGCGTCGAGATGCCCGCAATGGGAGGGGCCGCGCCAGTGGTTTTTGCGGCAATCCGTTCGCCATCAATGAACGCGCCTCCACCGCGATTCGCGTGGCAGAACCGGCCTTCGAGCGGATCGTAAATCCAACCGGCTTGAGTGAGGCCGCCTTCGCAAAGCGCAATCAAGATGCCGAATGGCGGATTGCCGCTGGCAAAGTTTCCGGTGCCGTCAATCGGGTCAATAATCCAGCATTGCTGCGACAGGCCGTCCAACACCGATGCGTCTGCATCGCTCGCTTCCTCTCCGACAATAGCGAGACCGGGAATCAGTTTTTCAAGGCCCTCCGCCAGCAACACTTCGCTTTCGCGGTCTGCAATGGTGACGAGTTCGTTTTTGCCCTTATCGGCGATTTCGCTCGACACCAGATTACGATACCGTGGCAAGATTGCAGAATCTGATACGCTCACGAGCAGATTAAGCATTGCTTGGTTTAATCTATCCAAGTTCGGAATAATCATGACCGGTAGTCCGCATTGATGGTGATGTATCCATGGGTCAAATCACAAGTCCATACAGTGGCGCGGCCTGATCCGATGCCGATATCGACTTCGATATTGATGTCTTGCCCCTTTAAATGTCTTGCCACTGGCGCCTCGTCATAATCCGGCACAGGCTGACCGTTGCGGGCGGCCCAAATTCCGCCAAATCCGATCGAGAGTTTGTCGCGATCGGCAGGTTCGCCTGCCTTCCCGACCGCCATGACAACGCGGCCCCAATTAGCATCCTCACCTGCAATGGCCGTTTTGACCAGCGGAGAATTTGCAATGGATAGGCCGATTTTGCGGGCGCTTTCGTCACACTGAGCTCCGCTGACGGTGATCGCGATAAATTTCTGAGCGCCTTCGCCATCGCGCACCACTAGATGTGCCATTTGGCGGCAGACATCATGCAGGGCGGCGGCAAATGCATCAGCTCCTGCATCATCAAACGAAGCCAGCGGCGCATTACCTGCCTTGCCCGTTGCAAAGGCCAGAACGGTGTCGCTAGTTGAAGTGTCGCTATCGACCGTGATGCACGAAAACGTCTGTTGATTGGCAGCACAAAGGAGCTCTTGCAAAAATGCAGGATCAATTGCACCGTCGGTAAAGATATAACCAAGCATAGTTGCCATGTCGGGCGCGATCATGCCGCTGCCCTTGATGATCGCGCTGATTTGGACCGTCTTGTCGCCAACTATTGCCGAAGCTGTAGCGCCTTTGGCAAAGGTATCGGTAGTTGCAATGGTGTCCGCTGCCTCTTCCCAAGTACAGGTCTCAGCAGTCAGCACTTTTGCTACGCCGTCCCTTGCCTTGTCTTTGGGCAACGGCACCCCGATCACACCGGTGGACGATACGAAAACCTGTTCAGACGCACAGCCGAGATGCTCCGCAACTTGCGTCATGATTTGATCCACCGCCTCACGCCCGCGATAGCCGGTGAAGGCGTTGGAATTGCCGGCGTTGACTATCAAAGCTCTCGCGGTGCCGTTTTTGATCTGTTCGCGGCCAATTTCGACTTCGCTGGATGGGCAGGCGCTTTGCGTGAATACACCTGCAACCGCCGTCCCCTCGGCAAATTCGGCGTAGGTAAGGTCAGCGCGATCCCAGTCCTTATAATGTGCTCGCGCGGTGCGCAGCGTCACGCCGCCGATTGTTGGCATATTGGGAAAGGGCTGGGCGAGCGGTGAGCGTTCATTGTCCATATTTGATGCCGCTTAGGATGTCCCGGCAGATGGGGCAATCACCTCCACATCGTTTCACGGAATATGCGAAGCGGTATTTTGAATAGTTTGAACAGAATATTTGTCGATCCTCATTCTCAACCACAGCAATGCGAATAGTGGACGAGAGCAATTATGCTTCCTATAGGGTCGCTATGCGTGGTTTACTCGCCTTATTTGCGCTTCTTTCCGGCCTTGCGGCTGTGGGCGCGCCTGCCAATGCAGCGATGCTTTCCGAAGCGTGCGAGCAAGTGGCAAGTTCAGAGACATCACAATCAGGCAAGCAAAGCCAATGTGAATGCCGCGCTGACCGGAAACCGGTACCGGGCAAATCCGGTTCGGGTAAGGCGTGCAAGCCGCGCAAGCCGGTCATAATCTACATTCCGACCGTTCAAATGGGAATCGACCGCGCTTACGAGTAGCGCGCTGCGATAGAAATTTCCTGTGTCACAGCCGTGCAGCACGCTGTTTTCATGCGTGCTTGGCGCGAAAGTTAAAAAATACTCGTCTTTCGAAAGACCATCCATGATCAATACACTTCTGAAAACCGTTTTCGGTTCTTCTAATGACCGCTACGTCAAATCGATTGGCAAAATTGTCAATCAAATAAACGCTTTAGAGCCGCAGATTCAGGCGCTGAGCGATGCCGAGTTGCAGGCTCAAACAGAGAAATTCCGCGGCCAACTGGCTGATGGGAAGACGCTAGACGACATTCTACCCGAGGCATTTGCAACGGTTCGCGAAGCGTCGATCCGCGTCCTTGGAATGCGCCATTTCGATACTCAGCTGATCGGCGGCGTGGTGCTGCACCGGGGTGAAATTTCCGAGATGCGCACGGGTGAGGGCAAGACCCTTGTTGCAACGCTTGCGACATATCTGAATGCGATCGAGGGCAAGGGCGTCCACGTTGTGACGGTCAATGATTATCTGGCCAGCCGCGATGCCGAATGGATGGGGCAGCTGTATACGTGGATGGGTCTTACGGTCGGGGTTATCATTCCCAATCTCGGAGAGTTCGAGCGTCGGGAGGCCTATGCCGCAGACATCACATACGGCACGAACAATGAATTCGGCTTCGATTATCTGCGCGATAATATGAAGCATAATCGCGAACAAATGGTCCAAAAACCGTTCAACTTCGCGATTGTTGACGAAGTTGACTCGATCCTGATTGACGAGGCGCGCACACCGCTGATTATCTCCGGACCGACCGAAGATAAAACCGATTTGTATATTTCAATCGATGCGGTGGTGAAGGAAATTCCCGAGGAATATTACGACGCGGACGAGAAGACCAAAAACATCTCCTGGACCGAAGAAGGCACCGAGGAGATCGAAAAAATCTTGATCGAAGCTGGATTGCTGCAAACCGACAATCTCTATGATGTCGAAAACACGCAAGTCGTTCACCATCTTGATCAGGCGCTCAAAGCGAACAAGATGTTCAAGCGCGACACCGATTATATCGTCAAAGACGAGAAGATTGTTATCATTGATGAGTTCACCGGCCGGATGATGGACGGCCGCCGTTGGTCAAACGGTTTGCATCAGGCGGTTGAGGCCAAAGAAGGTGTCAAGATCGAGCCTGAGAATCAGACAATGGCGTCGATTACATTCCAGAATTATTTCCGCATGTACCCGAAATTGTCCGGTATGACCGGCACCGCGGCGACCGAAGCGAGCGAATTTTGGGACATCTACAAGATGTCAGTGGTCGAAATTCCGACCAATAAGCCCGTTCAGCGGATCGACGAAGACGACGAATTCTACAAAAATACGCAGGACAAGTTCCAGGCCATTGCCAAGGCAATTGCGGAGAAGAATGCGATTGGGCAGCCGGTTCTTGTCGGTACGGTTTCGATCGAGAAATCCGAATTGCTCGCAGAATTCCTCAAGAAAGAGGGCGTTGAACATGAGGTTCTAAACGCCCGATTCCATGAGCGTGAGGCGCATATTGTGGCGCAGGCAGGCCGGATTGGGGCGGTCACAATTGCGACAAATATGGCGGGCCGCGGCACCGACATTCAGCTCGGCGGCAATGTCGAATTCCGGGTTGAAGATGAACTCAAGGACATGCCCGAGGGCCCAGAGCGCGATGCGGCTGAGAAGGCAATAGAAGATGAGGTTGCTGCCGAGCGCGAGAAAGTGGTCGAGGCTGGCGGTTTGTTCGTTCTCGCAACCGAGCGCCATGAAAGCCGCCGAATTGATAATCAATTGCGCGGGCGTTCAGGCCGTCAGGGTGATCCAGGCCTCAGCCGTTTCTATCTGTGCCTTGAAGACGATCTTTTGCGCATTTTCGGGCCTGACACATTGTTCAGCAGGATGATGAATTCCAATCTGGAAGATGGCGAAGCAATCGGTTCCAAATGGCTGTCAAAAGCCATCGAAACCGCGCAGAAAAAGGTCGAAGCGCGCAATTACGATATTCGCAAGCAAGTCGTCGAATATGATGATGTTATGAATGATCAACGGAAGGTCATTTACGAGCAGCGCTCCGAGATTATGGATAGCGAAGCGGTCGGCGATGTGGTGGTCGATATGCGTCATGACACTGTGAATTCGATTGTTACCGTCGCGTGCCCTCCGGGCTCTTATCCAGAGCAATGGGACATTGCCGGTTTGAAGGAACGGGTAAAAGAGACTTTGGGCATTGAGCCACCAATCGATCAATGGCTGGAAGAAGATACGGTGGAACCGGACATTCTCGAAGAACGGCTTCTCGAGCAGACCGAGGCCATCATGCAGCGCAAGATCGCGAATGCCGATCCGGCGATCTGGACGCGTGTGGAGAAAAGCATCCTTCTCGAACGGCTCGACTACCATTGGAAAGAACACCTCGCCACACTCGACGCGTTGCGTCAGGTCGTCGGCCTGCGGGCCCACGCACAAAAACAGCCGATCAACGAATATAAGCAAGAAGCGTTCGGTCTGTTTGAACAAATGCTCGACACATTGCGCGAGGACATCACCAGCATTCTGTTGAAGAGCGAATTGCGGGTGGCGCCGCCGGTTCAGGATGAATTACCTGATCTACCCGACTTCCTGACCGGCCATATCGATCCGTTAACAGGCCTCGACAATTCGAATGATGGCGACGGTTCAGCAGCGCGGCCGGCAATGTTCGGTTCGCTTGCTGGCAGTCCGCGCGCAGCCGTGGGGCCGGGCGGGTCAATCAAGGACAACCCCTATGCCGGCATGGACGTGAGCCGCAATTCTCCATGTCCTTGCGGCTCGGGCAACAAATACAAGCATTGCCACGGCGCAGCGGCCTAAACGGCATTATGCGGCAGACGGTCAAGCGTTGGATCAATGCCGCGCTTAGGCCGGCTGGCGTGCAATTGGTGGCGGTGGCGCAGGACGAGCGCCAAGCGCTAGTGGACTGGCTGCATAGCCGGTCCATCGGCCATGTTATCGACGTTGGGGCCAATTGTGGGCAGTTCGCGCAGCAATTGCTCGATAAGGGCTTCAGAGGCACTGTTCATTGCTGTGAACCGTTGAGCGAGGCGCATGCCAGTCTTGCGGCGCGGTTTGCCACCCATTCTCAGGTTGAAGTGCTTCCCCGAACCGCAATCGGGGCATATGTTGGTAAGGCGTCGATGAATGTTGCGGGGAATTCGGTATCCTCTTCGGTCCGGCCAATGCTTGAAATCCATGAAAAAGCGGCTCCGCGATCTGCCTATGTCGGTATGGAAGAGGCACCGTTGACCACGCTCGACGCGCAATTTGGCGGCGCATGCCCGATGTTAGATCAGGGCGTCTTGCTGAAAATAGACACGCAAGGGTATGAGGCTGATGTCCTACGCGGCGCCTCAGAAGTTCTACCTCTGTGCCGCGGGGTGTTGATCGAATTATCTACCGGGCCGCTTTATGAAGGCCAGGCATTGTGGGACGAACTGCACCGGATGTTGACCGATTCCGGGTTTGAATTGTGGAATCTGATGCCAGATTTTCGTGATCCGGAATCCGGACGGCTTTTGCAATTTGATGGGCTATACGTCCGAAGGTGAAGGAACCGAACCAAAAAGTGGCCAGCGCCCGAAGGCTTTAGTCAAATTACAGACATGAACCAGAAAGGTTGGCTCCCCGAGTTGGATTGTTTTGGTCTTCCGCACCCTTCCAGAACCTTCCAAAATATACACGATATACGAGGGGTTTAGCTGTTTTCCCTGTCCATAACTTTCCATTGCAATGCGCATAAATCCGCGTATTAGTGTGGGAACTAACGTGGGAACGGTAAAGGTGGCTCCCCTATGGCGAAGCTGACTGCATTAGGTGTTAAGAAGGCGGGGCCGGGCGTTTATTCGGACGGGCTTGGCTTAATTTTGCGAGTTAAGGAAACGGGCGCAAGGTCTTGGATTTTGAGGGTTCAGGTGAACGGAAACCGCCGAGACATTGGCTTAGGTTCCGATGCAGACCTGACTTTGACAGAGGCAAGAGAGAAAGCCGCAATGCTTCGCAAGATTGCAAGACGCGGCGGCGATCCGATTGCAGAGCGCGATAAGGATAAGCTGGCGATCCCGACATTTGGCGAGGCGGTCCAGATTGCTTACGATGAACTAGGCAAGGGCTGGCATATAAAAACTGCTACTCAATTCAAATCATCATTGGAGCAACACGCAATTCCCGTCATTGGGCGGCGCAGAGTGGACCAGATTGAAGCTGCGCACGTAATATCGGTGCTATCGCCAATCTGGACAGAGAAACCACAAATTGCGCGCAAGGTTCGGCACAGAATTGGGCAGGTGCTTTCTTTCTGCAAATCGAGAGGGTGGCGGACAAACCCAGTTCCTGATCCGGCTGAGATTAGGGCGGGGCTGGCCAAGCAGCCAAGCTCGAAGGGCTTTGCATACATGGACTACAAACTAGTTCCGGCGCTGTTTGTTGAGGAATTGGCCAAGCAGGAGTCTCCTGCAAGACTTGCGCTGCTATTCACAATTTTGACGGGCGCTAGGTCCGGTGAAACTCGAAAGGCCCATTGGGGGCAGATAGATGCAGAAGCGCGCACTTGGCACCGAGAGGCCGAGATAATGAGCAAAACAGGCAATGCTCACACAGTCACCTTGAATGAGGCTGCATTAGCCATTTTAAGCCGCGCTGAGGCCTTATTTGGGCGCGATGGCCTCATATTCCCCTCAATGCGCGGTAAGGTGCTTTCTGACGCGGCAATGGGCAAAATGATGAAGAATGCTGGCCGCACTGAGACAGTTCACGGATTCCGCAAAAGCTTTCGCAATTGGGCAGCGGAGAGAATGCCTCATATTCCCTTTGCGGTTGCCGAAATGGCAATTGCTCACACAGTCGGAACGAACGTGGAAAAGGTTTACCTGACAAGCGACCTGCAAGAGCAGCGGTTTGCTTTAACGGATGCATGGGGCGAATATGTTGCGCCTTCGCTTTCGTCAGCAAGACGAGGGGGCGCTAAATGACGCAAGAGGGCATTACTTACGATCCAATGGACAGCGATACTTGGACTGGCGAACAAGGCATGCTCGTTACGCAGGTATGGACAGGCTTACATAACGGAAACCTTCAACCACTTGCGGATTACCTGCGAAAAGGTTGGTATCTGCCTCCTGAAATAGCCTCAGAGATTGCTGATGCGATAGACCAAAAGGATGTCGGCTACTTTCACATCGTAAAAAAAGGTCGCAAACCGGGCCAGCGAGGTATGAACGAGAGTTTTGAGGATCACGGTAGAAAAATTAAGGTGGGTCTATTTATCCATTGTCGTTTGCAAGAAGTGCCGAGAGGAGAACATGATTCTGTTATGTTGGAAGCAAAGGAAAAGTTTGGTTTGGCTCCAAGAACATCAAGGAAATATCTGCGATATTTTCGTCAGAAGTTTTCCGAGGCGAAGCACAATCCAAAACGTGACAGTCTTGAGGTATGGAAGCGAGTTTATGGCACACCATAACGCTAGGGTGGGCCCTGCAATATTGGTGCATAGCTTAGAATTCTGATTATTAGACATTGCCGTTCGGAACCATACGGAGAACGGCATATGACAGAGAGACTACTAAGGCTTGAATCGGTCGAGGATCGTATCGGCCTCAAAAAATCAAAAATTTACGACATGATCGGGCGCGGGCAATTCCCCCGGCCTGTCAAACTCGGGGCTTGCAACGCATGGCCTGAGAACGAGATTCTCGCTTGGATTGCAGACCGGGTTAAAGAGCGGGAGGCTGCATGATGGAAACGAAAAACCCCCTGCCGGTAGGGCAGAGGGCTTTGGTATCCATTGCAGCGGATAGCCACAGTCTTAGCCAAATCCCGACAGCTTCGCAAGATGTCGCACTAGTGCCACGGCCCTGTGTTGCCTTCTTTGCAGGACCAAATGGCCACAGTGATAGGTTCCTGATTCAAGGAATGATCGACCGCGAGCAAATTGCACAAGCTGCGCAGGCCTTGATTGACGTTCTGGACGCAATTGATGGCGAGCCCGACGATGAAGAGGACGACCCCGGCGAAGAGGATGATGCCGCTGGCCAATATGACGAGGACTATTGGACTTCGCCTTTGCCCGCTGGCCATATGCAAGATTATGGCCCCGGCTGTCCAATGGCTGACCCTGACAGCGAACATGATGGCCGCGAAGAGGAGTATCACTAATGATTGCTCTTTGCACCAGCACTCCGGTTTTCACAGATGCGGGCGAGAATACCTTGCTCACTTTCCCTAGCGGCGATGGTGAACCTATCCGCATTGTTTTGACCCGCAACCAGCTTTGTCTTTTGGCGATGCACAGCCAGATTGCCAGAACCGATGCATTCGCCAAACCGCAACCAGAAATGGCCGAACTTGTGCCGATGACTGCTAAAGCAGTGGGAGGCGCGAATTGAGCGGCTTGATCCTGCATTTTCCAAAGGAGCCTATCCGCGCGATTGTCGTGATCCCCGCTGTTGATAGCGAGCCGGGCTGGTGCACAGCCTCTTTCAGCGGTTGGCCATCAGATTACTTCATGGCGAAGCTGAAAGGCCCGTTATCGTCTATCCTGTGGCAGCTTCAAAACAAGGGTTATCGGCAAGGCTTGCCCATTACTGTCCATCCCGATTGCAAGCGGAGGGCGGCGGCATGACCGATAGCATTCGTGACCTTCTAGGCTCGATTCCTGACGTTGAATATCGGCAGAGGCGGCGCATTCTAAACTTTCGGGATGTTGCCACCTTTCGCGCTCACAAAACGGGCGGACCCAATGCGCGCAGCCTTCTTTGGATGGCGAGCGAAGCAGCGACAGCGCACGTTTTTTCCAATTGCGACCTTCGCACCCTTGAAGCGGTTGCTGACTTATGCGGCGACCTAATCGGACTTGCTGAGCGCGCAAAAGAACTGGAGGCTGACGATGGACTCGCTGGCACTTGAAAGAGAAGCAGAAGCTGCGCGTGATTGGATGGGCGGCGATGCCGTGTCGATCCATGATGAAGGGCAGATAAGGGCAACACCCTACAGTTGGCCAGATGCAGCCTCTATCCCGCCGAGAAGCTGGCTTTTAGGCTATTGGTATTTGCGCGGCGAAGTGACCGCAATCGTAGCACCTGGAGGGCTTGGCAAATCCACCTTCACAATCGGCACGGCTCTATCGCTTGCGAGCGGATTGGACTTTCTCAAGCTTGGGCAGCCAGAGAAAACAAGCCGTGTTTGGGTGTGGAATCTAGAGGACGCAAAAGAGGAACTGGACCGTCAAGTCTCGGCTTGCGCCATGCACCATGGCACTGGCCCTGCTGATTGCGCTGATCGGCTTTATTTGGATAGCGGGCTTGATACCGAACTTTGCACAGCAATCGAGGGCGAGCATGGTTTCGAGATAATTGAGCCAGTTTACGTTGGCTTGAAGGCTGAAATCCTGCGCCGCAAAATAGACGTTCTGATCGTCGATCCTTTCGTTTCGAGCCATGCCATATCTGAGAATGACAACAGGATGATGGATAAGGTGGCGAAGCGTTGGAAGCGCCTTGCCAGTGAAACCAATTCGGCAATCGTTCTAGTTCACCACACGAAAAAAATGGGTGGGCGCGAAGCCAAGGCAGAGGATGGCCGGGGCGCTGTGGCGCTAATCAATGCTGCTCGCTCTACCCTTGTCGTAAACCCAATGACCAAAGAGGAGGGTGAGCGGTTCGGGATAACCGACTCCACTGAATTGCGCCACTTCATGCGGGTTGATGACGATAAGCCTAACAGGGCACCAGCTCAGGCAGCTACGTGGTTTAAGAAGGCTTCCGCACAGCTTGGCAATCAGGATGCATATGGCCGCACCGATAGCGTAGGAGCGGTTGAACGATGGACCCCTCCAGATCCCTTTGACGGGATAAGCTTGCGTCACCTGTTTGATGTGCAGCAACTTATCGCAGCGGGTGAATATGGCGCGAATGTGCAGGCAATGGATTGGGCGGGAAATGCTGTTGCCGAGATCATTGGTGCGGACTTAGGCGACAAGGCGGACAAGGCCCGCGTGAAGTCGCTGCTTAGCCAATGGACTGCCAATAAAGCTTTCAAAATCGAGACGCGCCCAATGCCCGGAAAGGGCCGGGATAAGCCCTTTCTAATCGTGGGAGAGGCGGTTGAACCGTCCATGCTCCCCACCTTCAAAAGTGGGGTGGGGTGATGTGGGGAAGTGGGGTGCGCCAACCAATCAGAACACCTCCCCACCACCACCCCTTTATAGGGGGTGGAGGTGGTGGTGGTGGTTCAAGGGAACTGAAAAGTGAAGTGGGGCAATTATGAGTAAGATAGCATGGCACAAGCCCGGACAGGGCAACCGACACCAGCAAGGCTACGGCACGGCATGGGATAAGCTGCGCAAGCTAGTTTTGGAGCGAGACAAGCACCTTTGCCAAACTTGCCTGCCGAGACCCACCGTTGCCAACCATGTCGATCATATTCTGCCGAAAGCCAAAGGCGGCACGGATGAACTGCCAAACCTTCAGGCGCTTTGCGCTGACTGTCACCACGAAAAGACCATCACCGACAAAGGGCATAAGCCGAGGCGCAAGGTCCGGTTTGGCACCGATGGATGGCCCATTGGGAGTTGAGACAATGCAGGACCGAACACACAACAACGACAACGCGAAGTTTAGAGCGATAATCGACAATGCCTTATCCGAGATGGTGGAGCTCGGGATTAAGAACAGCACAGACGCGGCGATGCTAATGGCGATTCAATCAATAGTGCGCATCCATGACACTGCGAAGCTAACAGAACTTGCCGAATTCTTGGCGGACTCGATACCGATGAGCGAATAGCGGGGGGGAGACGAAACTTCAGGCCCAACTAAGGGGCGGGAGCGGTCGATACCTCGTTTTTATTGCAATTACAGATTCTTGCCCGCGCACGCGAGGCAACCAAATATGGAGACTAAAATGCAGAACGACCAATTGAGCGAAGCAAGGCAAGTGAACAACCAAACCCATGCTTGGCTGGATAGCCTTTTAACGTCCGGTGTTAGCGAAGCAGCGGCAGTAACCGGGATGATGAATGCGCTTGTAGAACGGGCACTTGTGAACGGAGGCACTCCCAAAACTGCTAAATGGTTGCGAGGACAAGCGCGCCAGATTGAAAAGAATGGCGATGCATTGATTGAAGCGTTCGCTGCACACAAGGGCGGCGGTTGACTTTCAAATCAAAGTATGCTTAGGAGAACAGGCCTAAGCGATAGGGGACCTATCGGGGCAACGCTAGAGCGCATGGCTACGGGGACCGTAGTGGCAATCGGCGACATACCAGTTTGAAGGCGCGGGGACCGCGTTGGATGGTTGGCAGGAGGCAAGCGCAGGATGCGCGGGCTTTCTAAATGTCGAGATCGTCCGTGCGCCTAGGCCTTTGCCTAAAGCCCGAAACGATCCGCAGAGATCAACAATTTTCGGGACTTTCAAAATGACTACTCAAACAAAAACGATTCAAGAACTTGCAGCCGAAACCAAGGCGGCTTTGCTCGCGCCATCAACCGAACTTAAATTTCGCATGGATGAAATGGAGCAGAAGTTTTCCGCAATTCCAAGCGGCGGCTTTTCCTCCCAATCGCAAAGTTGGGGCGCGCAAGTTACGGACAGCGACGAACTTAAAACCCTTTCGAGCGTAATAGGCTCACAACCCGGCCGCGTTCGCATTGAAATGAAAGACATCACAAGCGCAAGCGGCAGCGCAGGCGGCTTTGCTACGCCTATGCTGGATGGCAATGTAAACGCCTTGCCGGGGCGTATGCCGAGAATGCGCGACGTTTTGAACGTAGTGAACACTGTTAGCGGCTCGGTTGAATACCTTGACCAAGTGACCCGCACCAATGGCGCGGCCCCGCAAGTTGAAGGCGCTATGAAAGGCGAGTCAAACTATGAGTGGGAGCTGCGCAACCTGCCGATTCAAACGATAGCGCACTGGACACGGCAAACCGTGCAAATCCTATCGGATGCGCCGCAACTGCAAAGCGTGATTGATACGGAGATGCGCTACGGTTTGGCAATTGAGGAAGAAAACCAGATTCTTTCTGGCAGCGGCATTTCGCCAAACCTTAATGGACTAATCACCAACGCGACCCCGTTTGCGGCTGACTTTACGCCAGCAAGTGAGACAATGATCGACAAGGTTGGTTTAGGCGTTCTGCAAGTCGCGCTGGCTGAGTTTATGCCAAACGGAATTGCAGTTCACCCTTCCGATTGGATGCGGATGCGATTGCTTAAGGATGCGGACGGCAAATACTTGCTTGGTGATCCCGGCGCAGACGTTCGCCCTGTTCTTTTCGGGCTTCCAGTGATTGGCACAACCGCAATCCCAAAAGACAAGTTCCTGATTGGTGACTTTATGCGAGCGGCAACATTGTATGACCGACAAGCGCCTACAGTGGCATTATCAACCGAGGATCGGGACAATTTCACCACCAACCGCGTAACAATCCGGGTTGAGTCAAGGCTAGCACTTGCAATCAAGCAACCGCTGGCGACTTCCTACGGTGACTTCGGCAACACCCCTTAATCAGATTGGCGCAGATCCCCCCTTTTTCCATCAGGGTGCGCCATAGGAGGGCGGCGGGCGGTGTATTCAGTAGGCATCGTCCGCCAACCCTTAGGGGGCTTTGGGAAAGCCTAGAGCCGCTTAACCATTCGGATCGGATGGGGTTAAAAAACCCATATTCACAGTTCAGAATTTGAGGCCTTGAAAGGAACAAGAAATCGCAAAAGCAATCAAGACAATTGGCATAATAGCAGGCGCGGTTGCGTTGGTTGCGGGAACGATTGCAACCGCTGGTATCGGAAGCGCGGCTTTTGTGTCTTTTGCTGGCCAAGTAGCGGGACCGCCTGCGCAAGTTTCTATCCCTGCCGAGATTGCGGCAATCATTACAGCGGGCGCGATTAAGCGCCCTCCAGATTAGAACGAGGTTGCCATGACATTACAGAATGGAATGAAGCTCGGCGGCAAAGCCATCCTGTGGGCCGATACAGCGGCATACGACAAGGAAAGCGGCAATCTGCTAGGATATATCTCGAAAGCCTTCCAAGGGCTTGAATGGCCATTTGTAGGCACTGTTACGACAGTAGGTTGCACCCCTGCCGAGATTGCCGAGCAAGTTGGCAATGCTTATCCGTCGAATCTAGGCGAGTTGCTGGCGGCGGCTACGGAAGCAAGCAAGAGTGCAGTGGAGCGCGGCGCATTTGCGCGGATATTGCTGGCAGTTGCAGACAACGGAAAACCCCGCCTGTTCATTGTGAGCGGTTGCGACATTGACGGGCTAGGCGTTCCGCATGAGCCGCTAGAAGTCGAAGCTTGGACCTCCTCTCATTATCGGGATGCGCCTATCCTAGATGGCTTTCAAAAGGGCTGGACGCGGCACCGGATGAAAAAGGCGATTGCACACCAATGCGACACGCCTGCGCACTATATGGGCCTTTCTAAGCCGGGGATATATGTGGGCGGCAATGTCGTTCGCTACGAGGTTAGCGCCAAGGGCGTTTCGAGCGCGGTTGAGAGAGCCGTTTAATCTGCGCAGCGGCTATTGCACCGCGACAAATTCAGTCAGGCTATCACCAGGACCAAAACTCTCCGTCATTTGAACGCCTTCAGCGTTGATGGAATGGGTGATTGTCGAGCCTTTACCGGACCAGCCACTTGGGCCTGTTCCCGGACCAGCTTCATCGATCATTCTTAGATCAACCCGCGAGCCTTCCACACGGCAGTCGTATTTGAACAGCTTTTGATCCGATTGGCGGGTGTAAGACAGGCGGACTAAGTTGATTTCGGCAACAGTTCCAGAAACGTCCGCAACGGACTCACTACCTCGGAATGCAGCGGCTGCTCTACATACCCTAACTAGATCGTCACTTGATAATGGCTCAGTTGGCGCGCTAGCCACTGCCTCGCTTTCCATCGGTGGGGCTTCCCCATCTTCGCTTGGGGACCCACAAGCAGCTAAAACTAACGCAAAGGTTACAACAAGTTTTTGCATGACTTTTTCCATTTTTGGATGCCCCATGTCAGTTTGACCAAACTGGCTTCAGTTTTAGCGTAAACGAATGAGAATATGGAACAAGAGAGTTAAGAGGTGACTTGCCAGAGTTCTGCATTTGTTCCAACTGCCAGCGATGGGAACACAGCGACTCAACAGCATCTCAGACTACATCCGAAACAACTACCTGTTGAGGGTGGATTGCGCTTGTGGGCGCGTGGTGGTGCTGGACCCCGCCAAGCTTCTAAACCTATGCCAAAAGAACAAATGGCCGCACCATATGGACAAGATCGAGCGGCGGTTTAAGTGTGGCGATTGTGGGCGAAGGCCTAGGCGGATTGGGCCTAGTTTTGGAGGTCTAAATTCGACCCAATAAGAAGCCACTCACAGCTGAGATGGTCGAGGTTAGTGTGGTGAACCAGAGTGGGTGAAGTTCATGCCACTTTTCAGCTTTAGGAGCCGTCCAGCCTATTTTATGGGCCTGTACTTCAACTTTCGATTGAGACAACGATAAATCTAGTCTCCGAAGGTATTCTGGATTGAGGTCGTTTTCGCCGCGCCACATCGATTGGGCTAATTCTTCACCAATATCAGCAAAAATATTGCCAATCATTTTCTCGAACTCGTCGTGGGTGTTTAGCCATACTGACTTGCGTTTAGTGAAGCCGTTTGCAAATTCTGATAAAGTTAGCTCGACTGCCCGTTCAAGACGTTCCTTGAACTTCTCCGTCGCCATTTCCACCCCGACTGTGCCGCCGAAATTTCCCGTCATTGAGAGGGTTGTGTTAATCGTTCGACAGTCTTGGCTCCACAACAAACGAGCATCACGCAAGTAGTGTCCAGCGCGTGATACTGCAAAATTCTCCAAAGGAGTTTTTTTGTTCAAACGTGGTATCAAATGTGGGGACGCCCTTATCTAAAAAGAAGAAGGCCCATAAAAAACAAAGACTTAAGCCAAGGTGGTGGCTCCCCGAGTTGGATTCGAACCAACGACCAAGTGATTAACAGTCACCTACTCTACCGCTGAGCTATCGGGGAACAGCCCTTATCGCCGCGAAGTGTCACGACAGGGGTGGGCCTATATGGGGGCAGGAATCGTTTGGCAAGCCTATCTTGCACCGTCAGACCATGAATTGTTCTGCGACAATGCGTTCGTCAAGCGAATGACCGGGATCAAACAGCAATGTAAGTTCCGAATCGCCTGCGATTTCAATGCTTACTTCGGCGATGTCCCTGATTTCCTTTTGATCCGCGACAGCAGCAACGGGCCGCTTGTCCGGCTCGTTGACACGGAAACGGATTGTTGACCGGTCTGGCAGGATGGCACCGCGCCAGCGGCGCGGGCGAAACGGACTTATAGGGGTAAGGGCGAGTAATTGGGAATCGAGCGGCAGGATTGGACCATTGGCTGACAGATTATAGGCTGTGGACCCGGCGGGTGTTGAAACAAGCACGCCATCGCCAACCAGCTCCCTGATTCGCACGCGTTCATCCACCGATACTTCCAGCTTAGCCGTCTGACGTGTTTCACGTAGCAAGCTGACTTCATTGATCGCACATTCGACATGGATTTGACCGTCGCGAGTTGTGGCCTCCATCCGGAGTGGCGCAATGCCGATGGAGCGCGATCGATTGACTTTTTCGAGCAATTTCACACCGGGACGATATCGGTTCATCAAAAATCCGACGGTACCTCGATTGATGCCGTAAGTCGGAATTATCCGTCCACTATCGAGCATCGAATGCAGCATGTGCAGCATGAAGCCATCACCGCCGAGCGTTACCAGCGCGTCAGCCTGCTCAATCGGTACCCAATCATGCGCATCGCGTAATTCGTCTGCGGTTTGTTGGGCCTTGGACGTATCGGAAATGGCGAGTGCCAGCTTCCTGAAGCCGTGATTGCTGCTCAAAAACCCCTCCTGTTCGTGATGTGCAATCTCGCATTCACGTATGGCGACCCTATGGTGAGCTGTGCCATTTGGCAACGCATGGCAAATCGCTGCATTACTTGACGCGGCACTGAGTTAGAGGAAGGACATGGCCAATGCTTTGCAACCTGCACCAACCGTATTTCCAAATGCCGCCGGCTTTGAGGTTTCCATGCGCGATGATCTGACCGGTCTTGCGGGTGTCGCTACTGCTCGTGCAAGGCTATCCGAATGGCAAAGCGCCGCAGGTGCCAAGGGCAAAACCGCACCGGTTCATGCGATGCTGATCGGTCTGGGCCGGTTTGATACGGTCAATCTGGCTTATGGCGAGGCGGCCGGTGACCGAGCCCTGGTTGCGATTGCACAACGCATTTTGCACTTTGCAGAAGATGAATTTGAGGAAAGTGAATGGCTTGCGGCGCGGCTCGGCGGCGGGAAGTTCTTGCTGGCGGCGCATGAGGCCTGCAACCGCGAGCGCTGGCAATGGCTGGGCGAAGCGTTAGCTGATGCGATCGCCCACCCCATCGCTGATCTTGACGGTGCAGGGACCCTGCGTCTGTGGCCGCGAATTGCGCTGATGCGGCCTGCGCCGGGCGAAGGGCCGTCTATGATCTTCGATCGGCTCGCTGAAACGCTTGAACAGGCAAGAGGCCAACACAGCCGCCGAGTTTTGTGGGCCGATGGCGGCCTGACTGTGCCTGGTCGGCGCAGCGCCTTGGTAGAGGCTGATTTGCTAGCTGCAATTGACCGTGATGAAATAGACTTGTTGTTCCAGCCGCAGGTTTCCTTGAAGGATAATACGGTAATCGGTGCTGAGGCGCTGGCGCGGTGGCAGCATCCTGAACTGGGGCGCATCGGTGCGAGCCAGCTGTTCGCGATTGCCGAGCGTACCGATCACGTCGCGCAATTGTCTCGCCACATCGCCAAGACCGCGCTGGAAAGTGCCGTGCTTTGGCCCGAGGGATTGAGGCTTTCGATAAATGTCACTCCAGCGGATTTGGCAGCGCCAAGTTTCGCGGATGAATTGTTGTCGATTGTCGAGGTATCGGGGTTCGATGCGAACCGGCTGACTCTGGAGATTACCGAGCATGTTTTGCTCGACGAGCTGGAGCGCAGCGCGGCAATGTTGCACAGCTTGCAGGATGCAGGGGTCCGGATCGCGCTGGATGATTTCGGGGCTGGTTTCTGCAATTTCAATTATCTGAAAATCCTGCCGCTCGATGCGATCAAGCTGGATCGTTCGATGGTTGACGGGATCACCGAAGATGAGCGGGACCTCGCCGTTTTACGCGGCATTCTGGCCATGGCCAAGGCGCTCGGCCTGAGCGTTATTGCCGAAGGTATCGAAACCGAAGCCCAACGCGCACTCGTGGCCGTTGAGGGTGCTGATTATTATCAGGGCTTCTTGTGCGCTACCCCAATGGGCCAGAAAGAATTTCTGCAATCCGTAAACAATTGAGGCAGGATTAGGCAGCCGCCTTTCGCGCTTTTCGAGCAATATTGCCGAGACCCTTGGTTAGCTGGAACAGGCCGTTGAGGCGTGATTGCGGATCGCTCCACGCGCGGTTGATAACCAGCTTCATGTCGGGACGTAATTTCGCAGTATTTTTCAATCGGTCAACATACGCAATCAGGCCGGGTCCGTCGGGGAAATCATCATTGTGGAATGTGACCAGCGTGCCGCGTGCGCCGACATCAATCTTGGCGATATTGGCCTCGATTGCCTGATGTTTGATTTCGATTAGTCGAATCAGGTTCGATGTCGCATCAGGCAAGGCGCCAAACCGGTCGATCATTTCTGCCGCCATTGCCTCGATTTCAGCCTTGTCTTTCGCATCATTCAAACGCCGGTAAAGCGCCATGCGAACGGCCAGGTCTGGCACGTAATCTTCTGGGATCATGATCGGCGCATCGACGGTGATTTGCGGACTGACCTTTTCACGGTCTGGCGACAGTCCCATAGCGCCAGCTTTAACCGCCAAAATCGCATCTTCCAGCATTGATTGATACAGCTCGAAGCCGACCTCGCGGATATGGCCCGATTGCTCGTCACCCAGCAGATTGCCAGCCCCGCGAATATCCAGATCGTGACTGGCAAGCTGGAAGCCTGCGCCGAGGCTGTCGAGGTCGCTTAACACCTTAAGGCGCTTCTCGGCAATTTCGGACAATTGCTGGTCTTTGGGATGCGTGAGATAGGCGTAAGCACGCAATTTTGACCGTCCGACGCGTCCGCGCAACTGGTATAATTGGGCTAGGCCAAATCGGTCGGCGCGGTGGATGATGATCGTGTTGGCGCTCGGGATATCAAGTCCGCTTTCGACGATGGTTGTCGAAAGCAGGACCTCATATTTGCCCTCGTAGAACGCGCTCATCCGTTCCTCGACTTCTGTCGGGGACATTTGCCCATGCGCGCTGATTGGCTTGATTTCCGGAACATGCTCTTTGAGCCATTCTTCGACATCGGCCATATCCGAAATGCGCGGCACGACGATGAAGCTTTGCCCGCCGCGATGATGTTCACGCAGCAATGCCTCGCGCATCACCATTTCGTCCCATTCCATCACATAAGTGCGCACCGCGAGCCGGTCGACTGGTGGTGTCTGTATCGTGCTGAGTTCGCGCAATCCGCTCATCGCCATTTGCAAAGTGCGCGGGATTGGCGTTGCCGTGAGCGTCAGCATATGAACGTTGCTGCGCAGTTGCTTCAGCTTCTCTTTATGGGTTACGCCAAAGCGCTGTTCTTCATCCACGATCACCAACCCAAGGTTTTTAAACTGGGTTGATTTGGACAGGATCGCATGAGTGCCGATGACGATGTCCATGGTGCCCGCTTCGAGCCCCTCGCGTGTTTCCTTGGCTTCTTTTGGCGGGACCAAGCGCGACAGGCGGCCAACCTTTAGCGGGAAACCTTCGAACCGCTCTGTGAAATTGGTGAAGTGCTGGCGAGCAAGCAGCGTAGTGGGCGCCACAACCGCAACTTGTTGTCCATTCATAGCGGCAACGAATGCAGCGCGCAAAGCGACTTCGGTCTTTCCAAATCCGACATCGCCGCACACAAGCCTGTCCATTGGGCGGCCGCTTTCTAGATCGCGCAGTACATCTGCAATCGCAGCTTCTTGGTCATCGGTTTCCTGCCATGGGAAACGGTCGACGAATTGGTTGAAACTTGCCTCTTCGGCCTCAAAGATGGGCGCCTTCTTCAATGCCCGCTCAGCCGCAACCTGCATTAACTCGCCAGCAATGGCGCGGATCCGGTCCTTCAGGTTCGACCGACGTTTCTGCCACGCTTCGCCGCCAAGCCGGTCGAGCATGACGGCATCTTCTGATGAGCCGTAGCGTGACAGGACATCGATATTTTCAACCGGGATGAACAGCTTGTCGCCGCCCTTATATTCCAGCATCACGCAGTCATGCTGGCTTTTGCCGACCGCAATCGGCTCCAACCCCAGATATTTGCCGATCCCGTGTTCGATATGAACCACCAGATCACCGCGCCCGAGTGCTGACAATTCTGCCAGAAAAGCGTCTGCATCCTTCTTGCGTTTCTTGCGGCGGACAAGCCGGTCACCAAGAATGTCTTGTTCGGTAAGCAGTTCCAAATCGCTGTTTGAAAAGCCGCTATCGAGCGGCAGAACCATCGCGACAGGCTGCCCCTTGGCCGCAAGCCCAAGCGCCTGTTGCCATGTGTCGGCGAGCGCGGTTTTGGTGCCAGCCTCGGACAGGATCGACGCGATGCGCGACCGGCTGCCTTCTGAATAGGTCGCAAGCAGCGGTTTCTTTCCAGCCTTGCCAATTGCCTGAAGATGATTTGCAGCCGCTTCGTATATATTGTCACCCCGGGCGCGTTCGGGGGAAAAATCGCGCGCTGAAGCAAAGCCGAAATCGAGCGTTTTGGCGCTTTCAGGTTCGGCGAAAATCACGGTCCGGTGGATTGGCCAATCGGTTAGATGACCCTCGAACTCCTCACGGCTCACGTAAAGCGCGCTTTCTTCGAGCGGTCGGTAGCTACCCGCCGCCTGTCCTGCCGCCTTGGCGCGCGATTGGTGATAATCGGCGATGTCTTTCAGCCGATCATCACCTGATTGGATGGCGCCGCTATCGATTATGATCTGGTCCTGATCGGTCAAATGATCGAACAAAGTCGCCAACCTGTCTTCAAACAGCGGAAGCCAATGCTCCATGCCTGCAAGGCGGCGTCCTTCACTCACCGCTTGATACAGCGGGTCGCCTGTTGCCGTTGCGCCGAACATTTCGCGGTAGCGCGCGCGGAAACGCTTGATGGTGTCTTCGTCCAGCAAAGCTTCGCTTGCAGGCAGCAGTAGATGCGATTTCAGTATGCCGGTGCTAGTTTGCGTTGAAGGATCGAACAGCCGCAAGCTTTCCAACTCGTCGCCGAAGAAATCGAGCCTTAGGCCCTGATCCAGACCCGACGGGAAGATGTCCACGATTGACCCGCGAACGGCATATTCGCCAGCGTCCACCACAGTATCCGCGCGGGAATAGCCTTGGCGCTGGAGCAATGCGGCCAGGCTTTGGCGGCCGATTTCAACGCCGGGCTTGAACTCGCGCACGGCCTCTCGCACGCGGAACGGTGTCAGCACGCGTTGCAACACAGCGTTGACGGTGGTGACGAGCAGCTGCGAGCCGGTTTTGCCGACATTTAGCCGGTGCAAGGCAGACAGCCGCTTTGCGCTCACCGTCAGGGCGGGGCTGGCCCGGTCATAGGGCAAGCAATCCCAAGCCGGAAATTCGATGACTTCCAATTCCGGCGCGAAATAATGGGCTGAATCAGTGATCGCACGCATTGATGAATCGTCAGCAGCGATAAATACCGCGCGGCCTTTGGATGCTCGCGCCAGATCGGCCAGCACCAAAGGCTGCGCCCCACGGGCCAGTGACGACAGAGTTAGCGGCGTTTTGGCCGAAAGTATGCGGTTGAGATCAGGCATCAGGGGGTCAAGCTCTGGCTGCGGCGGATGTTCCCGCCAGATGGTTGCTTCAGCGCGGAATATTTACGTAATCGAGCTTCTGCATCAATTCCATGTGCGGTCCGGCGAAGACGGGCGGTGTCGGCTGCGATTTCAGCGCCCAAGCCATGATGTCCACATCGTCTTCATCAAGCAGCGTTTCAAACCAAAGCAAATCGGGTTCTGACCATTGATCATGATAGCGGTCATAGAACCCGCCAATCATATAATCGGCTTCCCGCGTGCCACGGTGCCATGAACGGAACTTGGCGCGAGCGAAGCGCGATGCGAGATCGGTATTTTCTGACATGAAAGCGCGGGTAGGGCACTCGCCAAGTGCGCGCAAGAAGCTATAGGGTACGCTATGCGTCCCGATTTGCTCAATGCTCTGTTTGCCGAAGTCGAAACGCTCGATGGCGTTGGACCGAAATTGAAGAAGCCACTCGACAAGCTGGGCCTCACCCGCATTCGTGATGTCGCTTACCATTTGCCCGAGCGTTTCGTGACGCGGCGTTCGGTCGCCAATCTGGATGAGGCCAGCGTTGGTGAACAAGTTGTGGTCGCACTGACCCCGACGGAGCATAAAGGTTCGTCGGGCCGAGGTCCGTACCGCGTCCTTGCGCAGGATGAGATCGGCAATATCTGCTCGCTGACCTATTTTGGACGCGCTTCATACACAGCTAAGAAATTGCTCCCGGTTGGCGAGAAGCGCTGGATTGCGGGGCGGATAGACCAATATGGCCAAATGCTCCAGATCGTGCATCCGGACCATGTTGTTGAAGCGAGCGATGATACGCTCGTCCGTCTGTGCGAGCCGGTATATTCACTTTCGGAAGGTCTGACCCAGCCGAAGATCTCAGGGCTCGTAGAACAAGCTTTAGCGCGTTTGCCAGATTTGCCTGAATGGATTGAACCGCGTCAATTCGAAGCGGCAAAGTGGCCGTCATGGCGCGATTCTTTGAAACTGGCGCATAAGGGCGAGCATGAGGCGGCGCGCGAACGGCTCGCCTATGACGAATTGTTGGCAAACTCGCTGGCACTGTTGCTGGTGCGGGCGGATAATCGCGAACGCAAGGGCCAAGCGCTAATTGGTGACGGGCGGCTGCGCGAAAAGCTTGAATTGCCCTATTCGCTGACCGGAGCGCAAGCGCGATCAGTTGCCGAAATTGAAGGTGATATGGTTCAGCAAACGCCGATGCTCCGGTTGCTACAGGGCGATGTGGGCGCGGGTAAGACGGTGGTTGCACTGAAAGCAATGCTGATCGCTGCGGAGGCTGGCAAACAGGCCGCCTTGCTCGCACCAACTGAAATTTTGGCGAGGCAGCATTTTGAGACTTTGCGCGTAATGCTGCGACCTACTGGCGTTGAAATCGCGTTATTGACCGGGCGGGACAAGGGCAGGGCGCGCGAATCCATTCTGATGGGACTGCTAGACGGCAGCATCGATATGGTAGTCGGCACCCATGCGATCTTTCAGGACAGCGTGAATTACAAGGATCTTGCGCTCGTCGTAATTGACGAACAGCACCGTTTTGGGGTCGCTCAGCGCTTGATGCTGTCAAATAAAGGCAGGTCCACTCCGCATACTTTGGCAATGACCGCGACACCAATCCCGCGCACGTTGACGCTGGCGCAATATGGCGAAATGGATGTCTCTCGGCTCGACGAAATGCCGCCGGGACGCCAACCTATTGATACCCGGGTTGTCGCTCAGGAGCGGTTTGCCGATGTGGCTGACGGGGTGGCGCGGCACATTGCCGGGGGACAGCAAGCCTATTGGGTTTGCCCGATGGTCCGCGAGAACGAGAATGAGGATATCGCCGCTGCCGAAGCGCGTTACGCAGGCTTGAAAGAACGGTTCGGTGATCAAGTTGTTCTCGTTCACGGGCAATTGAAGCCTGACCTTAAAGACGCCGCGATGGAGCGGTTCGCCAGCGGCCAAGCCAAGCTCCTGGTTGCTACCACCGTGATCGAAGTCGGCGTTGATGTTCCCGCCGCGACCTTGATGGTGATCGAACAAGCCGAACGATTTGGCCTTGCCCAATTGCATCAATTGCGTGGGCGAGTGGGGAGGGGCTCGGAAAAATCGGTGTGCCTGCTACTACGTGGCCATACTCTTTCGGAGACAGGGCGTGAGCGGCTAGCTTTGATGCGTGAAACACAGGATGGATTTTTACTCGCCGAGGAAGATCTGCGGCTGCGTGGCGGGGGTGAGCTTCTAGGCACGCGGCAATCGGGCGACACCCCGTTCCGCGTCGCAACGCTCGAGCAGATTACCCGGCTCTTGCCAAAAGCCCATGATGACGCGAAAATACTGATGGAGCGCGATGGCGGCCTGTCCGGAAAGCGCGGAGAGGCCGCACGGATTTTGCTGTATCTTTTTGATCGCGATTGGGGCGTTCAAATGCTTAGGGGCGGATAGAAAGTCTGAACGCGGCACTCGACGAAGAACATTTGCCAAACTCCCGCAATTCTGACCTTATTAGGGCCGTGTCTAATTGCGGGCGCCGAGCAGTTTTAGTTGCGGCCCCAATTCGCGCCTAATTCAGCAAAAAATCATATTAGAACGCAACTTGCGCGCCGACTAATGCGACATTGGTATTGGCGTCACGGTCTGACCATGTGCTGCCATCGGGGAAGTTCCCTCCGCTTAGGAAGTTCAGCGGAACAAAGCCGTCGACATGGACGAACTCAGAGAAGAGATTGATATTGGCGGAGGCAAACCAGGACAAGCCGAACACAGCCTGATTCTGGCGTTCCCATGGTGCACCATCGGCACCTGCAATGAATTTCGAAAATTCACCTGAGACCGCAAATTGCCGGCCTTGCTGGCTCGATGATTTCGGGCCGAATGCATACCGTCCGCCGGCGGTGAAGGCTTCAGTCTTAACAGCCGGGAATGCGCTGAGTGGATTGTTCGGAATTGGCACTGCGCTGCCTGGCAGCGGCTTGGTAGTGCTGGCATATTCGCCGATCAAGGTCAGGTCGCCATAATTAACCTTGCCGTAGGCTGCCCATTCAGGATTATTGTCCTGACACGGTGTGAAGTGGACCACCGGATAGCCTTGGCAATATGCGCTGCCATGTTGATAGCTGGCACCGGCCATGATCTGGTTTCCTTCGCCGCCAAGCGAAGTGGTGTAGCGTGCATCAACTGCGAAATTGTTGAGCCTTGAAGGTACACTGGTTCCATTTACCGGAACATTGGCTGCGCGGAATTGCGCGCCGCCTTGAATGGCCATGGCTCTTAAAGAAAGACCATTGGTCTCAAGCCCGACTTGTGCGCCATAGGCGAGGCCGGAGAAAGCGTGCCAACTTGTCGAATTTGTAAATGGGCTCACGCTGTCATTCAGGCCAAATGGCGTGTCCATTTTACCGACGAGGGCATAGACCGGGCGCTTCTCGAGATTGCCAAACATTACCCAACCGCGGCGTAGCTGGATCTGGTTGCGAGTAAGGGCGGTGATGGTGCCTTGGCCAAAACTCTGCTGCGGATCGTAGAGAAGCTCCGCATAGGCAGTGAAATCATCATCCAAACGGGCAGTTACAGCCAATTGTGCGGAGTGTATCACAGCTTCGGATACGTCCTTGCCAATCTGGTTCGCAGAGGTCGGGTTGCGCATCAGATAGCCGAATTTATCAGCTGTATTGCTCCATTGCTTATCCATGAGGACAGTCGCGCCGCCCGATAGGGTCACACGGTTCTTAAGCTGGCCATTTGCGATAGCGTTCAATTGGACCAGCGGACGTGTGTTTACATTTTCCGAATGGTCCAGAATCTTGTAAGAATAGGCTGAATTGGTGCCCACGATGCCATCTGGCGATTGTTCTGTTGCAATCGCCTGCACAGGCGCAGGAGGAACTGCCTGAGGTGCTCGCAGAGCCGGTACCGCTTCTCGGCTTTCCGGTTCCGCTTCCAATTCTTCGCGCAACTCCTGATTTTGAGCTTCTAGCGCTTGAATGCGCTGTTCCAGAATTTGGAAACGTGCTTCCAAACTGGCATCCTGAGCAAGAGCAGGTGCGGAGATTGTCATCGCAGCGGCAGCAACGGTTATGGCAAGAGATTGCAATTTCACAGATAGGATTCCCAGAATGAAGAAATGTTCAATCCGCCCTATTCGCAATCAGCCTATTTTTTGGTTAACGCAGGTTCAGCTTATCTGAAGTTTTTCAGTACGCCTCAGTAAGAAGTCTGCTGTTTGAGAGATTTGACCAAGGCGTCTGCGGCCCTACTGACGTCATCCCAAGTGACGTCAAAACCGGCATCGTCGCCGTAATAAGGGTCTGCAACAGTCCGTCCCTCATATCCGGCAAGCGTATCCATAAGGAGCATTATTTCGGCCGAATTTTCAGTTCGAGCCATTTGCAGAATATCGGCCAGATTGCTCTCGTCCAGGGCGAAAATATGAGTGAAGTTTATAAAATCGCTCTGTTTGATCTGGCGGCCCCGATAATGACGGATGTCGGCACCATTCCGCGCCGCTGTGTCAATGCTACGTGGGTCTGGAGGAGCGCCGATATGATAGGCTGCGGTTCCGGCGGAATCTGTTTTTGCGTCCAGTCCGGCTTCCTGAGCGGCCAAGCGGAATGCTGCTTCCGCCAGCGGAGAGCGGCAGATGTTGCCTAGACAGACGAAAAGTACAGCTGGTTTTCGTTTCATCCAGCCGTCCTACTGGACCCAGAGCCATCCTCGCAATAGGCTGACGATAATCAGGAGAATATTCGCATGAAGTCATTTTTTGCCGCCGCGCTTTTGAGCGTTGCCATAGTCGCTCCAGCCTACGCCGCCCCCGCTGATGATTACACGCAGCTTCGAGAAGAGATTTGGCAGTGGACACTAGACAACAGCCCCTATCTGGCGACCAGTATCGGCGACCGCCGTGGTGACGGGAAACTGGGCGATCTATCGATTGAGGCATATGACCGGCAAATAACTGAAACAAAAGCATATCTAGCGCGGCTTTCCGCGATTGATGAAGACGCATTGCCGCAAGATTTGCGGGTTGATTACGCGATATTGTTGCAAAGCCTGAACGACAATATCGAAGGGTCTGCGTTTGACCATACCCGCTATATTTTGTTCACCAATCGCGGGGCTTGGAGCAGGGCGGTGGATTCCCTGCCGTACAGCTCGCCGCTATTCACAGAGGCGGATTATGAATCCTACTTGGGCCGTCTGGAAGCTTTTCCCGCAATCAATGCGCAAGGGATCGCACGGTCGCGCGAAGCGGTGGCGCGCGGGCTGACGCAAGCTTGCCAGCCGATGAAGGGTTTCGAAGAACGGATAGCAGAGGGCAACAAGCAGAACGCGGAAGATTCGCCAATATTCAAACCCTTCTACGGAGAGCGACCCAGCTTCATTGCCGAAGAGAAATGGGAAATGATGAAGGAGCGCGCCGCAGCAGCGATCGAAGATGGCGTATATCCTGCGAATGCCGATTTCCTGGACTTTTATGTCCGTGAGTACATGCCAAATTGCCGGACGGGTGCGCCCGGTGTGTCCGGTACGCCGGGCGGGAAAAACTATTACGCTTACCGTGTCCGCAGTTTCACCACGACCGATATGACGCCTGATGAAGTTCACAACCTTGGCCTGTCAGAAGTTGCCCGCATTCGCGCTGAAATGGTTGAAGTGGCGCGCGAGGCCGGATTCGCAAGCCGTGAAGAGTTTATCGAGCATTTGCGCACAGACCCCAGATATTACGCCAAAACTCCCGAAGAACTGATTATGCACGCGAGCGCATTGGCGAAGCAGATCGACGGGTTTATGCCAAAGCTTTTCGGTAATTTGCCGCGTCAGCCATACACCGTATCGCCTATTCCGGCTGCGCAAGCACCGGGCAACACGACCGCCTATTATGAGCGAGGATCGCTGGCGACCGGACAGCCGGGCATTTACCGCGTCAACACGACTGAACTGGATCAACGCCCTTTATGGGAATTGCCTGCCTTGGGCGTGCATGAAGCGGTGCCGGGGCATCACCACCAAATCGCCTTGCAACAGGAACTGGATATCCACCCTTTGCGCGCAAACGGCACGTTCTTCACGGCATTTGTCGAGGGTTGGGGACTCTATTCCGAACGCCTCGGCATCGAGATGGGACTGTATGATACCCCTGCCAAGCAAATGGGCCGGCTCAGCTATGAAATGTGGCGTGCAACGCGGCTGGTGGTGGACACCGGCATCCATGACCAAGGTTGGAGCAAGGAACAAGCAGTCGCCTATATGCTCGACAATACCGCATTGACGCCCGGTAATGTCGATGCCGAGGTCAATCGCTATATCACGCGGCCGGGCCAAGCTGTCGCTTATAAAATTGGCGAGCTGAAGATTCGTGAATTGCGCGATAGAGCTAACGATGCGCTGGGCGAGAATTTTGATCTCCGGGCGTTTCATGATGCGGTGCTTGAAAATGGTGCTGTGCCGCTTGATGTGTTGGAGAACCATATTGATCGCTGGATTGCCGCTCAATTGTCGGCCGAATAGCAGAGGTGTGGCCATCGGGCTTCTAGTCAGCGTAGGTTCATCGCTCTCGGCATGATATAGTGTTACATTTAAGGTAAGAGTTCTGAACTTTTGCCAGCCTAAATTTCTTGGGAGTGGAAACATGCGCCTTACTAAACCGTTACTGTTGGCCGCCGCAGCGGCTTTCGCATTGTCTCCGCCAGTTTCGGCTGCCGAAGAACGCCCTTCGCCGCAATTAAGTGCAACCGTTGACGGGGTCGTTGGTGAAGACAGCCAAGAGCTTTCCATTGAACGCCTCGACATAGAGGTTCGCCGCCATGGCAGCTTGGCGACCACCGAAATGACTGTGCGCTTCGCAAATCCGACAGACCAGACCTTGGAAGGGCAATTTGCGCTTTCTATGCCCAAGGGAAGCATTGTGACCGGCTATGCTCTCGATGTGAACGGGGTGATGATTGACGGCGTCTTGCAGCCACGTGACCGGGCTAGAGTGGCGTTTGAAAAGCGCGTCGTGCGCAGAATCGATCCGGGATTGGCCGAAGTCGATTTTTCCGACCGGTTCGAAACGCGGGTCTATCCAATTTTCCCGAAGCAGGGTCGCACTATCCGCATCCGTTTTGTCAGTCCGCTCGACACGGGGCAGCGCTATATTCTGCCGATCGAGACCAGCGAGGTTGGCAATTTTTCGATCAGCATACGAGGCATCACGCCAGATAGCCGCAAAGGCATCAAATGGCGCGCAGATGGCGCCAATTTCATCGCCACCGGAAATGGAGAGATCGACGGAGAGATTGCGTTCGATGCCCCCGTTAAAGATGGGCTGACAATGAGCGAGCATCCGGGCGAGGGGGCATTCTTTGAGCTCAGCGGAGAAACTCCGACAGGAGCAGGTGATTCCAGTAAAGGCGCCCTGACTATTGCATGGGACCGGTCGGTTTCGCGGCTTGATGATGAGCTAGTGCGCGAAGCGGGCCTTGCCGAGAAAATCGCGAGAGAATTGGGCGTGTCGAGCGTGCGCTTGGTGTTGTTCGACAGCGGCCAAGCCGAGATACGAAACGTGGCAGTCAAGGACCTCGGCGGTGTTCTGGGGAATGTGCGCTATGCAGGTGGCACCAGCTTCGATGGTTTGGCCAAAGCATTGGCGGACAGCAACGGGACTTGCATCCTGTTTACTGATGGGCGCGCCACAATTGGAAATCGCGAGAATTTGTCAGCGGCAGGTTGCCGGTTGGTCGCGCTAGGCTCCGGACAGGAATCGGACCGTGCCTGGCTTGAAGGACAGGCCCGGATGCTCGGCGGGACCTTTGTCGATATAGGCGGGGCCAAGGACGAAGAGGTCGTCCAGTTGGCACTTACGCCCTCTGCCTTGCCGACTGTAACCGATAGCAACAAGAGGGCGGTTGAAGTGCGCGCATTGCCTGCTGCTAACGGGCGTTACCGTTTGGTCGGGCCGATGCCGCAAAATGGTGAGCTGATGGTCGATGGGGTGGCAATCCGGGCATCCTCTCCGCTGATTCCTAATTTCACCGCGCCGGGCGCGCTTTGGGCTGCGCAACATATCGCGCTGTCGAGAGATGCAATGGGTAGCGAAGAATTGGCGGAGCAAGCGAGGCGATGGTCAGTCGCGGTCCCGGGTGTGAGCTTTATCGTGTTGGAAACGCCTGAGGATTATGTCGAAGCAGGCTTTGTTCCGCCAGGCAGCTATCCCAAGGACTTGAGAGCGCGGTTTGACCAGATCAAAGATCAGCAAGAGGCAATCGCGCGCGATTTCGACCAGGCCTACCGTGATGAACTGATTGGATATTGGGAAGCGCGGAAGCGGTGGTGGGCCGGCCCGCAGCGTAACGTGAATAAGAGTCGTGCCGATGCGGCCGTGGACGCTGTAACTGAGGAAGCTGCGGCGGAATCCCGCCCCATGGCACCACCGCCATCGCCGATTGCTGTTTCGCAGCCCCCTCCGCCGCCGCCAGCACGCGTTACTGGCGGCGCCAATGATAGGCTGGAAAGTGACGAAGACCGTATTATCGTTACTGCCTCTCGTATTCCTCAGCGGCTTCAGGAAACGCCAGTTGGTGCTTCGGCAGTGACCGATGAAGAAATTGAAATAGCTGGCGATGTGACTGTTGAAGGTATTGTCGGGGATGGAGCCAGCCAGGAGGGTGAGCGTTCCAACGTCAGTTCCGGATTGCGCGATGATCTGAGGGAAACAATCGAAACTGCGGAATGGTCGGTAGACCGCCCTTATATCGCCGCATGGGCCAAGGCGGGACCCGATTGGCCTGCAGCCGTCGCCAATACCGAAAAACAGTACGGCTCAATCCCGCTGTTCTATCTCGATCTGGCTGAATGGCATTTCCGCGCTGGCCGAGAGGCAGAAGCGAGGCGCGCTGCCGAAGCTGCGCTTGATTTGCCATCCAAGGACAATCAGACTTTGGCAATCGTCGCCCAAAGGTTGCTGCGATACGGGGACGCAGATCGCGCCATATGGCTGCTCAAACTGCTGGCAGATACCGAATCTGACCGCCCGCAACCTTTGATGGCTCTGTCACAGGCCTATGCCGAACGGGGCCGCCGGACCGACAATCGCGACGATATCGTCGAAGCGCAAAAGATCATGGTTGGCGTGGCGATGAAGCGTTGGGAGGGCATTTACGAAAAAGTCGGCGAGATTGCCTTGGCTGAAGCTAACGCACTGATAGTCGAGCTTGGTGGTCAGCAGGCGGAAGGCGTGATGCTCGATTCGCAATTTGTCGCGGCTTTGCCGGTTGATGTGAGGGTGGTAGCGGAATGGAATACGCCGCGCACCGATCTGGATCTGTGGGTGCGTGAGCCATCGGGCGAAGAAGTTGGATTCAGCAACGAGACCTCGCGCGCGGGCGCGCGCTATACGCATGATTTAACAGGCGGCTATGGCCCGGAGGAATATCAGCTTCGTGAGGCACCTGACGGCACTTACCGGATCGAGATCAACACGTTCTCGGTCGACCGGCGCAATCCGAATGGTCCGTCTGTTGTAACAGTCCGTTTAATTCGAAACTTTGCCACGGATAGCCAAGTCGAGGAGACAATCGACGTAGAAATGCAGCCCGATGCCGAAGGCCGCAAGTTGATCGGTCGGATCGTGATTGACTGATTTTAGTTATGCCGGAGCGTTCCATTCGAGCGCTTCGGCCAAGATTTCCCGCACAGCGACTTTAGCTTTGAGCCGTGCGCCGAGCATGGCGGTTCCGCTGACCTTGCGTTGGACGAACAGCGTTTCGGCAGGCGGCAAGTGCCATGCCTCGCGGTCTGCGGCGATGCGCATTCCTTCGTCCCTGAGCACCGCCACGAAGGCCCGGTCGCCAAAGTCAAAAGGTTCCTCTCGTGCGAATTCATTGAGAATGATTTGGGTCATGTTTTCAACGCTGGCGCGGTGGCGTGTTAATGCGGCAGGATTCACGAACCCCGCGGCGGCAGAAGCAACCAGAACATCATCGGCGTCACCATCCAACGCCGCGACAAGCAGGTTCCGATAGGAAGATTGGATTTTCGCTGAAACAAGGCGTGTCGCGCCGAAATCGAGCAGCACAATCTTGCCGGTATCGGGCTGGTATTGGAAATTGGCGAAATTCGGGTCGGTTTGCATCACTCCGAATTCGAACAATTCGCGCATGACCAGACGAATAACACGTTCGGTCACTTGGTTCCGTGTGTCCTGATCTACTGTCTCAAGACTTTCAATCGGTACACCGGATTCAAAACTCATCGCGATGACACGGTCACCTGTAAATTCTTCGTCCAATATTGGCACAACAAAACCATCTTCACCTTCCAGCAACCGGCGATAGAGCTGCATTTGTTCGCCCTCGCGCTGGTAATCGGCTTCCTCATGTAACTGCGCCTTGGCGGCTTCGAGGAGCGGGAACAGTTCCAACTGCGGAGGTATCATATTGGACATTCGCAGCAGGGTCGCAACATTGTCGACATCGGCATCAATGCTTTCGCGAATGCCGGGATATTGAACCTTAATTGCTAGGGTGCGTCCGTCGTGCGTAACCGCCTTATGGACTTGACCGATAGAGGCTGCCGCGATTGGTTGCATATGAAAATCGGCGAATTTGGAGCGCCAGTCATCACCCCACTCAGCGCGCAATATTTGCTGCAATTGACGCGGCGGCATAAAATTCGCCCGATCGCGGAGGCTTGCGAGGATATTCGACAATTCAGGCGGCAAAATATCGCCCGCATCCATCGAAATCATTTGGCCCAGCTTCATCGCCGCGCCGCGCAGGTGCGATAGGCGATCTGCAAGGCGCATCGCATTACCCGGCGTAAGAATCATGTCCTCCAGTTTCGGCAATTGTCCAGTTGCCAGCCGCCTGGCCCCTTCTGCCATCATGCCGCCAGCGATCCCGCCGGCCAAGCGCCCGAAACCGGAGAGACGCGACAAGCGCGAACTGGGAACCGCACGCTGGCGGGATGGTTTCTTTGCATCTGACATAAGAAGAAGATGGTGCCTGTCGTAACTCGGGCAAGAAAGTGCCGGTTTCAATGAACAATGATATTCCGCCGCAGTCGTTCCGCTGGGTCCGGTTGCTCGGCTATTCCGGGCTGCTACCACAGGTGCTCGCGCTTTACCTATTTTTGGCTGGTGGCGAGTGGGGTTGGATCGCTCTGGCTGGCGGGTTTGCCTATGCCGCGCTGATTTTCAGCTTTCTCGGGGGAGTTTGGTGGGGTCAATCTTTGGCTAATCCGGATGCACCGAAATGGGCGTATGCCGCCGCGGTTTTGCCTAGCCTAATAGGTTTAGGGTTGTTTTTGCCATGGACGCTAGGCTGGGCTTGGCCTGAACCGTCATTGCTGTGGCTGGGACTGTTTCTGATGGTGTCACCATTGGTGGATCGCAAGCTGGGTCTTGGTGGTTCTGGTTGGATCCAGCTGCGGTGGCATCTCTCTACCGGTTTGGGATTGCTGACATTTGCTCTTGGCATCGTCAGTCTTGCGGTAAGACCATGACACAAAAAATCAGGCGGCGACTGTTGCCAGGTGCCGCCTGATTTAATCGCGTGTACCTTCGTGAAATTATCGAAGGAAATTCACGTAAAGCGCATGGATGATGCCGGGTATCACTCCCAAAATCGTCAAGATCAGATTGATCCAGAAATCGTTACTGAGACCGTGTTTGATCGCGACACCCACAGGTGGCAGAAGAATGCTGAGGATAAGAACGATAATTTGCATAGTTTAAAACTCCTTGATTGGCTTCGTAATGGTTCGCGCAAGAAGTTGTTCCAAAATGATTTTCCATTTTATCAAGCATGGCTGCGTCACGGATGCCCGGGTGGGGTGGCAAGCTGCCCCCGCCGTGTCTAGAACCAGCGCATGAACAATCCTGGCTTCCCGAATCGCCAAGCTGATGATCGCCATCCTGAGTGGCAATATCTTGATCTGATGCGCCATATTTGGCAGCATGGCAGCGAACGTGTCGATCGGACCGGAGTGGGCACGAAGTCCGTCTTCGGCGCGATCTTGCGGTTCGATCTGGCAGACGGGAAAATGCCGCTGCTAACAACTAAGCGCGTTTATTGGAAAACCGCCACGCGCGAGATGTTGTGGTTTCTTACCGGCGACACAAACATTCGGGAATTGTGCCGGCAGAATGTCCAGATTTGGACGGATTGGCCGCTCGAGACCTATCGACGCGAAACCGGTAGCGAGATAACCCGCGAAGAGTTTTCGGCTAAGATAGTCAAGGATGAGGTTTTCGCGGCAAGATGGGGCGAGCTTGGCCCCGTTTACGGCAAGCAATGGGTCGACTGGCCTACCTATCAATACCAGCCGGATGGCACCTATCGCAAAGGCCCAGGCATCAACCAAGTCGCCGAAGTTATCGAATCGCTGCGGAATAATCAGGGTAGCCGCCGTCATATTATAGAGGGCTGGAATGTCGCCCAGCTTGACCAGATGGCGCTGCCGCCGTGTCACAAAACCTATCAGTTTCACGTTTCCGATGGGCGCCTCAATTGCGCGCTCTATCAACGCAGCTGCGATGTCGCCTTGGGGTTGCCTTTCAACCTGTGGTCGGCCGCATTATTGCAACGGATGATTGCCCAGCAAACCGATCTGGAGCCAGGCGAATTCGTGTGGATGGGCGGCGATACCCATCTCTACCTCAATCATGGAGATTTGGTCGAAGAACAGCTTTCGCGGGGACCGGAAGGCAAGCCGAGGCTTGAAATTGGCAGAAGGCCGGACACAATTTTTGACTATTCTATCGAGGATTTTACGGTCGCGGACTATCTGCCGCAAGGTGCGTTGAAGGCACCGATTGCAGTCTAATCTGCAAAACTTGACCCGAGCCCGCTTGTGAAATAAAATAACGCCATCGCGTAAGATTGCATCTCTCGCTCAAAATGTGAGCGCAGGGCACTCTGGGGAGAGTAGGATTATGGCCAACCGGCCCGACGAAGCAGCAGGCAAGGGGGCAAACAAGCCCGCGCTGGAGCTTCATGTTCCCGAACCAACCTATCGCCCTGGCGACCCCGTGGACTTTGCCCATATTCACGTGCCCGAAGCTGGCGCGCAGGCGCGGCCCGACGAGGTTTGCGATGCAATCGAAACCAGTTCGCTATGCTATGATCTCGTTCGTGTTCTGGGAGATGACAACAAGGCCCATGGCCCGTGGGATCCGAAACTGGATCCGGATACCTTGCGGACGATGCTGCACTCTTTTGCCATGGTGCATGCGTTTGATGAACGGATGTTTCGTGGACAGCGCCAGGGCAAAACCAGCTTTTATATGAAATGTACAGGTGAAGAGGCGACCTCGATATCCGCCGCGATGGCTCTCGCGAGCGACGATATGATTTTCCCATCTTATCGCCAGCAAGGCATCCTGATCTCGCGCGGCTATCCGTTGATTGAAATGATCAACCAGATCTATTCGAACAAAGGCGACAAGCTGAAGGGGCGTCAGCTTCCGATCATGTATTCGAGCCGGGAACACAGCTTCTTCTCGATCAGCGGCAACCTCGCGACCCAAACGCCGCAGGCTGTGGGTTGGGCGATGGCCAGCGCGATCAAGGGCGACAGCCGGATCGCTGCGACATGGGTGGGCGAGGGCTCAACGGCTGAAGGTGACTTCCACGCCGCCTGCACTTTTGCCACAGTGTATAATGCCCCCGTCATTTTGAATGTGATCAACAACCAATGGGCAATTTCGAGTTTCTCGGGTTTTGCGGGCGGTGAACGCACGACGTTTGCAGCGCGCGCGCTTGGATATGGCCTCGCTGGGATCCGGGTCGACGGCAATGATCCGCTCGCGGTCTATGCTGCAGAGCGCTGGGCTGCCAACCGCGCTCGTGCCAATGGCGGTCCGACATTGATTGAACATTTCACCTATCGCGCAGAGGGGCATTCAACGTCTGATGACCCCAGCGGATATCGTTCGGCACAAGAGCGCGAAGAATGGCCGCTGGGCGATCCGGTAACGCGTCTGAAAAATCATCTTATTGAGCTTGGTGAATGGGACGAAGAGCGCCAGGTGGCGATGGACCTTGCCTGCGCAGAAGAAGTTAAGGCCGCAACCAAAGAAGCTGAGAAGAACGGCATCCTAGGCCATGGCCTGCACCACCCGTTCCGCACGATGTTCGAGGATGTGTTCGAAGAACTACCTTGGCATTTGAAGGAGCAAAGCGAGCAGGCGATCCGCGAGCGAGAGACCAAGTTTCCCGAAGGGAGGCCCGGATCGTGAGCACGCAAACAAACGACAAAGCTTCCCCGGAAGCGGGCGCCGAACGCCGTCTCAATATGATCGAAGCAATTAATGAAGCGCTCGATCTGAAGATGACCGAAGACCCCGATATTGTCGTGATGGGCGAAGATGTCGGCTATTTCGGTGGTGTTTTTCGTGCAACCGCCGGGCTGCAGGAGAAGCATGGTAAGAACCGCGTTTTTGATACGCCAATTTCCGAATGCGGTATCATTGGTGCGGCGGTGGGGATGGGGGCCTATGGCCTGCGCCCCGTGCCGGAAATTCAGTTCGCTGATTACATCTATCCCGGGCTTGACCAGCTTATTTCAGAGGCGGCACGTTTGCGCTACCGGTCAGCCGGTGAATATATTGCACCAATGACAGTCCGCTCCCCCTTTGGCGGCGGTATTTTCGGCGGTCAGACACACAGCCAGAGCCCGGAAGCATTATTTGCCCATGTGGCAGGTCTTAAAACTGTAATCCCGGCAACACCTTATGATGCAAAGGGCCTACTGATTGCGGCAATTGAGGATAATGACCCGGTCATATTCTTCGAGCCAAAACGCATCTACAACGCACCCTTCACTGGCTATTATGACAAGCCGGTCGAGCCGTGGAAGAAACACCGCGACAGCATCGTGCCGGAGGGACATTATTCAATCCCGCTTGGTAAGGCGCGCATTGTGCAAGAGGGCGAGGCTATGACCGTGCTCGCATACGGCACGATGGTCCATGTGGCTGAGGCGGTGTGCCGCGAGAAGGGAATCGACGCTGAAATCCTCGATTTGCGGACTATTGTGCCGCTCGATATCGAAGCGATCGAGGCGTCGGTTAAGAAAACCGGGCGCTGTCTGATTGTCCATGAGGCAACGCGCACTGCCGGGTTTGGCGCAGAATTGTCCGCTCTGGTTATGGAGCGGTGCTTCTTCCACCTCGAAGCGCCGGTTGAACGCGTCACCGGTTTCGATACACCCTATCCGCATAGCCTTGAATGGGCGTATTTCCCTGGCCCCGTCCGTATCGGTGAAGCCATCGACAAGATTATGAAAGCCTGAGCCATGAGCCGTTTCACATTCAACATGCCCGATATTGGCGAAGGTATCGCCGAAGCTGAGATCGTCGATTGGCACGTCAAGGTCGGTGACCGGGTCGAAGAAGACCAGGAAATCGTCGATATGATGACCGACAAAGCGACGGTCCCGATGGAAAGCCCGGTTACGGGCACAGTTGTCGAAGTTGCAGGCGAAGCAGGGGATATGGTCGCAATCGGCGCTATGCTGGTTGTGGTTGAGGTCGAAGGTGGAATCCCTGAAGCCGTTGCCGAAGAGAATGAGCCTGCGGCCGAGCCAGCAGCGGCTGCTGAGCCGGAAGTGAAGGAAGCGCCAAATCCTGCGCCAGCTACAGCATTAGCACCGGCACCCACACCGACGCCGATTCCAGCATCGGCACCCGCTCCGGAGCCGGTTGCTAAGGCCCAATCAAATACGGCTCAACTAGCCACCAAAGTGCTCGCCAGCCCCGCAGTCCGCCAACGTGCGGCAGATATGGGCATTGATCTAGCCGAAGTTAAGCCTGCCGAAGATGGCCGTATTCGTCATGCTGACTTGGACGCGTTCCTGTCTTATAATGCCGGCGCTGGCTTTTCTCCTGCTGCGGCAAGCCGCGGCGACGAGACAGTAAAAGTCATCGGCCTTCGTAAGCGCATCGCGCAGAATATGGCGGCATCGAAGCGCAATATTCCTCACTTTTCCTACGTTGAAGAAGTCGACGTCACCGATCTTGAGGAAATGCGAGCCGATCTGAACGCCAATCGCGGTGACAAGCCCAAGCTGACAATGATGCCGCTTATAATTACGGCCATCTGCAAGCTCATTCCGCAATTCCCGATGATCAATGCCCGGTATGACGATGAGGCCAATATCGTAACGCGGCACGGTTCGGTGCACCTTGGCGTTGCCACCCAAACCGATGGCGGTCTGATGGTTCCGGTAATTCGCGACGCTCAGGCGAAAAATTTATGGCAATTAGCGCGAGAAATAGGCCGGTTGGCGGGGGCGGCGCGTGATGGCTCAGCCAAATCGGATGAGCTTTCGGGTTCGACCCTGACGCTTACATCGCTTGGTCCATTAGGCGGCGTTGCCACCACGCCTGTTATCAATCGCCCCGAAGTTGCGATTATCGGCCCCAACCGGATTATTGAACGGCCGATGTTTGTGCCAGATGGTAATGGCGGTGAACGGATTGAGAAGCGTAAACTCATGAACATCTCGATCAGCTGCGATCACCGCGTTGTCGATGGGTACGATGCGGCGAGCTTTATCCAGGAATTTAAGAAATTGGTCGAAACGCCAGTCTTGCTTTTGACTGACTAACCCCGCGCTGATTCAGCGGACAATCGCGCTATAGGTAATGTTGCCCTTGGCGCGGGTTGCATTTATGCGCCAGCGCAGATGCGTGACATCTTCAACCGATGCAACGCGTTCGCCGTAACGGTCTGTGATTCGAAGCGTGCCGATTTTGCCCCAATTGCGGCCTCCATCAACGGATACCGCATACGCATCCACGCTGCTTTGTTGGAACGCTAGTTGCTTTGGGACGGCGCTGGAAATTGTCAGATCGCGTGTTTGGGCACCGGCTTGCCACTCGACCATTAAAATAACTGTGTCGCCGCGCATCAGAGTGGATGCAGGTTCGATAATCTTGCCAGTTTGATTTGGCGCATCGCGCTCTACATAGACCGCACGCGAGGACTGCAAGGTCATTTGACCATGAGCGGCTGTTGCCAGTGCACAGGCAATCAGGCCTGCTGTGATTCCCAACCGCATCGCGCAACACTCCCAAACTCGAAAACCGAGGTGCAGGTCAGATGACACACAGAGTAAAAAATATGGTTAATGCGCCTAAAGCTATGCGCATTTTTGGGCCAAATGCAGAACTTATGAGCGCGGCGTGATTTTTGGCGTTTTTGTGCGTTGACAGCATTCGGAAGCTGCCCTAACTGCGCCTCTCCCAAGCGGTGCTTGCCCAAATATGCGGGTGTAGCTCAGTTGGTTAGAGCGCCGGCCTGTCACGCCGGAGGTCGCGAGTTCAAGTCTCGTCACTCGCGCCACTTGGGAAAATCCTAAATCATCAAATCGAACCAGTCCGCACTTGCGGGATTGGTTTGTCGTGAGCCGACGACGCGCCCTTCTGTGGAGTGCTACTTTGCGCTTACTCGCCCCATTTGCCCGTTTCCATCCAGATCAGGAACCGGCGCAGTGGCAACAGCCAGATTACGCCAAGAATCAGATAGATCACGGTCTGAATCAATGTCGGCCAGCCGTCGATCAGGTCGGGCAGATAGCGCGCGATCAGGATCGCATAAATCGTAAGGCCAACTAGAAGGCCCAAGATTCCAAGAGGGATCCGGGCGGAGGGTTCTTCACGCATCAAAATGGTCCGTATAAGCGGGTGGGGGTCACCACCGCGGTCAAATTCTGGTCATGCGGTTCGATGGGTAGTTCATCCATCAACTGACTGTCCCAACCCATGCCAATGGTTATCGTTTCGGGGTTCGCTGCGAGCCAGCGATCGTAATGGCCGCCGCCTTGGCCAAGACGCTCACCTGACGCGGTAAAGCCAATCACAGGCATAAATAGCACATCAGGCGTCAGCGCACGAGAATCGCCCGTGGGCTGCATTATATCTGATATTCCCTTTTCAAGTCCGCTCTCACCAAATGGATCGTCATACTCAGCAAATTGCATCGCTTCATCGTCGCCATCGAAGCGGGGCAAGGCTATAGTATGGCCAGACTCTGAGAAAAACCGCGCATAGGCGGCTGCGGGAGCTTCATCACGGCCTGCGTGATAAAGTCCGATAATAGCCGACGTTGGTATCAACGCCAACAGCGGTGCTGGAGGCTGGCGAAACAGCAGCGCACGTACATTTGCCGGGATCGCTTTCACATGTGCTGCTCGAGCGGCTCGTAAGTCTTTTCTCAGGCTCGCTTTGTCGCTCATCTGTAATTTTTGCCTATTGCCGCGCTGGAGAAGTGGCGAGACCACCATGGGTCGTTCTCCGGATATCCGCCGACGCCAGAACGTCAGGTGGGCGCCATATGCATCAGAGCCCCGGACGAACCGTTACTCTGGACAGGGACAGCTCCCTAGGATTTAATTATAGCCTCAGCGATGTTCTTCGGCTCGTACCGGGTAGCCCCGCCTCCTCCTATCTAGGAGGCCGGAGCCTTGCTCTCAAGCTTATCCGCACAATTTTCTAAAAGATCAGCGAATCGTTCCAATGATGGTGCCAGTTCAGGGTCACCCGCCAAGTCGCCGCTGCTTGCCAATACTTGCGCTGAAACTGGAGCAGCTCTGGCTTTGCTTTCCTGTACCAAGGCGTTGGCCCGCTCAAGGAGCAGGTCCTTGCTTTGGATTTGTTTAATCAACGTGTCACGTTCGCGCGTTAATTGAGCCACTTGCGAGGCTAGCGTTTCTTTTTCAGAAATTGCCGCATCGGTTTTCTCGCGCAGACTCTCCAATTCGATACGTATATCGTTCGCTTCTGCCGATTGGCGCTGCTGCGCTGATTGTAAGCCGTCGAGTTCTTCTTCGAGGCGAGCAACCGTGAGTTTGAGATCGTCTTGCTTTCCTTTGGCGAGATTGGCCTCGCGCTCGGCATTTGCAACAATTCCGGATTGCGCTTCCAATTTCGCTGTCGCACTTGCGGCAGTCTTCCGCGCCTCATGCAATTCGTCGGCTAAGAAAAGCGCGCCGAACAGGAGGTTCTGGGATTCGCTCGAAGAAAGACTTCCTCTCAATTGGCCCAGTTTTTCGTCGATAAGCCCGCCCAGGCTTATAACATGCGCCTCTTCACCTTCGGCGCAGGCAACGGTGTAATCCCGCCCGGCGATTGACAGTTTGACTTCGCTCATTGGCCAAGCTCCCCGATCAATTCATCAAGTTCATTCAACGTGCTAGATACTGTTTTGCGCAACATTTCATGCTTCTGGGCCAACGCCGAGGCGTCGGCTTGCGGTGCTGCTGGCTCAGGGCTTGAGGCATCCGCTACAGTGGAAATTCTGGCCAGCGCAGCTTCAATGCGCTTCACTGCGATTTCAATTCGTTCCTCGGTCATACCGTGTTTTTATCGCATTTGCCCAGTGGGCGCAAAGGTTTGCGGCGTCTTGTTGACAGTTTCGCGCAATTCGTAAGGCGGGGACAGAGTTTGAGCGAGGGACGCGCACAAGAACGGGGAAGATGTGGCGCACTGTCCTTGACCTGATGCAGTCTCTCCGCGAAGGCTTCCACCGTCTCGAATCACACCGAATCAATAGGCCAACGCGCCAGCAATTCGGCCATAAAACACTTCCGGCAGGAGCTTCCCGAATGAGCCTCGATCCGTCCCGCATGGCACCCATGGCCAATGCCATCCGTGCCCTTTCGATGGACGCAGTCCAGGCCGCCAATTCCGGACATCCCGGCATGCCGATGGGCATGGCCGATGTCGCGACAGTGCTGTGGTCGAAATATTTAAAATTTGATCCTTCCGCGCCTGATTGGGCTGACCGTGACCGTTTCGTCTTGTCAGCTGGTCATGGGTCAATGCTGATTTATTCGCTGCTGCACCTGTCAGGTTATGCGCAGCCGACGATGGATGACATCCGTAATTTTCGCCAGCTGGGTAGTCCGTGTGCGGGGCACCCCGAGAATTTTCTACTCGATGGCGTTGAATGCACCACCGGTCCATTGGGGCAAGGCGTGGCGATGGCAGTCGGCATGGCGATCGCTGAGCGCCAGTTAAACGCGCATTTCGGCGATGATCTCGTCAGCCACCGGACATGGGCCATTGCTGGTGACGGGTGCCTGATGGAAGGCATCAACCACGAAGCTGTCGGGCTTGCCGGTCATTTGAAGCTGGGCGGGCTCAATGTGTTATGGGACGACAACAATATCACGATTGACGGCGCTGCGGACCTTTCGACTAGCGAGGATGTAAAGGCTCGTCATGCGGCCGGTGGATGGCACGTTGTGAGCTGCGACGGCCATGATTTCGCCGATATCAGCCGTGCAATCGAAGAAGCGATGGAGGATGAACGCCCATCCCTAGTCGCTTGCAAAACAGTTATTGGAAAAGGTGCCCCGACCAAACAAGGCACTTCTGCCACGCACGGCGCACCGCTCGGAGCGGAGGAAATTGCCGGCGCTCGTGAGGCTTTGGGCTGGACGTCTGAGCCGTTTGTGGTTCCATCAGATATACTATCCGATTGGCATGCCACTGGAGAGCGCGGCAAGACCGAGCACGGCGCTTGGCAGGCCCGGCTTGATGGTTCTGCGAAAAAGGCAGAATTGCAGTCGCGCCTTGGCAGCATTTCCGACCTCGCAGGTCCCGCAATTGCCGATCATATCAAGAGCTTAGCGGCTGATCCGAAGAATGTCGCGACGCGAAAATCTTCTGAAATGGCGCTTGGACCGTTGACCGAAAAACTGCCGCAATTGATCGGCGGCTCGGCGGATTTAACCGGTTCGAACAATACCAAAACGCCGAGCACACTGCCGTTTGGCGCCGATGATTATTCCGGCCGTTATATGTATTACGGCATTCGCGAATTTGGCATGGCTGCTGCGATGAATGGTATGATGCTGCATGGCGGCGTTGTCCCGTACGGCGGTACGTTCCTGATCTTCAGTGATTACTGCCGCAATGCGATCCGCCTGTCTGCGCTGCAGCAAATCGGGGTTGTTTATGTGATGACGCATGACAGCATCGGCCTTGGCGAAGATGGACCGACGCATCAGCCAGTCGAACAGGTAATGAGCCTTCGTCTTGTGCCAAACCTCAACGTTTACCGTCCTTGTGATGCAGTTGAGACTGCTGAATGCTGGGCGCTCGCGTTGCAGACTTCGTCGACACCTTCGATTTTGGCACTGTCGCGGCAGAACCTTCCGCAATTGCGCGGTGAAGGGGATGACAGCTGGTCGGCAGAAACCAATCGTTCTGCCAAAGGAGGATACCGCCTCCGCTCGGCAAAGGCTGCTCGCAAGGTCGTGCTTATCGCAACGGGTTCCGAAGTGGCACTGGCGGCTGAAACCGCTGAAGCGCTTGAAGCTAAGGGCATTGGCGCAGATGTCGTGTCGATGCCTTGTGCCGAATTGTTCGATGCGCAGGATGCAGCCTACCGCGCAGATGTGCTGGGCGGCGATGCGTTGAAAGTTTCGATTGAGGCCGGGGTCAGTTTCGGTTGGGAGCGTTATACCGGTATTGATGGTATCAACATTGGTCTCGACCGGTTTGGTGCTTCGGCTCCGGCCGACGATTTGTTCAAGAAATTCGGTTTCACTGTGGACGCGATTGTTCCGCAAATTACTAATAAACTCAATGGTTAAGCAGGAGTTCTTCCATGGCGACTAAGGTTGCAATCAACGGTTTTGGACGCATTGGACGTCTGGTGGCACGCGCGATTTTGGAGCGTAGCGATCACGATCTTGAATTGGTGGCGATTAACGATTTGGCCGATGCCAAAGCGAATGCGCTGCTTTTTCAGTTCGATTCAACCCATGGCCGCTTCCCTGGAACGGTCTCGGCGGACTCCGACAGCATAACCGTTAACGGCAAGAAAATCGCGGTCACGTCCGAGCGCAATCCTGGCGATTTGCCGCATGCCGCAATGGGTGTCGACATCGTTCTGGAATGCACCGGGTTCTTCCAGTCGCATGATGCAGCAAAGCCGCATCTGGATGCTGGTGCAAAGCGGGTGCTGATCTCGGCCCCAGCTGGCGGCGTGAGCGCGACAATCGTTTACGGTGTCAATCACGACATCTTGACGTCAGACGATGTCATTGTTTCCAATGCAAGTTGCACCACAAACTGCCTCTCTCCGGTGGCTAAGGTCTTGAACGATCTCGTCGGTATCGAACGCGGTTTTATGACGACTATCCACTCTTATACCAATGACCAGCGTATGCTCGACCAGATGCATAGCGATATGCGCCGTGCCCGCGGTGGCGCACAGAATATGATACCGACCACAACCGGCGCTGCGCGTGCTGTCGGTCTGGTGCTGCCTGAACTGGCTGGTAAGCTGGACGGTAGCTCGGTTCGTGTGCCGACACCGAATGTCTCGCTTGTTGATCTGGTCTTCGTGCCTGGCCGTGATACTACCAAAGACGAGTTGAATGCCGCGTTGAAGGCGGCTGCGCATGGCCCGATGAAAGGCGTGCTCGATTTCACTGATCAGCCGCTGGTGAGCAGCGATTTCAACCACTATCCCGCCAGCTCGACCATCGACAGCCTCGAAACCTCGGTCATGGAAGGCAAACTGTGCCGCGTGGTATCGTGGTACGATAATGAATGGGGCTTTTCCAACCGCATGATTGACACTGCAGGCGTGATGGCGGGCCTCCTTTAAGGAATATGGCATGAGCAGCTTCAAAACTCTGGACGACCTTGGCGACATTAGCGGCAAGGTCGCTTTAGTCCGCGTCGATTTGAATCTGCCCATGAATGGCGGTTCGGTGACCGATACTACTCGCGTTCAGGCATCTGCGCCCACCATCCTGGAGCTTGCCGATGCCGGAGCGAAAGTGCTGCTTCTAGCCCATTTCGGCCGCCCGAAGGGTGAGCGTAATTCGACCATGTCGGTCAGTATGACGCTAGACGCAGTTGAAGATGTGCTTGGCCGCGAAGTCATGTTCATTCCCGAAGTGCAGGGCCTGGTGGTCAACCAATCAATCGGTATTTTACGCAATGGCGATATCGGTCTGCTTGAAAATACGCGGTTCTGGCATGGTGAAGAGGCAAATGATGCTGACTTTGCAAAGGGCATTGCGGCAAATGCTGACCTTTACGTCAACGATGCGTTCTCCGCAGCGCACCGTGCCCACGCCAGCACCGAAGGCCTCGCTCATATCCTGCCATCCTATGCTGGCAGAGCGATGGAAAAGGAACTCAAAGCTCTGGAAGCTGCGCTTGAAAGTCCGGAGCAACCTGTGGCAGCGGTCGTAGGCGGGGCAAAAGTTTCATCCAAGCTGGCAGTTCTCGAAAACCTTGTTGGCCGGGTCCAACACCTGATTATTGGTGGCGGCATGGCGAACACGTTCCTTGCCGCCCGAGGTGTGGATGTCGGAAAGTCATTGTGCGAGCATGATCTGACAGACACTGCCAACGCCATAATGGACAAAGCTGACCATGCTGGCTGCACTGTGCATTTGCCCTATGATGTAGCGGTAGCGAAGGAATTTGCTGCGAACCCGCCGAGCCTGCGAATCTGTAATGTTCATGAGGTCGCTGCTGACGAAATGATTCTCGACGTAGGCCCTCAGGCGGTTGAGGCATTGGGTGATGTGCTGAAAACGTGCCGTACACTGGTCTGGAATGGTCCGATGGGCGCGTTTGAAACGGAACCATTTGATGATGCAACCGTAGCTTTGGCGAAGATTGCCGCCGCTCTGACTCAAGACGGCTCACTTGTGTCGGTTGCCGGAGGCGGTGACACTGTTGCGGCACTGAATCACGCCGGCGTGGCGGGTGATTTCACCTATATATCAACCGCTGGCGGCGCGTTTCTCGAATGGATGGAGGGCAAGGAATTGCCCGGCGTTTCGGCGCTGAAGGGGTAAAATGGTGGCTGAGGAACTCCATCTTTTCTCAACGCCATTTATTACTGACACCCTAGCCAGCGAGGAAGGTTTGCGCCTTCTTTTAAAAGCAGTGCAAGCAGAACAAGAACGCGACGCAACCGGCGTCCAAATTTCTAACATCAATGGTTGGCATTCCAACACGCAGATGGTCGAATGGGGCGGGGAAGCTGCACGCGCCTTGGTATATAAGGCGATGCAGATGGCCGACAGCCAGACTGTGGATGTTAAATCGCCCGAGGAAAGCCGTTTTGGCTGGATTCCGGAAATGTGGGCCAATGTCAGTGGCAAGGGCAGCGCGAACCAATATCACACCCATCCGGGCAGTTTTTGGTCGGCGGTCGCTTATCTTGATGATGGATACTTGGGGGACGATAGTCCGCAATTAGGCGGAGAACTGCAATTGCAGGATCCGAGAATGCCGATGATCCGCATGACCGCGCCGGATTTGCGAATTCTCGGCCAAAACGGTCAACATCAGCCGAACGAAATATCAATCAGGCCGAAGACCGGAATGATTGTGATGTTCCCCAGCTGGTTGCAACATGCCGTGCGTCCGTTTGGCGGAGGCGGCACTCGTGTTTCTATAGCCATAAATTTGGTGCCTGCACTTAGCCGCGCCTAACATGGTGCCCGTAGTTGCGAAGCGCAGAATTGCTGTTTAAAGGCGCGGATTATTCACCGTGCATTCGTATGCATGGACCATGTCTAGCTTGGGAAGCAAACAATGAATCAGCAGCAAATGACCGATAAAATCGCAAACGGCCTCGGCTTTATCGCGGCGCTGGATCAAAGTGGTGGTTCAACCCCGAAGGCGTTGCGCGCCTATGGTGTTTCGGACGACGAATGGTCTGGCGACGAAGAAATGTTCGGCAAGATCCACGAGATGCGCAGTCGTGTTATCACTTCGCCCTGCTTTGCCAGCGGCAAAGTTATTGGGGCGATCCTGTTTGAAAAGACAATGGATAGCGAGGTTGAAGGCAAGCCGACTCCTGAAGCGTTGAAGGATCGCGGTGTTGTGCCGTTCCTTAAAGTGGATAAGGGCCTTGCCGACGAAGCCAACGGCGTGCAGCTGATGAACCCCAATCCGGATCTTGATGCACTGCTGGCGAAGGGGAAATCGAAAGGCGTTTTCGGCACCAAGATGCGTTCGGTGATTAACAGCGCCAATGCTGAAGGAATTGCGGCAAATGTTGCACAGCAATTTGAAGTGGGTCGGCAAATTCTTGCTAGCGGCCTGATGCCAATTCTTGAACCAGAGGTCACAATTAGCGCGCCTGACCGGGCTGAAGCCGAGGAGCTGGTTCTCGCCGAAATCCTTAAAGGCCTCGATGCGTTACCCGAAGGTCAGCAGGTAATGCTGAAGCTGACCATCCCGAAGAAAGCGAATCTGTATCAGCCATTGGTGGACCATCCCAAAACTCTGCGGGTTGTCGCTCTGTCTGGTGGTTTTGTCCGTGAAGAAGCTTGCGAAGAGCTGGCCGTTAACACTGGTATGATCGCCAGTTTCAGCCGTGCGTTATTGGAAGAATTGCGCGCGCAAATGGATGATGTGCAATTTGATGAAGCCTTGGGTGAAGCGATCAACCATATCCAACGCGCTTCGGTTGCGGGCTGATAAGGCACTCCTGACCATCCATTGGCGTTCGAATTTTGGCGTCAGCGCTTGGATATGGCGAATAGCAGCGTTATGCGGAGTGTATGAGCAACAATATCCCGCAGTGCCAACTTTACCTCATCTCGCCGCAAGACGTTGGCGGTGACTTTCCGCAGCGCCTGACCCGTGCTTTGCAGGCTGGTCCGGTCGCTGCGTTTCAGTTCCGAGTTAAGGGGGTGGAGCAGCATGAGGCCGCAAAGCTTGCCGCACCCTTGCAGGAAATCTGTGCCGCGCACGACGTTGCATTTATCATTAACGATGACGTTGGCCTCGCTAAGCGCTTGGGTGCCGACGGAGTGCATCTGGGGCAGAATGACGGCTCACCTAAGGATGCGCGCCAGGAGCTCGGGGATGATGTCCAGATAGGCGTTACCTGCCATGCCAGCCGCCATTTGGCGATGGAGGCCGGAGAGCAGGGGGCAGATTACGTCGCCTTCGGCCAATTCTTTCCCAGTGCCACCAAAGATAGTGACCACCGCGCTGAAACCGAACTGCTCGAGTTTTGGAGCAATCTGTTCGAAATTCCGCAAGTCGCCATTGGAGGCATCACTCCGGAAAATTGCCAACCCTTAATCGAAGCAGGCGCTGATTTTCTCGCGGTGTCGGGCGCAGTTTGGAACGGTGACGAAGGCGAGGTAGTAAAAGCCTTCAACGAAGCACTCGGTAAATACAAGCGAGTGCATCGTGAGGGTTAAGCTGCTACACAATAGCAATGAATATTGTTGACCGTACCCTTACCGTCGTCGTCACCGCGACATTGACCTCTGCCTTTTGGATTATTGCGGGCGGCACTCTGCTTGAGAATGCCGACAGTGACAGCCAGATCGCCAGTACGCGACCCGCAGATGCTGCGCCAAGCCCCGCGCCGGCTTTGACTCAAATAGTCGACATCGAGGCTGGTGAATCAACAGCGCCCGTTGCCGGACTGGATACGGCATCTGCGAGTCAGCCTGACAAATCCGAGATGCGCGATTTAGTCGTGCCGGTGCTTAATGTGCGTGCGTCGGACCTTTCAGACACTTTCAATAAAGAAAGCGTCGATGGTTCAAGTCTGCATGAAGCACTCGACATTATGGCACCTGAAGGCACCAGTGTTGTCGCTGCGTCGCCAGGCACAATCGAAAAGTTGTTCGTTTCCAAAGCAGGCGGCAAGACGATGTATGTCCGTTCCGGTGACCGACAAACTATTCATTATTACGCGCATCTCGGAGAATATGCCGAGGGCTTGAAAGAAGGGCAGCGCGTGCGGCGCGGCCAAAGGCTTGGTACAGTTGGGAGTACGGGAAATGCTTCGTCCGAAGCTCCACATCTCCATTTTGCCATTTTGAGAACTACGAAGGACGCTCAGTGGTGGGAACCGGCCAACGCGGTCAATCCTTATCCGCTGTTCACTAGGTAGAAGTTTAAACCGAAGAAGCCTGCCGAACACACCGGACGCGACCCGGTTTTCCGTCTTCGTCAATCCACCGTAGCGTTACCTTGCCGGATCTTTCGAAACGGACACCCTTCATCGGGCCGCGCGTGAAAATGACTCGCTTGCCGGTTAGCAAGTAGGTTCCTGACCCTGCGTCTGTGTGGTATGTCGAACCATTACCAATCGTGAAATGTTTGTCGGGCAAATCGATCCATGCCTGACCACCTGCATCGCCTGGCTCTGAACAGCTATAATAACCCAGTGGCAAAGTGCCCAATCGGCCCGACTCAGCTGATGTAACTGAGGCCAAGGAGAGCAACGCGATGGCTACGATTGATATCCGGGGCTTAAGCATTTTTGCATCCATTCGGTCAGTTTAGGCCATAGCATAGCACCAGCCACCTTGCTCGCTGGTGAGTGCTCGGCTAAGGGCGCGACATAGAGCGTCGCCTCAGGGCACGCAAATCCCAATGAAGGCTCTTTGAACCATGAAAATCAGCGGCGTGGACATTCGTCCCGGCAACATCATTGAATATGAAGGCGGCATCTGGAAAGTTGCCAAAATTCAGCACACCCAACCTGGCAAAGGCGGGGCCTATATGCAGGTCGAGATGAAGAATTTGCAGGACGGCCGCAAAACCAATGTGCGATTCCGTAGCGCCGACACGGTTGAGAAGGTGCGTCTCGATACCAAGGAATTTCAGTTCCTCTACGAAGACGGGGCGCTGCTGGTATTCATGGATGGCGACACTTTCGAGCAGATAAACCTTGAGTCCGACTTGCTTGGTGATGCCAAGGAATTTTTGCAGGATGGTATGCAGGTAACGCTGGAATTGTGGGACGAAAAGCCGATTTCGGTCGCGCTTCCGGACCAGATAGAGGCGGAAATTGTTGAAGCTGACGCAGTGGTCAAGGGGCAAACCGCTTCATCAAGCTATAAGCCAGCCGTTCTCGACAATGGCGTGCGCGTTATGGTTCCGCCGCATATCGGAGCAGGCACGCGGATTATCGTAGATGTCTATGAACGCACCTATGTCGGCAAGGCTAGCTGATAGATCATGGCAGCTGTATCAGGACTAATCCGCGTCATGGAACGCGCCGCGCGTAAAGCGGGCCACCGTTTGCGCCGCGATTTCGGCGAAGTTGAGCATTTGCAGGTGAGCCACAAAGGCCCTGCGGATTTCGTTTCCAAAGCCGATATGCGGAGCGAGCGCACTTTGTATGACGAATTGCTGATTGCGCGCCCCGATTGGGGCTTCGTGCTGGAAGAAGGCGGGGTGATCGAAGGGGCGCCCGACATGCCGCGCTGGATCATCGATCCGCTCGATGGGACCAGCAATTTTCTTCATGCAATCCCCCATTTCGCCATTTCGATCGCCGCTCAGGAACCAAAGCCCGGCGGACAGGGGTGGGGCGATGTGATCGGTGCTGTGGTTTATAACCCGGTTACAGACGAAACATTCTGGGCCGAGAAGAACCGCGGCGCTTGGCTTCAAGACGCCCGATTGCGTGTTTCGGCGCGCCGTAGCCTAAGCGAATCGCTGATTTCCACCGGAATTCCTTTTCAAGGACACGGTGATTTTTCCGAATGGAGCAAGGTTTTTGCGGCCATCGGTCCCGAAGTTGCTGGTATTCGCCGCAATGGCGCGGCCTCGCTCGATCTCGCATGGCTGGCTGCTGGCCGATATGACGGTTTCTGGGAAAGCGGCCTCAAAGATTGGGACACGGCAGCCGGTTGCCTGCTCGTGCGCGAGGCTGGCGGCTTTGTCAGCGATTATCGCGGGCGGTCAGAGCCGATCCATTCCAAGCAGGTTTTGGCAGCAAATGATGCGCTTCATTCGAAGCTTCACAAGCTGCTGGCGGGTGCGTTGAAAAAGTAATCTGAAATGGATGCTTGAAGCGAAGGCTCTGCCTCGCTAAGCGCTTCCCCGCACAACGCAGGATGCCCCTGTGGTGGAACTGGTAGACGCGCCGCACTCAAAATGCGGTTCCTAACGGAGTGCCCGTTCGAGTCGGGCCAGGGGCACCATTTTCCCAATACTTGCCGTTTTTTGTCCAATTTCCTTAGTTTGAACGACTAAGGCCGGAAGGAGCGGGAGGGGATGGAAAACCCAATCGAAATAAGCGCTGGTTGCTATCAGGCGGACTTGGCGAGCATCCGGGGGTATGCGCCTATCTCGTGGCACTCTCTCCGGCAGTCCGTTTGGTTGATAGGTGAGAAAAATATCCGGATTTACGAAGCCACCACGAATATCGTCCATGCGGGCGCGGCGCTTCTGCTTCTTGTGGCTCTCGCATTCTTTTGCTTCTTCGTTTTCGCCAAAGTCGAGCCGCATCAAACCGAGCCCGCTGGGCACAAGATCCGTGCGAAACAGATGTCCAATTTCATATACAGAGCTACCGGCACACTGATCTTGCTGGCCTTGGCAATTATCGGCGCGAGCCATGAATTGTTTGGCGAATGGGCCAAGGAGCATAGCGTCACTTATTAGTCTGAAGCGATAGCATTGATCGCATTGGAAGCTCGTGGCTGGTTCAGGGCCTGGTTCAGGGCCTGGTTCAGGGCCGGGTGTCCATCAAGTTGATGCAGGACCCACGAGATATGGTGGATAAAGAGGTCGCAGCGACTTAGCGCATAGAGCCATCACTCCCTTAGTATGTCACCATCCGTTTTTGACGGAAATCGCTTGTGTTTATCGTCATCATTTGGGATTCAGCGTTATCAATGGTTAGCATTCCATCATTCCATGCCATTGCGGCAATCCTCGTAACCATTGCGATGTTCGTCGGCTTTACCCGAGGACGGCTCTCGATTGAAATCGTTTCGCTGCTCACAATCGCGGTTATTGCGGTGGGGCTTTATTTTTTCCCGCTCGAAGGCGCGGCGCCAACCGACGGCCTCCAACTCGCCTTTTCCGGGTTCGGGCATTACGCGCTTATTACAATCTGTGCGCTCATGATTATGGGCAGGGGATTGGTAGTCACTGGCGCGCTAGAGCCAGCAGCGCGTCTTTTGGAGCGCCTGTTTGCCTTTAACTTGCAATTGGGGTTGCTGGTCTCACTGCTGATCGCGTTCGGGCTTTCGATGGGTGTGAACAACACTCCCGTCCTGGTCCTGCTGATGCCGATATTTGTGACGTTGGCACATCGCGGCGCTATGGCCGCTTCCAGAACGTTAATGCCGCTCAATGCCGCCTCACTTCTCGGCGGGATGGCGACAACTATCGGGACTTCGACCAACATTCTTGTGGTTTCAATCGCGGTTGACCTGGGCATGCCGGAAATGGGTGTGTTCCATTTTACTCCCATCGTGCTTGCTGCTTCGCTTGTTGCGCTCCCCTATCTATGGCTCGTTATGCCTCGCTTGCTTGATGACAATCACGTCGAAGCCGGGGTCAAGCAAAGGCGATTTCACTCGCGCTTACGGATCAGCACGAGCTCTTCAATGGTCGGGCAGGATCTTGCAGCTATCATCCCTCGCTTACCCGAGGATATAGAATTTCATGATGCGCCCACTGGCTTGATCAAACAGCATCAACGTTTGAAGCTATCAGGTACGCATGAGGCATTAGAAGAAGCAGTTCGGACATTGAAAGGCGCGATTGCACCAGTCTGGGTTCTTGACCGGATCAAGCGGCACGCTGACGAAAAAGATCAGGACATAACCGTGGTCGAAATGACGGTCACCGAAGATTCTCGGCTGGTTTCTCGGTCTTTGCCCACATCTGGAGTCGCCGATCTTTATGGCGTTGCAGTTCTCGGTATTCATCGCCCCGAGAGATTGGGCGGAAGAGCCGATCAATATACCGGTAGCGGCGATCTGATTATTTCAGCGGGCGATGTCCTGTTGGTTATGGGCCTAACTGAAGATCTGCAGGAGTTTGGTCGCAGCGATAGCCTGCTCACCCTTGACGGGGCTCGTGAATTGCCGCGTCGGTCAAAGGCTTGGCTGGCAGCAGGCATCATGGGCGGGTCTGTGATAACCGCTGCGATTGGTTTGTTTCCAATTGCGATTTCGGCTCTCGCAGGTGCCATCCTGATGCTGGTGACTGGCTGTGTTAAGTTTGACCGAGTGGGCCGGGCATTGTCAGGGCAAGTTATCGTGCTTGTCGCAGCGAGTATCGTAATCGGGCGCATTATTCTTGAAAGCGGTGCGGCGGCTTGGTTGGGTGAGTTGCTTTCATTGATGCTCGGAAATCTGCCGCCTGCTTTGGTACTGGCTGCAATAATGTTGTTTGTTACCGTGCTAACTAATTTTGCGTCAAATGCGACTGCGGCGACCGTCGGAACTCCAATCGCATTCAGCATTGCCGAACAACTTAATCTGCCAGCAGAACCAATGATCCTCGCAGTGCTGTTCGGTTGTAATTTGTGTTACGCTACCCCGATTGCCTATCAGACCAATATGCTGATTATGTCAGAGGGAAGTTACGAGTTTAAGGACTATGTCCGGACCGGCGTTCCGCTGGTGATCTTGATGGTCACCACGCTATCGATTCTGCTGGTGATGTCATACGGAATGTGATGGATTACACCGGTTGCGTGGAATTCGACTTAATTGAGGGGATACGGGATGAAGAGCCGCTTTTTGATGAAGGGCGCTGCTGCGCTTGCGATGGTTTCGGCACCAGCTCAGGCAGATGAGCTGCGCGATGCGATAGCCGTCGATATGCCAGATCTGATGGAGATCTACCGTGACCTCCACGCCAACCCTGAACTGAGTTTCCAAGAGGTCGAAACTGCCGCGAAATTGGCGAAGCGAGCGCGGGAGCTTGGCTTCGAAGTGACAGAACGTGTGGGCAAAACCGGCGTTGTTGCGGTTATGCGTAATGGCGAAGGCCCCACGGTCATGCTGCGCGCTGATATGGATGGCCTGCCACTGGTTGAGAAGACTGGCTTGCCCTTTGCTTCCACGCGGACCGCCATCCCTGCATCGGGCCTTGAAACCGGTGTGATGCACGCTTGCGGTCACGATACACACATGACCGCTTGGGTGGGGACCGCGCAATTGATGGCCGAGCGGAAGGCCGAATGGTCCGGAACTCTGGTCATGATCTTGCAGCCTGCTGAGGAAATCGGAGAGGGCGCTTTGGCGATGCTGGAGGACGGCTTGTACGAACGTTTTCCAAAGCCCGAATATGTGCTCGGCTTCCACGACGCAGCACAATTTCCTGCCGGGATGATCGGATATTCCCCCGGATTCGCGCTCGCCAATGTCGATAGCGTCGATATTACCGTACCGGGTGTCGGCGGCCATGGAGCCTATCCCCACACGACCAAGGATCCGATTGTGCTCGCCAGCTCAATCGTCACCAAGCTGCAAACGCTGGTTAGCCGCGAGACGAGCCCACTTGATTCAGCGGTTGTTACCGTTGGCAGCTTCCATGCGGGCTTTAAGCACAACATTATTTCGGACGAGGCAAAGTTGCAGCTAACGGTTCGGTCATATTCAGACGAGTCGCGCCAACATTTGTTGGACGGCATCGCTCGCATCGCGAAGGGCGAAGCCATTGCCGCCGGTATGCCAGAGGACCGGATGCCGACAGTCACAGTACAAGATCCTTACACCCCTGCGACGTATAATTCGCCCGAATTTACCAAGGAAGTGATGGCAGGCCTGAGCACCCGTTTCGGTCCGGATCGGGTTATGCAGGTCCCGTCAGTAATGGGAGGGGAAGATTTCGGTCAGTTCATCCGTGCAGATCCTGAAAACATCAAATCTTTGATATTCTGGGTGGGCGGTGTGCCGGAAGGCGATTTTGCGAAAGCTGAGGCGGGAGAAATGGAACTCCCGTCGCTTCATAGCCCGTATTGGGCGCCTGATGCTGAGAAAGTAATCGCAACTGCGACCGAGGCGATGAGCAGCTCTGCGATAGGTCTGCTGCAAGTGGATTAGTGGTCAGTAATCAGCGCTTTCGGTACCACCGGAGCGTGCGAGTGATGCAGCGCCAGCCACCTCAATTTGCTTTTGACGCTGGGCTGCTGTCACGCCGTTGTTCATTTTTACCATTGCCGCTTCGCGTTCCGCTGGCGAGAGGGCATCAAACTGCGCTTGTGTTAGCCCCAGCTGTGCCAACATATAATTATCTACTCTAAACCCCGTATCAGCGAGGCTAAGGTCGTCCGGATTGAAACCGCTATGGATATTTTCTCCGCCTATACCGCCACCGCCACCTGATTCGTAAAAGCCGCCCAAGTCACCGCTGCCCGAATTGATACGATCATTGTTGATAATGAGCTCGTCTGTCTTGGTCTTTTCCGGCTCATACGTCGCGATGGTTTCAACACCTTGCGCGACAGCTTCTCGCTTCTCGCCATCCGCTAATAGCGCCATGCCGCCCGTTAGAGCGACTGTGACGATGGCGAAATGTTTGTACATCTTCGCGTCGACAATAATAAGAGAGCTTCGTTTTGCCATTCCATCGCACCATTAAGGCGAAGTGATTAACCACGACATGGCAAAGATGGTTTCGAAAACCTTTCAATCGCATTTGACCCGATCGATTAAAATGTAACGGCCGCCAGGGTAAAATACCCTGACGGCCGAAATCTCCTCCCCAGGAGAATTGTAATTTTATTACGTATTACTGATTGTTCAGCTGTAAGTGCCAAGCCGGTGATGCAGCGCGTTAATTTTGGCAAGTTCTTCGCGGTCATCGGTTGTTTTGGCATGGCTGGCCAACGCAGTGCGCAGCAATTTAAAATCTGCGGTCGATAGCAAGGCGCGTGCGCGGCCTGGCTCGTTCGGCTTGTTGTTTGTGTCACTCATTGTGATATTCCTTGTCCTTGTTCGGGGCGCTCGGGCAGCCGCGACTTTATACCCTCGGGTGCACTCAGGCAGCCGCGAACTGATTCATTGTGTTGGCTCCGCCACCAGCTTTCAACGCTGCTTCACCGGCAAATGCTTCCTTGTGATCGTCGCCGATGTCGGACCCTGACATGTTTTGGTGTTTCACGCAGGCAATTCCTTCACGGATTTCCTTCCGCTGCACACCTTTAACATAGCCGAGCATACCCTGATCGCCGAAATATTCTTTGGCGAGGTTGTCAGTGCTCAGAGCCGCCGTGTGATAAGTCGGCAGAGTGATCAGGTGGTGGAAGATGCCGGCCTGTGCTGCTGCATCGCGTTGGAAAGTACGGATTTTCTCATCCGCTTCAGTGGCAAGCGCGGTCTCATCATAGTCCACGCTCATCAATTTATCGCGGTCATACGCAGATACATCTTTGTCGGCCGCTGCCCAGGCATCGTAAACCTGCTGGCGGAAGTTCAATGTCCAGTTGAAGCTCGGCGAGTTGTTATAAACGAGTTTTGCGTTTGGAATGACTTCGCGAATGCGGTCAACCATTCCGCCGATCTGGCCGATGTGGGGCTTTTCCGTCTCGATCCACAGCAAGTCCGCACCGTTTTGAAGCGAGGTGATGCTGTCAAGAACGCAGCGATCTTCGCCGGTTCCAGCGCGGAACTGGAACAGGTTGGATGGAAGGCGCTTTGGTCTAAGCAGTTTGCCTTCGCGGCTTAAGAATACGTCACCGTTCTGGATTGCGGATGGGTCAATCTCTTCGCAATCAAGGAAACTGTTATACTGGTCGCCCAGATCACCCTCTTCCTTGGTCACCGCGATTTGTTTGGTCAGGCCGGCACCCAGCGAGTCGGTACGTGCAACGATAATACCGTCTTCAACACCCAACTCGAGGAAAGCGTAACGCAGCGCTCGGATCTTTTGCAAGAAGTCCTCGTGCGGAACCGTAACTTTGCCGTCTTGGTGGCCGCATTGCTTCTCGTCCGAAACCTGATTTTCGATTTGCAGCGCGCAGGCGCCAGCTTCGATCATTTTCTTGGCAAGAAGGTAAGTCGCTTCAGCATTGCCGAAACCGGCATCGATGTCGGCAATGATCGGAACGACGTGCGTTTCGAAATTATCAATAGCGTGCTCAATGCGCTTAGCCTCAACTTCGTCACCCGCGTCGCGAGCTGCGTCGAGTTCGCGGAACAGGCCGCCCAGCTCTCGAGCGTCTGCTTGTTTGAGGAAGGTGTAGAGCTCCTCAATCAATGCAGGAACGCTAGTCTTCTCATGCATCGACTGATCGGGCAGAGGGCCAAATTCGCTGCGTAGCGCGGCGACCATCCAGCCTGACAGATACAGGTAACGCTGTTTCGTGCCGCCAAAATGCTTCTTGATCGAAATCATCTTTTGCTGCGCGATAAATCCGTGCCAGCAGCCCAGCGACTGTGTGTATTGGGCAGGATCAGCGTCATAGGCGTCCATATCGTCACGCATGATCTTGGCGGTGTATCTGGCAATATCGATGCCGGTGTTAAAGCGGTTTTGCAGCTGCATTCGGGCTGCGGTTTCTGCATCAATTGCGTTCCAAGGCGAACCCTGACCGCTGATGGTGTTGTTCAGCGCGCTAATCTTGTCCTGGTAGTTCACGTATATTCTCCAAAAGGGGGTTTGGCATCGCTGCCTTCTTCACTGTGATGGAGGGGTGGGACGGAAAACAACAGAGAATATTACAAACTATCTTGTCTAAATGCTTCAATTGAGGCAGGTGTTCGTGTGGTGTTGTAAATAAATTGACAAATGACGAAGGCGCAGGCGATGTCCGAAAATTCTTTGTTCGCTGGTCCTGCGTTGCGCAGATTGCGGAAACGTGAAGGCTTGACGCAGGTGGCGATGGCGGCGCGCCTTTCCATATCGCCGAGCTATCTGAACCTGTTGGAGCGCAATCAGCGCCCCCTATCAGCTCGGGTCATCGTGCAGATTGTCGATCAGTTCGATTTCGATCCTAGGAATCTGCGAGAAGACGAAGCAATTGGCGGCATTGACGGGCTTGCGCGGAGGTTGGCTGACGACCGGTTCTCGGAATTTGGTATCGATCGCGATGAGATCGGCGAGTTTATCGCGTCTGCGCCACATGTCGCTGCTGCGTTTGCAAGGCTCTACGACACTGCGGGAACGGCTGCGCAGCGAACCGATGACCCGTTGATTCAATCGAGAGTTGAAATTGAGCGCTGGCGCAATCACTTCGCCGATCTTGATACCAAAGCAGAAGAGCTGGCAGACGAACTTCGCTTGTCTCGCAGTGATATTGGCGTTGGCTTGGCCGAACGTTTGCGAGAAAAGCACCAATTGGCCATCCGCATCCTCCCTCGCGAGGTGATGCCCGATTCACTACGACGACTCGATCTGCACGCCCGCCAATTGCAATTGTCGGAGATGTTGACGCCCGAATCGCGCAATTTCCAGGTTGCTCTCCAGATTGCTCAATTGGAACAGCAGGCCGAGGTGACTGGAATCGCGTCCGGAGCCCAATCGATTGACGAAGCAGCGCGCAAATTGTTTGAACGCCATCTCTATGGTTATTTTGCTGCCGCACTGTTGATGCCTTATTCTCGTTTCCTACGTGCGTGCGAGGCAACCAATTATGACTTGCTCGTACTGCAAAGGCGTTTCAGCGTCAGTTTCGAGCAGCTCGCGCATAGGTTGACTACGCTCCAGAGAGTTGGGCAGCGCGGCCTGCCATTTTTCATGGCGAGGATCGACCGAGCAGGGCAGTTTTCAAAACGCTTTGCCGGGGCGAGCTCAGCGACTTTACTGGAAAGCGAGGCCAGCTGCCCGCTGTGGGTCGCAAATTCAGCGTTCGAAAGGCACGGTGACCTCTGCACCCAGTCTATTGCGGTTGAGGGAGCTGATGCGGGACCAGGCGATTGGTTCACAATTGCTAAGACGGTGGAAGGCAGTGGTGCCAGCGGTGATGCGCGGTTTGTCGTGGTGCTCGGCCTAGAGGCAGGGCTTGCTAGCAGCCTGGCTCAGGCACGAGGAGCAGATTTGCAGAAAGGCAGCGCGCAAAAGATCGGACTTGGCTGTTCTCGGTGCCATCGTCCTTCATGCCGTCAACGGTCGTTGCCTCCTCGCGGTGCCGTTTTGAATTTCGACCCGTTAAACCGGGGAATAACACCTTTTCAATTCGGTCGAAACTGATGTATTGGCTTAGGTCATTGACAATGCTTGCAATTATGTGAGCATTTTTGGCATTGGGAGCCACATATGACTGAAGAACGCATTACGCGCACCGAGACTGCCGAAGGCGAAACTCATACGCATACTACAGTAATCAAGGATAGCTCTGAAGGTGGATCAAAAAGCTGGCTGTTTTTGGTAATCCTGCTGATCGCTGTGGTCGGTGGTATTTACGTCTTCACCCAAATGGGTGGTGCAGAAGTAGCCAAAGATACCGCGATCGCTGACGCAGCCGAGCAAGTTGGCGATGCGGCAACCAAAGTCGGCGATGCGGCTGAGGAAGCTGCCGACACAGTGACTGGCGGCGAATAACTCGCAATTAACGTTTCTAGACCGCAGAACCCTGCCCAAAAATATCGATGTGTAAAGTTTACCGACATTTCACACATATCTCCTAGTCCGATGGTCCATCAATGGGATTATCGGGCCGGGAAATATGATCCGACTGTTTAAACATTACATTCCAAACGCTGTCATGCTGCTGGCTTTGTTCGACTTGGCCTTGTTGTTCTTGGGCGGCGAACTTGCTTGGTTGCTACGCGCTTCTCAGATCGGGATGGAAGCTGGAAGTATTGCCACGCGAACGCTGCCGCTCGCGGGCTACGTGCTCATTGTGTGGATCGCGATGGTTTCTGTCGGAGTTTATGGCAGCGATGCCTTGCGCTCCATGCGGTTTGCTTGCGCCCGATTGTTGGTTGCGGTGAGTTTGGGAATTATTGCTCTTTCATTTATCGACTTCTTGCTTCCCGGCGCGACTTTTTGGCGGTCGACACTGCTTTATGCGATGGGATTGTCCGTTATATTGTTGATCCTCAACCGGCTGCTGGTCGGCGGGTTTTTGGGCAATTCTGCATTCCGACGGCGCGTGATGGTGCTCGGCGCTGGTGACCGCGCTATGCGTTTGAAAAAACTTGGCGAAGAGCCAGGCTCCGGCTTTGCGATCGTATCGTTCATCGGAATGAACGAAGGCGAACAGGTGGTGGCCGAGGCAATTGCCCGCGGCGCAATCCATGATTTGGGCCGCTTTGTCGAAAATCTGGGTGCTAGCGAAGTGGTATTGGCGCTGGAGGAACGGCGTAATGCTCTGCCGCTCAAAGATTTGCTCCGCATGAAGACGATGGGGGTCCACATCAATGACTTCAGCAGCTTCGTTGAACGCGAAACCGGACGTGTCGATCTTGATTCCGTAAACCCCAGCTGGTTGATTTTCTCGGATGGATTTTCGTCAGGCAGAATGTTTTCAAGCGTTGCCAAGCGGTTCTTTGACATCGCCGCGAGCTCGTTACTGCTGCTTTTGACGTTCCCGATTATCGCGCTATTCGCCTTGCTGGTTAAGCTCGACAGCAAAGGTCCAGCATTCTTCCGTCAGCCCAGAGTCGGCCTTTACGGCCAGAATTTTGATGTCATCAAACTACGTTCCATGCGCACCGATGCCGAGAAGGATGGCGTGAAATGGGCGGAGAAGAATGATCCGCGTATTACCCGCCTTGGCCGGTTTATCCGTAAAGTGCGGATTGATGAATTGCCCCAGACATGGACCGTTTTGAAGGGTGAAATGAGCTTTGTCGGGCCGCGCCCCGAAGTGCCCAAATTTGTTGGCGATCTGGAGCAGAAGCTCCCATATTATGCCGAACGTCATATGGTTAAACCGGGCATCACCGGTTGGGCTCAGATCAACTATCCCTATGGCGCATCGATTGAAGATGCGCGGCACAAGCTGGAATATGATCTCTATTATGCCAAGAACTATACGCCGTTCCTTGATCTGTTGATCTTGCTGCAAACGCTCCGTGTAGTCCTGTGGCCCGAAGGGGCGCGGTGATGGAAGGCTGGATCGAAATATGGATGCTGGGTGTCTTTGGCCTATATTTGGTCGCAGCTGCTGGCAGTTTCCTTGCCGCTTTGTGGATCGCAACACGCGGCGACAAAGATCGGCCTGACCATAAGGCAATAATTGGCGCGCTTGCTGTCACCTCGGCTTGGTGCCTTTGTGTCGCGGCGCTTGGCCCCGCTGCCGCTCTTTCATCTGTTGCCGAGATTCTGCGCGATTTCGCCTGGATCCTCGTCGTCTATCGCCTATTTGCAAATGACGGCCGACACGAGACGCTTAAGCCGATACGGCCTGTCGTATACGCGCTAGGCTTTGTTGAATGTCTCCAGCTGGCATTGTTGTTCGTGCAATTGCGCTTTGCAGTAACAGCCGAGATTGATGCGATTGTTTTCCAGTTAAGCGCCATGTTCCGCGTCATGGTTGCGGTTGGTGCGTTGGTACTCCTGCACAATTTATATTTGGGCGCGGTGCAAAGTATTCGCTCGGTTCTGCGTTGGACTGCAGCCGCTCTTGCAGGTCTGTTTGCATTCGACCTTAACTTTTTCACTGTCGCCTATATGGGCGGTGGATTGCCGCTTGAATTAACCGCAGTGCGCGGGCTTGTGGTCGCCGTTGTCTGCCTGCCCTTTGCGATCGGATCAACTCGGAGCGCGGCAAGCATTCGGCTGAGCCCTTCGCGAAGCGTCGCATTCCAGACGCTCTCGCTGCTGTTAATTGGCGCATATCTGCTGCTTATGGTGGGCATCGCTCAATCGCTGTCGATGTTGGGCGGGGATGTGGGGCGTCTTACTCAAGTCGGTTTCACTTTTGCAGCTACCGTATTCGCTCTGATGTGGCTGCCTTCGCACCGCCTTCGAGGTTGGGTTCGGGTGACTGCTGTCAAACATTTGTTCCAGCACCGTTATGACTACCGTGCCGAATGGCTTCGCTTTACCCGGACAATCGGGCAGGGCGATGACGTTAATCAGTCGCTGCAAGAACGGGCGATCAAAGCGATGGCTGACATCACTGACAGCCCGTCCGGTTTGCTACTGTTGCAGGATGATAACGGGTCGTTGGAGCTCGCATCGCGCTGGTTGTGGCGCGAAATTGAAGTGCCCACAGCCTCAATTCCGACCGGTCTTGCGAAATTGTTCGAAGAGAAAAACTTCATACTTGATGTCGACGACATCCGAAATGGCAAAGACCAGCATGGCGAATCCGCAATGATGCCAAGTTGGATACAAGATACGCCTGAGGCGTGGGCTTTGGTCCCTTTGCTCCACTTTGACCGGTTAACCGGAATAATTGTGCTTGCGCGGCCGGCAGCGCCGAGGCGGCTTGATTGGGAAGATTTCGATCTCTTGCGTGTAGTTGGACAACAACTTTCCAGTTATCTCGCCGAGCAAGCAGGGCAGCAAGCTTTGATGGAATCGGCGCGGTTTGATGAATTCAACCGCCGTATCGCTTTTGTGATGCACGACATCAAAAACTTGGCCAGCCAGATGTCCTTGCTTGCCCGTAATGCCGAGAAGCATGCCGAAAAACCTGAATTTCGGGCTGATATGCTGGTTACATTGAGGAACAGTGCAGACAAGCTAAATGGTTTGCTGGCACGTTTGGGACGCTACGGAACAAACAGTTCAGAAAAGCGCGAGCCAGTCGATCTTGACCAAGTCGCCAAGCGCGTGCTGAGCCAGTATGAAAATGCCCATTCGGTCTCCATAGTTAGAAGTGAAAACAGCCAAGTGCTGGCTGACGCCGAAGGTCTCGAACAAGCGCTGGTGCATTTGATGCAAAATGCGATTGACGCAAGCGAGGCCGATTCTCCGGTATATCTCGACGTAAGTTGTGACGGATTGCGCGGTAGGATTGATGTTGTCGATTCGGGGACAGGCATGAGTGCCGAATTCATCCGTAACGGGCTTTTTAAGCCGTTTGTGTCCTCCAAAAATGCCGGTTTCGGAATTGGCGCATTCGAAGCGCGAGAGATGGTTCGTGCAATGGGTGGCAGGCTCGACGTTGACTCGCGAGAGGGCCTTGGAACCAGGTTCTCGATTTCGTTTCCACTCTCGGCAGTCTCCGGTTTTCTTTCCGACACAGAAACCCACCAACAGGCAGAGGTCGCATAATGGCGCATGACAAACCAGAAGCTTTGCCCAAGCTGCTTATTATCGAAGATGATGAGGGCCTTCAGGCCCAGCTGAAATGGGCTTATGAGGATTTCGAAGTTACCGTGGTCGGAGACCGTGAAAGCGCGCTGACTGCGTTACGGTCTGTTGAGCCCGATGTCGTTACACTCGATCTCGGACTGCCGCCTGACCCCGATGGAACGACCGAGGGTTTTGCAGTTCTTGATGCTATCATGACGCTTCGGCCCGAAACCAAGGTCATCGTAGCATCAGGCCACGGCGCGCGAGAAAGCGCATTGCAAGCGATTGAACGCGGCGCCTATGATTTCTATCAAAAGCCGGTCGATATTGAAGCGCTGGGATTAATTGTCCGCAGGGCGAATAACCTTGCGACTATCGAACAAGAGAACCGCCGTTTGGCTAGTAAGGTTGGTGATGAAAAAACTGTTCTAGGCGGGTTAATCACCGCCGCGCCCGAGATGGTCAAAGTCGCAAGGACCATTGAGCGCGTCGCCGATGCAAATGTTTCGGTAATGCTGCTCGGCGCGAGCGGCACGGGCAAGGAATTGCTTGCACAGGGGCTTCATGATGCCAGCAAGCGCCGCGATGGTGCCTTCGTGGCGATCAATTGTGCAGCGATCCCCGAAAATCTGCTGGAAAGCGAGCTGTTCGGTCACGAGAAGGGTGCCTTCACGGGTGCCGTCAAGACAACCGAAGGCAAGATTGAGCAGGCTCAAGGGGGTACGTTATTCCTCGATGAGGTCGGCGATATTCCTTTACCATTGCAGGTAAAATTACTCCGCTTCTTGCAAGAGAGGACGATTGAACGGATCGGCGGACGCAAACCTATCGCTGTTGATACGCGTATCGTTTGCGCTACGCACCAAGATTTGGAAGCGATGATTGGGGAGGGCAGTTTCCGCGAGGATTTGTTCTATCGCCTAGCTGAAATCGTCATCAAGATCCCGACTCTTGCCGAACGGCCCGGCGATGCAACCCTGCTGGCAAAGGCATTTCTAAACCGTTTTTCCAAAGAAATGAATCCAAACGTCAAAGGCTTCGCCAGCGATGCTTTGGCGGCAATCGATGGTTGGGGCTGGCCTGGAAATGTCCGCGAACTCGAGAACCGTGTCAAACGCGCGGTGATTATGGCAGATGAAAAGCTAATCGGTGCCGACGATATGGACCTGGACACGAGTGAAGAAAGCGATACCGACGTCCTAAACCTGAAAAGCGCGCGTGAAGTGGCAGACCGCAAAGTGATCCGCCACGCTTTGGCACGAAGTGAGGGCAATATTTCGAGCACCGCGAAGATGCTCGGGATAAGCCGGCCAACGCTTTACGACCTGCTCAAGCAGTATGATCTTCACGCGTGAGCGCCTTCTTCTAAGGCCGCTTATTGCGGTTCTGATGCTTGGTCTCGCAGCTTGCAGCGACACTGATCCCGAACTTGCGCCTATTGAACGTGCTCAGCATTCGCTTGCGGCCGGTGACGGGATTGCCGCAGAAGTGATCCTGCGTGAGATGATTGTCGCCGGTGTCAGGCCTCAAGACGTCGCCGCGTATCTTGGCGAGGCTGAACTACGGCAGGGTCAAACCGCAGAGGCCCGTCAATGGCTGGGCGAGGGCAATTTTTCGAAACAAACGCGTGGTCACGGTTTCCACATGCTTGGCAGGTTGGAGATGGAAGAAGGCAATTTGCCCGAAGCCGGCCGGGCGTTTGACAAAGCTCTAGCTGACAAACCAGAAGACGCAGAATTATGGGTCGATATTGGCCGTTTACGCTATCGCGGAGGTGAACAGATGCAGGCTGTGGAGGCCAGCATCAAAGCCGTCGAATTTGATGAGTTAAACCCGACAGCACTTCAATTTCGCGCGCAATTGGTGCGCGATTCACAGGGAATGCAGGCAGCGCTTAGCTGGTTTGAGCAAGCGTTGGAACGTAACCCCGAGAATACCGGATTGTTGTATGAATATGCCGCCACCTTGGGAGAGATGGGCCGCGCGCGGGAAATGTTGGTGAACATCCGTAAGATTGCCAAGATTAATCCCGCCAACCGCAAAATATACTACCTCCAAGCTGTACTCGCTGCACGTGCCGGGAAATTTGAATTGGCCCGGCTGTTGTTGCTGAGGGCCGACAAAGCGACGTTGGATTTGCCTGCGGCAATGCTGCTATCTGGTATTATCGACGTCGAAAATGGTAATTATGCCAGCGCTGCTCAGACGCTGGAAGCTCTGGCTGCAAAGCAGCCAGAGAACCGTAGGGTTCAACAGGTTTTGGCGCGGGCGCTAGCTCTCGGCGGAAATGATGACGAGGTGATTTACCTCTATGCCGATGCTGCCAATTTGCCTGGCGCTTCCCCATATCTCAAATCTTTGGTGGCGAGATCCTACGAAGCTCTGGATCAAAGGGATAAAGCCGGACCATTGCTGGATCAGGCTGCCAGACTGCGCTCGGACAATCTGGTCGCGGTGGAAGGCGTAAGTGCGCTGGAAGCAGCGGAAGCTCGCGGGTCAGAATCGGGCAAAGATGCGCTGGATTTAATCAGGGCCCGTATTGTGTCTGGAAACGCACAAGGTGCTGTTGCTGCCGCAGCAAATTTTGCCGGCCAATTTCCGGGGTCGTTTGATGCATTATCGCTCGCCGGGGACGCAAACTTGGCCGCGCGCCGATATAATGCGGCGATTGAAAATTACGATAAGGCGGCGACCATTCGTCAAACATGGACGCTAACGCGCAAAATGATCAAAGCGTATCATGGCGCCAAGCAAAGCGATGCGGCGCTCGAACTGCTAGCCCGGTATTTCGTCGGAGACCAAGCAAATGTTGAAGCAGCGACTTTGCTAGCGCGTGAGGCGCTGAAACGGGACGATCTGGATGCTGCAGCGATTTTTGCCGATCACGCGTTGACCAATGGCGGAGCGAGAGATTTCGCTTTGTTAAGCCTAAGGTCCAAGATTGCATTTTTGATGAAAGAGTTCGATTTTGGCCTCGCTCTCGCGGAGGAAGCTTATCGCTTACAGCCGATGAGCCATTTGGCTACTGCGCAGCTCGCTGCTGCCTATCGTAAAGTGGAGGGCGGCAAGCTCCACGCTGCCCAGCTGGGCACAAAGGCCAAACGGTTGAAGCGATAAACCGATTCCGATTCGACATTCGGCGGCACCGGGGGCAGGGCGGTCCGAATGTTTGGCCTGATCTCACGAATAGACATTATGATCCGGATGCTGATTGTGGCGATTGTGCTTGCGAGCATTGTGCCCGCAACTGGCGCCGCGCGAGAGATCGCGCAGCAGATTTCCAATTTGGCGATCTTTGTGTTGTTTTTCTTGAACGGCGTAAGGTTGTCTCGCTCCGAAGTGTCACGCGGAGTTCGCAATATGCGTCTGATATTGCCGCTTGTGCTATGGTGCTTCGGCGCGATGGCGGCGGCGGGGTTGGGGCTGTCAGTATTAGCGGGCGGGATACTTCCACCCTTGATTGCGCTTGGCTTGCTTTATCTTGGCGTTCTGCCTTCAACAGTTCAGTCTGCCACTGCCTACACATCGATGGCAGGCGGCAATGTCGCCAGCTCGGTTGTATCGGCTGCTTTGCTCAATATTCTCGGGGTCTTTATTTCCGCGCCGATCTTCGCTTGGCTCAGCGGGGGCGGATATGTTGAATTGGGGTTTGATGGTTTGATGCGGCTGTTCCTGATCTTGATCCTGCCATTCGCTTTGGGTCAGATTGCCCAATCGAAGCTGTCGCCGTGGCTCAAGGGACACCCAGCGCTTGTTGGCTGGATGGATCGGACCGCGATTTCAATCGCGGTTTATGTGGCGTTTTCCGGGGCGGTGGAGCAAGATTTATGGGGCAAGTTGGATATGATAGGCTGGGGCTGGTTGACGGCATTGCTGTGCGCCTTCCTCCTTTTTGCCTATTTCGGAGCATGGATCCTTTCGGGCGTATTGCGGCTTGGCTTGGGCAATCGGATATCATTTACCTTTGCTGGCGCACACAAGAGCCTAGCGATGGGTGCACCGCTCGCCTTGGTTATCTTTCCGCCAGAAAGCGCCGGGCTTATACTAGTCCCGCTGCTGATTTATCATTTGCTTCAATTGGTGGTTTCAGCGCCGCTGGCTAATCGCTTTGTGGTGATGAGGGCTGCGCGTTAAATTCCTTGCGATTATGGCGTACGGACCACCATAGCGACAGACCAATCAGCACGGCCCCGATCAAGCCGGTAATCGTCTCGGGAATGTGAAACTTCGCTGAAAACAGCATGATTCCGCCCAAAACGATGATCGCCCAAAATGCCCCATGCTCTAGGAAGCGATATTGCGCGAGTGTGCCCTGTTTCACCAAGTGGATCGTCATCGAGCGTACGAACATCGCGCCGATAGATAGTCCCAGCGCAATCACAATCATGTTGTTGGAAAGCGCAAAAGCACCAATCACACCATCAAAGCTGAACGATGCATCGAGCACGTTGAGATAAAGAAACCCGCCAAGCCCGCCACGTACCACCGCGCCTTGCAATTTTGCGGCTTCTTCCTTCAATTCGAGGATGGTGTTGACGCCCTCGACTGCGATGAACGTAACTAGTCCCAGTATGCCGGCTACAAGAAACGTCAGGGCATCTGCGTCATCAAGCAGGCCGGATATTCCCCACATAACAAGCAGCAACAGCGCGATTTCCAAAGCTGGAAGAGCGGCGAACTTACTCAATTGGGCCTCGATCCAGCCGATCCAGTGAATATCTTTTTCCAGATCAAAGAAAAATTTGAGGCCGACCATTGCCAAAAATGCGCCGCCAAATCCGGCGATGCCGACATGGGCAGAGCTGACAATTCGCTCATATTCCTCGGGTTCGTTGAGCGACAAATTAATCGTTTCCATTGGACCAAGGCCAGCGGCGATAGCGACAATCGCCAGCGGAAAAACAACCCGCATGCCAAATACCGCAAAGGCTATACCCCATGTCAGGAACCGCTTTTGCCAGACTTCACTCATATCCTTGAGAACCGATGCGTTGACCACAGCATTGTCGAAGCTAAGCGAGATTTCCAGCACCGACAGCACAATTACGATCCATAGAAGCGACAAGGTGCCGCCAATCGTGCCCGTGCTCGACCATCCGTACCAAGCAGCCAACCCCAGGCAGACTAGGGTGAATCCGAATGAGAGCTTATAATAGCGTAACAGCGTGTCCATGCGTGAACCTTGCGTTATTGTTTATTGTAGGCTGCCCGCGGAAGGGCAATTGCGAGATCGCGGTTAGGGCTTAGGCTGATAGGTTTGCGCCTCGCTTGGGAAGCTACGCTCTCTTACTTCTTCTGCGTAAGTCTGCACAGTTTTTTCGATCATTCCGGCAATGTCTTCGTATTTTTTTACGAAGCGAGGAACGCGCTCGAACATTCCTAGCATGTCTTCTGTTACGAGCACTTGGCCGTCGCACATCGCAGATGCTCCGATCCCGATTGTGGGGCAGCCGATGGCTTGTGTGACCTCGATGGCGATTGGTTCGACAACACCTTCAACAACAACGGCAAAGGCACCGGCTTTATCTAATGCCTGAGCATCAGTCACAATTTTGTCTGCTTCGTTTTCGCTGCGACCGCGCGCCATATAGCCGCCGAGTACATTTACCGCCTGAGGTGTCAGGCCAACATGACCCATTACGGGGATCCCTCGCTGGTTCAGGAAGGCAACAGTTTCCGCCATCGCTTCGCCGCCTTCGAGCTTGACCGCCGCAGCGCCAGTTTGCTTCAAAAGATAGGCTGCGCTTTCGAACGCTTGCTCTTTGGAAGCTTCGTAGGATCCGAACGGCATGTCCACCACGACTACCGAGTGATACGAACCACGCACCACCGCCGCGCCATGATTGGCCATCATTTCCAGCGTTACCGGGATGGTGGAGGGCAGGCCGTAGATCACTTGACCAAGAGAATCTCCAACCAACAACAGATCACAGTGCGTGTCGAGCAATTGTGCCTGACGCGCGGTATAGGCGGTGAGCATGACGAGCGGTTCTGCGGTTACTCCGTCAATTTTGCGCTGGCGGATTTTTGGCACAGTCAGACGCTTCATCGGGGCTGGCGTGGGTGTCGCACGGCTGGTGCTGGTGTCGAGCTGGAAGGTTGTAGACATAAGCACGCTTCTAGCGGAGCCGGTGATTTGCGCAAATCCTGTCTCGACTAAGGCGTAAATTCATTGCACAAGCGCGAAATATCCGTTGGGGAAAGCGCAAATATGCGCGTTTTGGGGAAATGACGTCATGGTAGCAACAAGTTCAGGTCGTGATGGATGGTCATCACGTACAGGCTTTGTTTTGGCAGCGGTTGGCGCCGCTGTTGGTTTGGGCAATTTGGTGCGTTTTCCGGCGGAAGCCGCTGCCAATGGGGGCGGTGCTTTCGTGCTGTTCTACATTTTCTGTATTCTGCTTATTGGTTTGCCTATCATGCTCTCCGAGACATTGATCGGCCGGCATGGGCAAGCATCTGCGACGGAAAGCGTCAAGAAGATGGCGGCCGAGTCTAAAGCGTCATCTGCCTGGACCAGCCTGGCGGGGCTGGGCGTTTTGTCGGCCTTCATGATCTTGGCGTTCTACTGCGTAATTGGTGGTTGGGTGCTGTACTATATTGGCATTTTTGTGTCTGATCTGTTCCAGAGCGGCGTTACTGGCGGTGCGCTCGTGGGCATGACACCCGATGACATCAAGGCGATTTTCCCGGGCTTGTTGGAGAATGGCGGCTTGATGGCCGGGCTGGATGCCGTGTTTATTTTGGTGACGGTCTATTTCGTGGCTCGCGGTGTATCCGGGGGTATTGAAGTTGCTTCCGTGTGGCTGATGCCTGCTTTCTTCGTGCTGCTTCTTGGCATCACAATCTATGGTGCATTTGGCGGAGCCTTTAGTGAAGCTGTAACCTATCTGTTCACGGTCGACTTTTCGAAGCTGACCGGTCCGGTGATGCTCGCCGCTATCGGGCAGGCTTTCTTCTCCTTGTCGCTCGGCGTTGCGGGAATGATGACCTATGGCTCTTATGTTGGGCGGGACGTTAATCTGGCGAAAACTTCTACCATGATTTCATTCGCCGATACGTCGGTGGCGTTGATTGCTGGCCTTTGTATCTTCCCCATTGTGTTTGCCGCAGGCTTGTCTTCCGAAGGCGGTCTTGGCCTGATGTTTGATGTTCTGCCGCATGCCTTCCAATCGATGCCTGCTGGGTCGCTTATCGGTCTTGCATTCTTCGTGATGGTTGGTTTTGCTGCGCTGACCAGTTCGGTGTCATTGATGGAAGTGCCGACCGCTTGGGCGATGGGTAAATTCGGCCTTAGCCGTCATAAAGCTGCCGGAATCGTGGCCTCTCTTGCATTGGTCCTTGGCATCGCTTCGGCTTACTCGTTCAACGCAATTTCGGGTTTCCACCCGCTTGGGTTCATTCCGTTATTTGAAGGGCAGGGTGTGTTCGATGCTCTCGATAGTGTGACCGCGAAGCTGTTCATGCCAATCGGTGCTTTGCTGACAGCAATCTTTGTCGGTTGGGTGGCGGACCGCCGTCTGATCGACTCAGAGAACGGGCTGACTGGCGGCTTGCACCAGTTCTGGCGTTTCCTTGTCCGGTGGCTCTGTCCGCTGGCACTGACCGCGATTTTGATCGTGGGTATATTCCCGTCTGTTCTTGGCGGGTAATACAGTCGACATAAATAAAAAGGGCCGCTCTGAAATGAGCGGCCCTTTTTCGTTTTAGTGTGTCTGATCGAGTATCAGAGTGCGGTTTTGGCGTGCTTCTTTTCTGCGTCATCATGCACATTCATACCAAGCGCCATTTTCGCGACATTGAGCAGGTTCATGTCACCGTCCCAGATTTCCGCCGCGCCTAGGTCCATGCGGAGGAAGAGGATGTCGGGGTCGGTCTTGCCGCCATCGTACCAAGCTTCGACGAAGTTATTCCAGAAATGGTCGAAGCGTTCTTGGCTGGTCTCGACAGTCAACTTGCCGTGGAAGCGTGCGAACATCTTATGATCATCACCGGCATAAGTTGCGGTGGCTTGGCCGAGCCTGGCAAAATCGCTGCTCTTTTGGGTAAAGAACCAGATTGAGCTGTCGGCATCTTTATCCAGTTGCGCGGTCATCGGAACCGCAGTTTTCGGGTCGTCGTCCAATTGCAGGAATAGGAAGGACGAATCGCCCATCGCTTCCCAGAATTTTTTCTTGATTTGGTCGGCTTTGCCATCTTGGTAACGCATAAGTGCTCCCTGTTTGTGTTTGATAGTCCAACGGAAAAGCTCCCACTTTTGTTCCGAAGGAAATTTTCGTAGTCACGTATTGTGCATTGAATGAATCTGGAACATAAGTGGAACAAATGAGTCGTTCCACTATGCCCAAAGAGATATCCTCTTCTACCCAGCCCCCTTTGCTGAAGGGCAGTGCCGCGTTGTCTGAGCAGCGGTCTGCGCGCTGGCGTCCGGGGTTGGCGGCAGAAGGTGCAGAAGTACGGCATAGCGAGGTGTTTGCCTCTGGCCATGAGGCGAGCGGAACAGCGGCGGCGCTTGCTCTCGCGCTTGATCAATGGCGGGGTGAGGAAACGCGCAGGAAAAGCGATCCCTTGGCCGAGCATGATGATCAGCGTGCCATATTATGGGTGCAAGACCGGGCGGCAATCAAAGCTAATGGGCGGCCTTACCGTCCTGGATTGCCTGAGGAACTGCGCCACCGAATAATCCATGTGGTGACTGAAAAACCCGAGGATGCGCTGTTCGCGTTAGAGGAGGGCGTGCGGTGCCGTGACCTTATCTTTGTTATAGGGGAAATCGCAGGAAATCCGCGAGCGCTGGATTTCACCGCCTCGCGCCGGCTCAGTTTGGCGGCGGAGCGGCACGGCGTCCCGCTGTGGCTGGTGCGGTTTGATGCCGGGCATGATCTATCTTCGGCCCGGATGCGGTGGGATGTGCGTTCCGCCCCGTCACCAGCGCCGCAATGGAACGCCGCCGCCCCGGGGGCGCCCAGCTTGCATGCCGAGTTGTTCCGCGCCCGGACCCACCCACCCGGACAATGGATTTTACGCGATGACGGACACAGCCTCACCGCGATCCGCCCACAGATCGCAACCCGCAACAGGACAATTACCGCCGATAATGACGAGCATTCAGAGCCTCAAGACCTCTCGGCGTATTCTGTCGATCTGGCTCGCCCGACTGTCGGTCGATCGCTGGCGGCTCTCTAACGCGCAAAATCCCGATCAAGCTAAGCGCGGGGAAGGGGCCGATGCATTGCCGACCGCGCTAATTACCGAAACCGCGCATGGTCCGCGGATTGAAAGCGCGAATGATGCGGGTATCGAGGCTGGCGCGCGCAAGGGCATGATGCTGGCTGATGTCCGGACGCTGTGCCCCGCAATACAGGTCGCGCCGAGCGATCCGGCGGGCGATATCGATGCGTTGGAAAAAATCACCATCTGGGCGCAGCGCTGGGGCCCGTGGAGCGCAATGGACCCGCCTGATGGCGTGTTGGTAGATGTGACATCGGTGGCGCATCTGTTTGGCGGCGAGAAGCGCTTGCTGGCTGATGCGCAGGCGTTGTTTGACAAACGCGGACTGGCTGCGCGGTTTGCGATTGCGCCGACTGCCGGGGCAGCGTGGGCGCTGTCACATTACGGCCCGCCGCGTGCGATCCTCAGCCCTGATGATGATGTGGTTACGCGCCTGTCACAGCTGCCTGTGGCGGCATTGCGGCTTGATGATGACGTCATGACGGTGCTGCACCGCCTTGGTTTAAAGCGGTTATCCGATCTCACCGGAATTGAAGGGGATGGCAAAGGGCGTGACGCGATTATGCGGCGTTTCCGCAATCGGCGCTCGCCAGCGGCCAATCCGCTGGTCCGTATGGACCAATTGCTGGGCAAGGTTCCGGAGCCTTTGCTGCCGGTTATTCCGTTGCATATGCCGCTGGTCCAGCGCCGTTTGATGGAGCCGATCCGTCACCGCGAATTGCTCGATCAAGTGGTTGGTGATCTGGCGCAGGATATGGCGCGCGAGTTGGAGGGGCAAGGCAAGGGAGCCCGCCGTCTCGAGCTTGGTATGTGGCGGGTCGATGGCGAGGTGGTGGTACGCGCGCTCGAAATGGCGGCGGCAACGCGCGATGCGGCGCATATATGCCGGTTATTTTCCAGTAAACTCAATGAAATAGATGCCGGCTTTGGTATTGAAACTGTGCGTTTGCGCGCCAGTTGGGCGGAACCGCTTGCTATGGGGCAGGATGATATAGAGGCTGCGGCACAAAGTCATGGCACCTCGCTGGCCGCCTGTATCGACCGGCTGAATGTGCGTCTTGGCGCAGGGGCGGTAAGCCGTCCGGTTGCTTTTGCCAGCCATATTCCTGAACGGGCGCAGCGATGGCAGCTACCTTTGGAGCCTGAGCCAGTGTTGCAGGGTGGCTTTCAAGGTGAGTTAGCCTTGCATCACAGGCCTCTGAAAATACTGGATAGATCAGAACGGATTACCGTGCTGTATGCCACACCCGATGGCTATCCACGCAGCTTCCGTTGGCGCGGCCATGTGCATGATGTGATGCGCGTAGAAGGGCCCGAGAGGATCGCACCGGAGTGGTGGCGCGAGAAATCGACTATCCGACTGCGCGATTACTACCGGATCGAGGACGGCGAGGGGCGCCGCTATTGGATATATCGCCACGGTTTAATTGACGATAATCGCGGTGGCCCGCCCGACTGGTATTTGCAGGGGCTGTGCGCCTGATATGCCCGAGGCACCGCTCACCCCTGATAAACGCAGGCTGGACCTTGATCCTAAGCTGATCCTGCCACCGCCCCGCGCGCCCTTTGTCGAGCTGGGAGTCATCAGTTGTTTTAGCTTCTTGCGCGGCGCGTCAGATGCGGTGGATCTGGTGATGACCGCACGCGAGCTTGGCTATGATGCGATTGGGATTGCCGATGCGAACAGCATGGCAGGGGTGGTGCGCCTTCACAGCGAAGCAAAGACAGCTAAATTACAGCCACTTATCGGGTGTAGAATTGAAACGATAGAGGGCGTGAACTTCCTCGCTTACCCGCGTGACCGGGCTGCTTACGGGCGGTTATGCCGCCTTATCTCGGCCGGGCGGATGTCGACGATTGATGGCGAATGGCAGACCAAGGGTGAGTGCGGCATCTCGCTGGCCATGTTGGCGGAGCATTCAGAGCGCGTGCAACTGGTGCTGCTGCCGCCGACACACCTTGATGAACAGCGGACTATCCCAGCCTGGGCAAGTAATGTGGTGGACTTGGAAGGGTATGCAGTTGAAACCGTAATCAATTGTAATTTTGAGAAAAGCTTGCAGCACCTGACTGCCGGATTGCCCACTCTTAGTCATTTGGCCGCGAGCTATCTCTACAACGGTAATGATGTAGCACGGATTGATAGGCTCGACATGCTGGCAAAGGCGAATGGTCTCGCGCTGTTAGCGAGCAATGACGTCCATTATCACATTCCGCAGCGCCGCCCCTTGCAGGATGTCATGACCGCGATCCGCCACAAAACCACCGTGGCGAGGGCGGGGCATCTGCTCCATGGTAATGGTGAACGTCACCTCAAGTCGCCAGCCATGATGGTCAAGCTGTTCGAGCGCTGGCCGCATGCGATCACAGCGTCGCGTGAAGTTGCGGATGCGTGCCAGTTCAGCCTCGACGAACTGCGTTATGAGTATCCGCAAGAAGACTATCCCGGCGGCATGACGCCGCAACAACATCTTGAAAAATCTAGCTGGGAGGGGGCAGAGTGGCGTTATCCTGCCGGAATGCCCGATAGCGTGCGGCAGACGATTATTCGCGAACTGGAGCTTATTGAGAAGCTCGATCTGGCGCGTTATTTCCTGACCATAAAGGAGATTGTCGATTATGCCCGCGGCGTCGATCCGCCAATTTTGTGCCAGGGCCGGGGCAGCGCTGCCAATTCGGCGGTGTGTTTCTGTTTGGGCATCACTTCGGTTGATCCGGCAAAACACGCGCTGCTGTTCGACCGGTTCATTTCTGAGGAGCGCAAAGAGCCACCCGATATCGATGTGGATTTCGAACATGAGCGGCGTGAGGAGGTGATCCAGCACATCTATGCCAAATATGGTCGCGAGCGCGCCGGCCTATGCGCCACAGTGATCCATTACCGCCCGCGCATGGCCATCCGTGAGGTGGGCAAGGCGATGGGGCTGTCCGAAGACATCACCAGCGCGCTCGCGAAGACGGTGTGGGGTGGTCACGGGCGTGAGATTGGCGAAGCGCATGTTGCTGAAACCGGCATGGATATTACCGAGCCGCATTTGCGCCGGGTTCTGAGTCTAACGGAGCAAATGATTGGAATGCCTCGACATTTGTCCCAGCACGTTGGTGGTTTTATTCTGACCGAAGGCGCGCTGATCGAAACCGTGCCGATTGGCAATGGCGCAATGCCGGACCGCAGCTTTATCGAATGGGACAAGGATGACATCGAGGCGCTGGGTATTTTGAAGGTCGATGTGCTCGCTTTGGGCATGCTAACGTGTATCAGGAAATGCCTCGATCTACTTGAAAAACATCATGAAAGGCGGCTCGAACTGGCCACGGTGCCGCGTGAGGACCCCGAAACCTATGCGATGCTGCGTAAGGGGGATTCGTTGGGCGTTTTTCAGGTCGAAAGCCGCGCTCAGATGAATATGCTGCCTCGCCTGCGGCCGCGCGAGTTTTATGATCTGGTCATTCAGGTCGCGATTGTCCGTCCGGGGCCGATTCAGGGCGATATGGTCCACCCCTATCTCAAACGCCGTAGGGGGGAGGAGCGGGTGCAGATACCCGCGCCAGCCGCTGAACATGGCCCGCCCGACGAGCTATCCTCGATCCTCGCGCGGACTTTGGGGGTGCCTATCTTTCAGGAGCAAGCGATGAAAATCGCGCTCGATGCGGCCAAATTCTCCAGCCTGGAGGCAAACCGGCTGCGTAAGGCAATGGCGACTTTCCGTAGCCGCGGGATGGTGGAAGAATTGCAGGATATGATGGTTGGGAGAATGATCCAGCGCGGTTATGACCCCGACTTTGCCGAACGATGTTTCAACCAGATCAAGGGCTTTGGTGAATATGGTTTCCCCGAAAGCCACGCCGCCAGCTTCGCCCATCTGGTCTATGTATCGAGCTGGCTCAAATGCCATTTTCCAGCAGCCTTTGCCTGCGGCCTGCTCAATTCGCAGCCAATGGGTTTTTACGCTCCGGCGCAAATTGTCCGCGATGTTAGCGAACATGGCGTCAAAGTATTACCTGCTGACGTCAACCATTCACATTGGGATTGCACCTTGGAGGAGGTTGGGGCTGCGGCAAATCAAAATAAGGACAAGGGTCGCCTCGACACGCATATCGCGATGCGGCTTGGCTTTAGACAGGTAGATGGTTTGCCTGAACATATTGCAGCGCGCCTGGTTGCAGAACGCGAGGCAAACGGTCCGTTTGATGACGTCGCGGCGTTGCGGTACCGGGCTCGTCTATCTCCTGCACATATTGAAAGATTGGCGTCAGCCGATTGTTTCAGCTCGATAAAGCTGTCGCGACGTCAGGCGCTGTGGGATGCTCGCAGCCTCATTGGCGGGCCGGATTTGCCGCTGTTCAAATATGCCGAAGAGCGGGACCAAGGTACAGAGGCAACGCAGGCTTCTCTGCCGGTGATGCCGCTGTCGGAAGAGGTGGTGAATGATTACCAGACCATGCGCCTCAGCTTGAAAGCGCATCCGCTGTCATTCCTACGCCCGCGCCTTGCTGAACGTGGCTTTGTAAGGGCCTGTGATCTGAGGAAGCGGAAGTTTCGCTCGATAGTGCAAGTCGCCGGAGTGGTGCTGATCCGCCAGCGGCCTGGCAGCGCAAAAGGCGTATGTTTCATCACGCTGGAGGACGAGACCGGTGTGGTGAATCTAGTGATTTGGCCCGATTTAATGGAGAAACAACGTAAAGTCATCATGGGTGCGCGGCTGATGGAAGTTCGTGGTAGGGTCGAGTATGATGATGAAGTGATTCACGTTATTGCCGCCCATCTGACCGATGCAACGCCTGCGCTGCATGCATTGTCTGATGATATGCTGAGTGTCGATATGGCGCGGGCCGATCACGTGAACAGTCCCCTGCCAAGCAAATTTTCAGCGCGCGATCTGGTCGATGATTTGCCCCCTGAAATGACAGTTGCAAAAGCAATTGATAATAGCGACTACCGCCAAGGACATCCGCGGAATGTCCGTATCATCCCGAAATCGCGGGATTTCCATTGATGGCGCGAAACCAGTTAGTCTCAACTGATATCGGGAGTTTCAAGATAGATCGCCGGATGATCATGTTATTGGTCCTAGCTGGGTTGGCGCTTTCCAGTTGGCGGTTTTTGGCTGAGTACCCGCAGCATAACCCTTGGGCACCGCTAGATCTCAACGATCCGCCAGGATGGGCAACAGCAAGAAAGCTGAGTGCGCTGAAAGAGAGCCCAGAGGTGTGCCGTTCCGTCCTTGAGCGTAGTCAAATTGCATTCACGGCCCTTGAACCGGCAGAAGCCGCCGATGCGGCATGCTCGCGGCCAGATCGAACAGCGCTAGACGAATTTCCGTTCTCCGGTAACAACCCTGCAACGACCTGCACCATTGCAGCGGGGTTGCAATTATGGATGGAGAAAACTGTTCAACCCACCGCCGATGATATCTTTGACAGTGCCGTTATCAGCGTACAGCACCTTGGAACGTACAGTTGCCGACGGCTCTATGGAGCAGATGGCGGGCCGTGGAGCGAACATGCTACCGGTAATGCGATTGACATCTCCGGCTTCATATTGGCGGATGGAACCAAAATTAATCTGCTAAATGATTGGAATGGTGAAAGTGAAAAAACGCTATTTCTCAGAGCGATCCGGGACGGCGCGTGCTCCTCATTCGGAACTGTGCTGTCCCCGGATTACAATGCCGCGCACCGCGACCATTTTCATTTTGACCAGGCCAATCGCAGCTGGTCAGTTTGCCGCTAAAATTAAACTGCCTCAATCGCATACCCTGCCGAACGCACCGTCCGAATAGGGTCATGTGCACCATCTATCTCAATCGCCTTGCGTAACCGGCGGATATGTACATCCACAGTACGGAGTTCGATATCACTACCATTATCCCATACGCCGTCGAGCAATTGACCGCGTGAGAATACCCGGCCCGGGCTCTCCATAAAGAATCTTAGCAGGCGAAATTCAGTCGGGCCAAGCTTCACTTCGCTTCCGGCGCGCTCGACGCGGTGCGCAACAGGGTTAAGCTTTATATCTCCGACCTCAATTGATTGTCCCGCCAGAACAGGGCGGATGCGGCGCATAACTGCCGCGACGCGAGCGAGCAATTCACGCGGAGAAAACGGCTTAGTCAAATAATCATCCGCGCCGGTTTCCAGTCCGCGGATCCGGTCATCCTCATCCTCGCGCGCGGTTAACATGATGATCGGAACATGCGCGGTATCTTGGTTGCGGCGAAGTCGGCGGCACACTTCGATGCCGCTTGTTCCCTCGATCATCCAGTCAAGGATGACCAGATCGGGTGTATCCTCTTCGGCGAGGATCAGCGCTTCGTCACCATCGGGGGTAGCGCGAACCTCGTAGCCTTCTTTTCTGAAACGGAATTCCAGCAATTCGGACAGCGCGGGATCGTCTTCAACCAGCAGCAATTTCGCAGCAGACATGGAGACTTCCCTCTCGCAGAACCTGAGATCTTGTAGCACTAATGTATTACATATTCACGACGGAAGCATCACGTGTGGGCGAGCACATATACTAGTCGTCTTCCTCGTCAGGAGGGTAGTTTCCGGTAGCCGCGAAGTGTACCATCTCTGCTACATTGGTGGCATGATCGCCGATACGTTCGATATTGCGCGCAACAAACAGCAATTGTGCGGCGCTTGAAATCGTCGCAGGATTCTCGACCATATAGCTGACAACATTGCGGAAAATGCTGTTGTAGAATGCGTCTACTTTCTCATCGGTAGCGATCACTTCAAGCGCCAGAACGGGGTCGCGCGCTGCGTAAGCGGTCAGCACATCATGTACCATCTCGCACGCAATATCACCCATTGCAGGCAGCAGGGTAAGCGGCTCAAACCGCCCACGGCCTTCAATCTCACCAACGCGCTTGGCGATGTTCTTGGAATAATCCCCGATCCGCTCGACCACGCCGGCAATTTTGAGCGCGGCAATCACTTCGCGCAAATCATCAGCCATAGGTGCCCGCAGCGCAATGATTCGCACTGCCAATTTGTCGACTTCATTCTCTAGCGCATCGATCTTCTTATCGCGCTTTATGACCCCTTTCGCGAGCGACAAATCACCCTTGACCATAGCCTCGAGAGCTTCTTGGATCGACAATTCGGCCAGGCCGCCCATTTCTGCGATCAGGCCGCGAAGGCGCGTAATGTCCTCGTCGAACGCTTTGACTGTATGATCGTTCATTAGCCGTACCGTCCTGTGATATAATCTTGCGTTCTCGTTTCTAGCGGATTTGTGAAAATGTCGGAAGTCCGGCCATATTCAACCACCTTGCCTAGGTGAAAAAATGCCGTCCGTTGCGATACCCGCGCTGCCTGCTGCATCGAGTGAGTAACGATGACAATCGCATAACGGCCACTGAGATCGTCAATTAACTCTTCGATCTTTGCAGTGGCAATTGGATCAAGCGCCGAACATGGCTCGTCCATCAGAATGACCTCGGGATCAACGGCAATGGCCCTTGCGATGCACAGGCGCTGTTGCTGACCGCCTGATAGTGCAGTGCCGCTGTCTGCGAGGCGATCTTTAACCTCGTTCCAAAGCCCGGCGCGTTGCAATGATTTCTCGACAATCTCGTCCAGTTCATCCTTGCTTTCGGCAAAGCCGTGGATTTTCGGGCCGTAGGCAATGTTGTCGTAGATCGATTTTGGGAAAGGATTGGGTTTCTGGAAAACCATGCCGACCCTTGCGCGCAATTGGACCACATCCATTTTTGAGCGATAAATATCTTCCCCATCGAGCGTGATTTCACCTTCGACGCGAGCGGTTGGAATTGTGTCATTCATGCGGTTCAATGTCCGCAAGAAAGTCGATTTCCCGCAGCCCGACGGACCGATGAAAGCGGTGACATATTTGGTCGGGATATCAATCGACACATTATCGATCGCCATCTTGTCGCTGTAATAGACGGAGACATCCTTCGCGCTCATCTTCGCGTCAGTGTCTTCAAGATTGGGATGTATTACGGTCACCATTTTTTCTCGAATTTGTTGCGCAGGTAGATGGCCAAGCCATTCATCACGAGCAGGAATAACAGGAGGACGATGATAGCAGCAGATGTCCGTTCCACGAAACCACGGTCAATTTCGTCGGACCAGAGGAATATCTGCACGGGCAGAACTGTTGCGGGGGATGTGAAACCTTCGGGCGGAGTGGATATGAAGGCGCGCATGCCGATCATTAGCAAAGGTGCGGTTTCGCCCAATGCGCGCGCCATCCCGATAATGGTCCCGGTCAAAATCCCTGGCAAAGCAAGTGGCAGGACATGGTGGAACACGACTTGCACCGGTGAAGCGCCAACAGCCAGCGCGCCGTCTCGTATCGACGGAGGAACAGCCTTGATCGCGTTACGGCCAGAAATAACGATAACCGGCATGGTCATTAGCGCCAGAGTCATACCACCTATGATGGGGGCAGATCTGAAATTGGGGAACAGCCATAGGAATACAGCCAGCCCCAACAGCCCGAAGATAATCGACGGCACCGCTGCCAGATTATTAATCGATACTTCGATGATGTCCGTCCAACGATTCTTGGGCGCATATTCTTCAAGGTACAGAGCAGCAAGAACGCCAATCGGGAACGCCATTAGGAGCGTCACAAGCATCGTCAGCATTGAACCCTTTAGCGCACCCCAGATGCCTGCGGATTGCGGGTCCGTAGCATCTGCGCGTTGGAGGAAGCCGACATCAAAATTCTTGGCCAGCTTGCCCTCCGCCTCAAGCGAGTCGGCGAGTGCTACCAGCTCGGGCGTGCCTTCGCCGTCCAATGCCGCAGCGAGGTCTGGGGTTGCGGGCAGCCAATATGTCCCTGATTCTCGCAATATCGAAGGGTCGGAGATTATAACTTGAGCAATATCGCGCCATGCATTGTCACTGACCTCTGCAGCGCCTTGCGGCCCCAAAGACTCTTCAGCGTAGAATTTAACAACGGAGTCCAGACCTTGCATTTCGAGTCGTTGCTCAGCGTCAGGCTGGGACAGTGAGGCCGGATCGCCAGACAGCCCGGCTTCGGTGAAATCAATTGGAACAACCAATTCGGCGCGCTGGAAACCGCCAACCCCGTTTATCGTCATGGTCACCAGCAGGAACGCCAAGACGGATAAAGAGAACAAGACTGCAGTCAGTCCGACCAGCTTGAAGCGCCGTTCCGATTTATAGCGTTTTTGCAATCGCGCTTCGAATGCCGCGCTGCGCGTTGCGTAGCCGGTGCGGTCGTTACTGCCATCAGGCATAGAGGGTGTGGCCGTGTTACTCATAGGCTTCACGGAACCTTTTTACGACGCGCAAGGCGATAAAGTTTAACCCGAGCGTGACCAAGAACAAGACGAATCCGAGCGCAAACGCACTGAGCGTAGCAGGGTGGTCAAAGCTGCCTTCGCCGGTTAACATTTGCACAATCTGGAATGTTACAGTTGTCATCGCTTCTAGTGGATTTGCTGACAAATTGGCAGCCGCACCCGCCGCCATAACGACGATCATTGTTTCACCGATTGCGCGGCTGATTGCGAGCATTATACCGGCAACAATACCAGGGAGGGCAGCCGGCACCAACACCCGCTTGATAGTTTCTGACGTTGTCGCGCCCATTGCCAAACTGCCATCGCGCATGGCCTGCGGAACGGCCGCAATTGAGTCGTCTGCCATCGACGATACGAACGGGATAATCATGACACCCATTACCAGTCCCGCAGCCAAGGCGCTTTCGCTGGATGCACTGGTAATGCCGATTGAAACTGCAACATCACGGATGAAAGGTGCGACAGTCAGAGCAGCAAAATATCCGTAAACTACGGTTGGCACGCCAGCGAGAATTTCGAGCGCGGGTTTGAGCCAACTGCGGACAGTGGGGTTAGCATATTGGGTCAGATAGATCGCGCTCATCAAGCCGAGCGGTATCGCTACAATCATCGCGATCACCGCGCCAATGTAAATCGTACCCCAGAAAAGCGGAACCGCTCCGTAACGAGTCGGGTCTGGATTGGCCGGATTGCTCATCGGGTCGGGACCCCAATGTGTTCCGAACAAGAAGTCGAGTGGATTGACCATCCCGAAAAACCGAATGGTCTCGAAAACCAAGCTTACCACAATGCCCAAAGTGGTCAGGATAGCCACCAGAGATGCCAGCAACAGCAAAGCCATCACGGTTTTTTCGACGCGCGTCCGGGCTGTAAAATCGGGTTTCAGCTTTAGAAACGAATAAGCGCCGCCAAGGAATCCGATTACCAGAGTACCGACGATGCCGATAATGTTGTATTTGCTAATCGCCTGACGAAAAGGCTCAACCAGCACCTCTGCGTCTTTGTTAAACACGCCAATCTTGGAGCCATTGGCAACGGCCTCCGCCTCGCGCATTAGGGAGTCGCGTTGAAACCCGGCGGAGGCGAGATCGGCAGCGGCGGGGGAGGCAATGACTGATTGACTGATTAGCGCAGGCGAAGCGACTGCCCATAGCGTGATGAAAAATATCACAGGAATGACTATCCACAGGGCCACATACCAACCGTGATAGACCGGAAGTGCAGCCAGGCGTGTTTTACCTGCTTCACGCTTGAACGCCCAAGCCCGGCTACGCGCAGCAATCCAGCCGGCAACGCCCAGGCCAATCGCAAGTAACAGAAGAATTGCAGGCGACATCGCTTTAGTGGTTTCCTAATTTGCTGTGTCGTTCCGCGCAGAATTGCGGGTGGCTTGGTCAATTTCTATGTCCTGGGAAAAACCGGACAAAGGAATCGGTCGATATGCTAATGCCTCGTTGATGTAGAAGTATGACAATTGCATGACAATCAGCTGGGCGTGTTATCCAGAGTTGGGATACGGACAACAATGCTGGTGCCTTGACCCTGCTCGCTTAGAATGTCGAGCCGCCCGCGATGGCGCTCGACAATATGCTTCACAATCGCCAAACCTAGCCCGGTCCCGCCCGATGCACGGCTGCGTCCGGGGTCAGTTCGATAGAAACGGCGGGTTAGATGAGGTATTTGCTCGGGATCGATACCGGCTCCCTGGTCGGAAACAGTCAGTTTCGCTTCGCCGGCTTCGGTTTTAGATACTGAGATTGTTACCGATTTATCCCGGTCGCCATACTTCAATGCGTTGTCGACAAGATTTCTGACGAGCTGTTCCAATTGGCGGGTGTCACCCAGAACGGTCATTTCCTTGCCCAATTCAAATACAAGCCGGTCGGTGCGATTCAGACCCGCAACATCATGAGACGATGATTCTACCAGAGCATTGAAGGCAACATGGTCTTGTGGCTGTTCATGCTTTTCTGCCTCAATTCGCGAAAGCGACATCAAATCGCTAACCAGACTTTGTAATCGCTTTCCTTCGGCGAGGATTGTGTCGAGAAATTTTGCCTTTGTCTTCGGCGGAAGATCTTCGTCGTCGCGGATCGTTTCGACATAGCCGATTATCGATGCCAGCGGTGTCCGCAATTCGTGGCTGGCGTTAGCTACGAAATCAGTATGCGCGCGACTGACGTCGATTTCCGCAGTCTGATTTAGCAATTCGATCACGGCGATGCCGTTTGACAAATTCTGTTTATTAACGCGCCATACGTCGCGGCGCCGTGCGAGTCCGCGCACTTGAGCAAAACCGTTCTTGGGCGAATCGATCAGCTTGATTGCTTTGGGATGACGCAACGCGACTCTCGCATCCTGCCCGACAATGTGGCTGCCGAGCAATTTACGCATAGCTCGGTTGGCAACGGAGATGCGGCCTCTTTCGACCAACAAGATCGGGGTGCCCGCATATTCAACCAATTCGCTCATATTTGCGCTACTGAACGGGTCGGCTTCTTCAACAACCCGTTCTTCGGGTGGGCGAGCCACGGAAATCAAAAGCGAACCCGCCCAAACGGCACCGATTCCCAGTGCCAGCCAAAAGCTTGCGCCACTGACCAACATGGCTGTCAGGCCCGCGGCACAAAGCGCGAAACTGGGCCAGGGAATGGGAACTCGCTCGTCCATGAGGGATGAGGCTCTAACGATCCGGATAGCGCTAAGCGAGTCATAAGCGCCGCTTTTGATCAAGAAAGGCCGATTATGGCAGAGTGCTGCACTGTCGCAGCAAAGTGGATGTTCTTGGGAAGTGGTGACCCCTACGGGAATCGAACCCGTGTTTCAGCCGTGAAAGGGCCGCGTCCTAACCGCTAGACGAAGGGGCCATCATTGAGCGCTAATCCTAAGATCTAAGGCCCAAAATGCAAAACGCCATCAATGGTGACCCCTACGGGAATCGAACCCGTGTTTCAGCCGTGAAAGGGCCGCGTCCTAACCGCTAGACGAAGGGGCCATACTGATGGCGTGGCGGCGCAATTAGGGGCGTGAAGGGACCGCGTCAAGCCTCGGCACAGCATTGGATCAGCTTTATTGACGCCAACAGAGGGAATTCCGGCGCTCAATCCGCCCATGCTGCATCTTCTAGATGCAATTCAGCAGCGGGACGGCTTCCCCAATCATCAATCTTTGCCCGCCCAGCGAGCCACAACTTCCGGCCCTTAGCACCGTGTAAAAGCGCTTGTCCCATCTCGCTTTCAGCTGCTCTGAACGCAATGGCTTTCAACGAGCCACCGTCTTGACCGCCCACAATCAGACGCAAATGATCATTGCCGACGATGTCTGCCTTAATCAGGTGCACTGGACCGATGGCCACTTTTGGTCCCGGCCAGCCGATACCATAGGGGCCGGCTTCCTCAAGATCGTCGACCAGGCCTGGTGCCAAACCGCGCGGCGCCAATGCCAAGTCAATCTTAAGCGTTTGTGAGGCTTGTGCATTGGCAACATTGCGAGCGAGTTTCTCGTCAATCCATTCTGCAAATTGGTCAAGTTTATCGGCGTCAATGGTTAAGCCTGCCGCCATTGCATGGCCGCCGCCAGCGACGAGCAGGTCTTGCCCGCGAGCAGCGATAATCGCCGCCCCCAGATCAACTCCCGAAATAGAACGGCCAGAGCCTTTGCCCTGACCTGTTTCTTCGTCGAGCGCGATGACGATGGCTGGCTTGCCGGTCTTTTCCTTGATCCGTCCAGCTACAATTCCGATTACGCCCGGGTGCCAGCCTTTGCCCGACAAAATCATCACAGCGCGGTTGTGCTGCGATGCAATCTGTTGCTCAGCGGCCTCCTGCACCTCGGCTTCGATAGCGCGGCGGTCTTCATTCAAAGAGGAAAGCTGTTCAGAGATTTGCCGCGCTTCTTCTGGGTCTTCGGTAGTCAGCAATCGAACACCAAGAGTCGATTCGCCGACTCTGCCTCCTGCGTTAATTCGAGGGCCGAGAGCAAAGCCCAAATCGCTACACACAGGTGCCCGCTTGAGGCGGCTTGCATCAATCAAAGCCGACATTCCGATATTGTCGCGCTTTGCCATAACTTTCAGCCCTTGCGCCACGAATGCGCGGTTGAGACCGTGCAAGGCCGCAACATCAGCAACTGTTCCAAGCGCCACGAGATCAAGCAATGAGAATAAGTCCGGCTCCTTGCGGTCTTTGAAGAAATCCCGTGCGCGCATGGTCCGCACCAAAGCGATAGCAAGCAAGAAAGCCACCCCGACTGCTGCCAGATGACCATGTGCCGCCGCTTCGTCAGTTTCGTCCAATCGGTTCGGGTTGACCAAAGCAGCGGCCTTGGGAAGCTCTGCGGAGCATTTGTGATGATCGACCACGATGACGTCCACACCCGCCTGATGGGCCATCTCGAGCGCCTCATAGGCCATGGCGCCGCAATCTACGGTTACAATTAAGCTGGAACCGGCCTCCGCTAGCTTGACCAATGCTTCGCCGCTGGGTCCGTAGCCCTCCAGCAACCGGTCAGGTATGTAATATTCCGCATCGCAACCGAGCATTCGTAACAGCCGGATCATCAAGGCAGCGCTGGTTGCACCGTCGACATCATAATCACCATAAATCGTGATTGTCTCTTTGGCGAAAATGGCTTGGGCCAAGCGTTCGGCTGCATTCTCCATGTCTTGGAAAATAGAAGGGTCCGGTAAAAAACCGCGCAATGTCGGTGAGCGGTGGCGTTCGAGATCATCCTGATGAACACCACGCGAAAGCAACAGTTGGGTAACAATATCGGTCATCAACCCCGCTTCGAAGCCGCTCAAATCCATATTGCCCCCGCGCCATTGCCAGGCCTTGCCTGATAGGGAGTGGGTGACGCCGAATACCGGAGAGAAAGTTTGTGATGCCATGATCTGCTTCTACGATACGATGAGCGATGCGGCAAAGGATGTTGATTGACAATCGACAGCTTGGCGCGATGCTAAACAAATGACTTCATCCACAAAAGATCTTTTGATTGTGTGGCACAGCCGCACCGGTGCCAGCCGTGCAATCGCGGAGGCGGCGTTTGAACAAGCAGAAGGCAATGCCGATTTGCTGGCTGCAGAACATGTTAAGATTGAGGATTTACTCTCCGCATCCGCATATTTGTTTGTCTGCCCCGAAAACCTCGCAAGCATGAGCGGGATTATGAAAGAGATGTTCGATCGTACCTATTACCCCGTGTTGGGGAAGATAGAAGGGCGACCCTTCGCCACGATAATTGCCGCTGGATCCGACGGTGAAGGTGCGCAACGTCAAATTGACCGGATTGCTAAAGGGTGGCGTCTTAAACGCGTTGCAGATCGGCTTATCATACGGTTCGATGCGCAATCTTCTGAAGCAATTTTGGCGGCTAAAACTGTTTCAGATGCGAACTTACAGCAATGTCGCGAGCTGGGCGCTGCACTTGCCGAAGGCGTGCGGTTGGGTGTCTTTTAGATTGTTTGAACCATTGTGGGTCAATCCTTTATTCGAGGACTCGACCTATTGGGTTTTTAGCGGCATTGTTTTGTCCATCAGGCGTTCGAGGTGCACAAGACTATTACAAATGAAACAAAGAAGTGTGGCGATGCTGCGACGCGCGGGATACATCTCCTGTTCGCCAAAGGAAAGCGTCCTTTGGCCTCTAAAATTCATGAAATCGCTTCGGCAAGCAAAAGCGTTACGGTCAGCTTTGATCCCCGCGCTAAAGACGTCGATGAATGTGGGAAGTACATTGAATCCCCCTGGCTAGAACTACTTTGCGATAGCCTTACCTTCGAGCTCAGGAACTTAGCGGTCGGAAGCGACGAGCATTTTGCCCATTCGCTGCAATCAGACAATGCGGCAAGTGGCAAAGTAGACGATGGTTTTGAACGGGTTTATCTCGTTCCTGGCCCCCATCTGGCAGGTGGGGAAGGAAGTCTCCCAATACTTAGGTCAATGATGGCGCTGGCTGCGTCATTGCCAGCGTTCTTGCCCGACATTCACAGCTTTTACTGGCCGCCAGCTAGGAGTGAGATCGAAAAGGCTCAATTTACGCTAGCGATTGACCGCTGGCTTTCAGGCGGCACATTTCCCGTACCCGAGCTGGTCTCACTTGAGCATAGGCCGGACAACACTCTGAAAACTCGAGGTCTTGCATTCATTACGGGTCAGGAATTGGAACTTGAAGCCAGCGTGTCGATAGGGCCTGACTCTGCCGCACGCTTAGCCGGGCGCCTTATCAGCCAATTGGTCTTGCAAGGCGCTGTGGAATGTCCCGACCGCATGATTGGCCCAGATGGCCACCCGCTTAACTTGGAAATTTCAGCAAGCAAGGGCGCAGTCATCGTGAGACGTGGTTGAGCGCAAATGTTAGATTGTCAGTACATTACATCCTTGCGGCAAGATCTTGTTTGGCTTGGTTATACTCCCGCTCCAAACGGTCGACCCGATCGGCCACTGTTTCAACCGCATCGACAACGCCAACGCCCTGGCCCGAACCCCAAATGTCTTTCCAAGCCTTGGCTTTGCTGTTGCCGCCTGAGCCAAAATTCATCTTGCTCGGATCGCTGACGGGAAGGTTCTCTGGATCGAGCCCGGCTTTCTCGATTGATCCTTTGAGATAATTGCCATGCACCCCGGTAAATAGGTTGGTGTAGACGATATCGGCCGCCTTGCTGTCGACGATTTCCTGCTTATACGCTTCGTCCGCATTTGCCTCTTTTGTCGCGATCCAAGCCGAACCGATATAGCCGAAATCTGCGCCCATTGCCTGCGCAGCCAGCACTGAACGGCCGTGCGCGATCGAGCCTGACAGAGCGACCAGTCCATCAAACCAACTGCGGATTTCCTGCATCAGCGCAAACGGCGATTGCGTGCCAGCATGACCGCCAGCGCCAGCGGCAACAGGAATCAACCCGGTTGCGCCTTTTTCAATCGCCTTGCGCGCAAACCGATCATTGATCACGTCGTGCAGGGATATACCGCCCCAGGCTGTAACTGCGGAGAATACTTCCTCTCGCGCTCCAAGCGAGGTGATCACCATTGGCACCTGCCATTTTGCGCACACTTCCATATCTTCTTCGAGCCGATCATTGCTCCGATGGACAATCTGATTGACCGCATAAGGCGCAGCAGGGCGGTCCGGATTGTCGCGATTATGCGCGGCCAATTCCTCGGTAATCCGGTGAAGCCATTCATCAAGCATCCCGGAGGGCCGCGCGTTGAGCGCAGGGAAGGACCCGATAATACCTGCTTTGCACTGCGCAATGACCAATTCAGGGCCTGACACGATAAACAGCGGTGAGCCGATGATAGGCAAGCGTAGGCGATCGAAAGGTGCGGGAAGGGCCATCGGTTACTCCGTTGCGTTCTGAAACTTTGGGTGGGTTTATGGCGACCATGCCGCCTTGTCGAGTGCGCACACAATTTGCGTAGCTCTTCATCTTGATGACCCTACGTCAACAGTGACTCCAGCCCATAGAAGCGTGCAGCATTGCCAGCGTAAAGCGCGGCTTTCTCGTCTTCTGAATAGCCGGTAGTGATTCGTTTGAACGCATTCCACAGCAGCGGATAGCTCGCCCCCCAACGGTCGACTGGATAATTGCTTTCGAACATTGCGCGATCCGTGCCGAACGCGCCGATGCAGGTTTCAATGTATGGCCGCCACATTGCTGCAAGGTGTTCGGATCCTGTTTCATTTGCGGGGCCATCCTCCGGCATCCCGCAAAACGCCATTGCCAATCCGCCCAGTTTCACCGAAACATTCTGGTGTTCAGCAAGTGATCGGATGGAAGCACGCCACCGGTCATAATTCTCGGCCAAAGTCCCACGATAGGACGCGATATTGAGAGGTGTACCGCAATGGTCTAGGACAATTTTTTGTTCGGGAAATGCAGCCGCTAGCGATATTATATCGGCCAGTTGCGGTTCGAGCAGCCACGCATCAAACGTTAAATTATGCTTGGCAAATTCAGCGAAGCCAACGCGGAATTTATCGCTAGAATATAAGCCCGCCGGAGCATGGAACGGAGGGCCGAGCACTGCAGGATCCGCATCCCATGCGCCTTGCTGGCGGATGCCCTTGAATCGCCCATTGCCAGCCAATTTAAGAGCCTCAAGCACCGGGGAAACCGAACTACCGAGCGTCAAGTCGGCATGACCTATTATTGCGGCGCAAGCCCGCAGATCGCCATAGAGCCCACTCGCACTTTGCGCGGCTACGCCGTTCACAAATTCAACTTCGCCAACCGGTTTCATCGCCTCGCTGGCCGTGGAATTATAGAATGCGCCGCATTCCATAAAAACTGTACCAATAATGTTATGGCCGGTGTTCAAATCGGCATGTAGTTGATCGAACGTATAATGTGCCGCGCCAGCAATTGCCGCAATAAAATCATGCTGCGGTTCGGGAAACATTGGCAGCATCGGGCGCAAGTCCCACAGATGATGGTGCGGATCGATGATTGGCAGGTCAGGCTCTAGAATTTCTTCGGTCATGGACATCCCCCTTTTGGAATACGATAAAGCAACAATCGGCGGTGTCGAGCCACGACGGTAGTTCATAAACCTGCAAAAGAATGATATGGTTTGCAAAAATGGAGGTCGTCATGAAGCAATTTGGCAAAACCCGCTCGCTAATCGCAGGGGCATTGTTGACGGCCGCGGTCATTGGCATCGCGCCGTTGCATGGGCAGAATTCCGGTGGGACCACCGCAGCCGAAGATGAAGATTTAGTCATCGTAACCGCGACGCGCATTCGTCAAGGCGGCGCGCAGGATATTAAACAATTTCGGTCAATTTCACTCGATGGAGCGTTCCTGCCGCGCGCGGAGAGCTTGACGATTGAGGGGCTGCTAGGCGAGCATGATCTTACTCTTCCAAGCGATGGCTCATGCGCGCAGCTGTTCTGCGTTACCGGACATGCGATGCGATCTGACTTATCGACAAGACCGGCTGACAAATACTTTGTCGGGTTGGGATTCGATAGCAATGTTGATGGCAAAGCCAGATTATCCGAGCCACTGAGTTTGGTCGCAGTGGTTGATAGGTCGGGATCGATGACCGGCCAAAAAATTGCGCGGGCAAAGGAAGCGCTGCTCGTTTCCTTGTCCAAAATGCGCGACAGTGACCGCCTGGGTATCGTCCAATTTGGTTCGGTCAGCGAAGTTTTACTTCCTGTGATGGATGTTGGGGCAAATAGGGAAAAGCTTGCAGCAGCAATCGTCTCGATCGAAGCCGATGGCTCGACCGATATGGAATCAGGATTGCTGCTCGGGTTCGAAAATGCCTTTGCCGAGGATGAAGCCACCGGACGCAAGACTCGCATTATGTTGTTCACTGACGAGCAGCCGAATGTGGGGAATGTTCAGCCACAAGGTTTTATGGGCCTGGCTGTCGCTGGGTCGAAACGCGGTGTGGGCTTGACCACAATCGGTGTCGGGCGTGACTTTGATAATGCACTGGCATTACAGCTATCCAGCGTGCGCGGAGGCAATCTGTTTTACTTGGCCCAAAATGGTGATGCGCGTGCTCTGTTCGACCGCGAATTCTACAATATGGTCACCGAAGTCGCGCATGATGTTGTGATTACCATGACACCGTCTGAAGGTTACAAAATCAATGCTGTCTATGGTGTGCCGAATGAAGTTTTGAGCGAAACACCGGAGGGCGCAGTTATCGTCAAGGTGGGTTCGGCATTTATGTCGAGCTATGGCGGCGGTGTTTTCGCCAGCATGGACATTGACCGAGGTAAAGCCGCTTCAGAGGGCGCTCCGCTCATGTCTGTCGCCATTGGTTATGTAGACGCACAGACTGGAGCTGCTGGTTCAAATGTAGAGAGTGTCGCGTTACCGGCAGCCGAGGCACCCGAACGACTTCGCGCGGCCCAGATACTGGTCGATGAATATCTTTCGCTTAGCACGGCATTGGCATTATATCACGACAATGGCGACCGAGCCGGCGCATACTCGATGATCGATGGCCTGTCGCAGCGGTTGGATGCAGCCGATGTTCAAGGCCTGGAGGCCGAACGAGAGCTGGTGCGGGGGCTTCGGACGCGCTCTGCCGCCTTGGCTGGGGTGGGCGACATTCCCGATAATTTGAGACCATTGGGAGTGATCGGGCGATGGGAGGTCAAATCACAGCGCGGGCTCGAAGAAGTTGAACGCGGCGACATTGTTGAGCTGACTGCAGACGGGCAGTTAAACACCTACCGACTTGTTGGAAAATTCAGAGGCAATGAGGTCAATCAATCCTATCAGATCAACGAAGATCAACTCTATATTAATTATACAGACTTGGTTTTCTATTACCGGTTAAAAGGTGACGGATTGGTTCTGCGAGCCAAAGGTGGCCCACAGAAACTCGATCTTCGCCGGATTGAGTCCTAAGCCCTCAAAACTGCTGCATTGGCAGCACTGAGCACAGCGCGCACGCTGGCGGTGGCCACGTCTTCATCGATGCCGCAGCCCCAGATGGTTTTACCGTCTGCATCACGGCATTCGAGGTAGGCTGCTGCGCGCGCATCGCGGCCACTGCCAAGCGCGTGCTCGGTATAATCACGAATTTCAAGCTGTAGGCCGAAGCTCTCTTCAATAGTCGAAAGCACCGATGAGATAAGCCCGTTGCCGCGCCCGCTAACACGCTGCTCTTCCCCCTTTACCGCAATGGTTCCGGCGAAGATACGGGTGCCATCTGATGCCCTGTTCTCTTCATAATCTATCAGCTGGAAATGTTTGTCCATCGTCTGCACATGATATGCGGTTTGGAATGCGCTCCAAATATCAGCGGCATTGAGTTCGCGCCCTAGATTGTCAGCAAGATGTTGAACGTGACGCGAGAAATCGGCTTGCATCGCTTTGGGCAGTTTAAGTCCCTGATCCTGCTCCAAAACCCAAGCAAAACCGCCTTTGCCGCTTTGCGAATTGACCCGGATTACCGCCTCATAGCTACGGCCCAGATCGGCGGGATCAATCGGAAGATACGGCACACGCCATAGCTCATCATTTTGTTGCTCATTCGCGGCAAAGCCCTTCTTGATTGCATCCTGATGGCTTCCGGAAAATGCTGTGAACACCAACTCCCCGCCATAGGGATGGCGTTGGTGTACGGGAATTTGGTTGCAATATTCGACCGTCTCGATGACCCGGTCGATATCGGAGAAATCGAGACCAGGGTCGATACCCTGCGTATACATATTAAGCGCCACGGTGACGAGACAGCAATTGCCCGTCCGCTCTCCATTGCCGAATAGACAACCCTCAACCCGGTCCGCACCCGCCATCAGGCCAAGCTCTGCTGCCGCAACGCCGGTTCCGCGGTCATTATGCGTATGAAGACTGATCACGGCCGCGTCGCGGTTCGGCAAATTGCTGCAGAAATATTCAATTTGGTCAGCATAAATATTGGGTGTTGCCGCCTCGACTGTTGCAGGAAGATTGAGGATAATTGGCCGGTCTGGCGTTGGCTGGAGAATATCCATCACCGCTTCGCAAACCGAGATGCTGAAATCCAGCTCTGCGGTTGAAAAGGTCTCAGGGCTATATTGAAAATTCCAATTGGTATCAGGCCGCTTTGACGCCTCGTCACGCATGATCTTTGCGCCGGTGATCGCAATATCGCGCACCTCCGCCTGGCTCATCCGGAACACAATGTCGCGCCACGCAGGGCTGAGCGCATTGTAGAGATGGACAATAGCGGTATGCGCACCTTCCAGACTCTCGAAAGAGGTGCGGATCAAGTCTTCCCGCGACTGGGTGAGGACTTGGAGGATGACATCGTGCGGCACCTTGCCCGACCGAACCAACCCTTGAATGAAGTCGAACTCGGTTGCTCCCGCGCTGGGGAACCCGACCTCGATTTCCTTGACGCCGATTTCGACCAGTAAATCGAAGAAGCGGTTCTTCTTAACTGCATCCATCGGGTCGATGATTGATTGATTGCCGTCGCGTAAGTCAGTGCTTAGCCAACGGGGAGGGGCGGTTATCGTCCGGCTCGGCCATTGCCTGTCGGGGAGATTAATCTGCGGAAAAGGCCGGTATTTTTTCAAAGGCCGAGACTTATTTGAAGGAATGTCGAGCGTGGTCATCGAATTTACCCAAAACTGCAGTTTTTCTGGAAGCTAGCGGTGTTTCCCTTGGGCAGTCAGCGCACCCAATACAGCACGCATTCTATCACGCCCAAGGGCGGGTAAGTCGTAGGAGTAGTTCAATGGCCATTGGCATGTCGCATTCTATGCAGATAGCCGGCAGGCTTGTAAAGCCAAAGCAAGACGGGCAGCGTGAGAAACAATCTTACACTAATCTGGAACTTCCATGGCTGATGAAACTAACACACTAGACCCACTGTATGAATCAATGGGGCTGATCCGGATTATCGAGCTGGATCCATCCGGTCGGGCAGTGCTGGAATATGAAGCGCGCGCAAATCAATGTCATTCAGGAGGTGTAGTTCAAGGCGGCTTCGTGACTGGGTGGATTGATGCGGCCATGGCCCATGCGGCAATAGCGCTAAATGGTCCGGATGTTGTGCCAATGTCACTGGAATTGAAGGTCAGCTTCTTTGCACCCGCCCGTCCTGGCATCGTAATTGCAGAAGGTTGGGTCCAGAATAATGGCCGCCGAACTGCGTTTTTCGAAGGCCAGTTGAAGGACAGCGCTGGCACGATATTGGCAAAAGGAACGAGCACCGTAATGCTCGCGGATCGCGGTAGGATCGAAGCTGCGTCGAAGGCTGCGGGCAAATAATATAGTTCCGGAGGCAGGCGCTGCCAGCCTCCGGAACCAGTTCCGCTTAGTTTTTGGTTTTATCGACCAATTGGTTCGCCGAAATCCATGGCATCATCGCCCGCAATTCAGCACCGACTTTTTCAATTGGATGTGCGGCTGCGGCCTTGCGGCTTGCCTTCAGCTCCGGTTGACCTGCGCGGTTATCAAGCACGAAGTCTTTCACGAAACGGCCCGCCTGAATATCTTCCAGGACACGCTTCATTTCGGCCTTGGTCTCTGCGGTGATAATCCGCGGCCCGGTTTTGATATCGCCGTATTCAGCGGTGTTGCTGATTGAATAGCGCATATTGGCGATGCCGCCTTCATACAGCAGATCAACAATTAGTTTGGTTTCATGCAGGCATTCGAAATAGGCCATTTCGGGCGCATATCCGGCCTCAACCAAAGTTTCGAAACCAGCCTGGATCAGATGAGTGATGCCGCCGCAAAGTACAGCTTGCTCGCCAAACAAGTCGGTTTCGCATTCTTCCTTGAAATTGGTTTCGATGACACCCGAGCGTCCGCCACCCATTGCCGAGGCATAGGAAAGGGCGAGCGATTTAGCATAGCCATTCCCGCCGCTGCTGGTGCCTTCCTGATGCACTGCGATAAGGCAAGGGACGCCGCCGCCTCGCTGGTATTCACTTCGGACGGTATGCCCGGGTCCCTTAGGAGCAATCATAATGACATCGATGTCGGCGGGTGGTTCGATCAGGCCGAAATGAATGTTGAGGCCGTGGGCAAAAGCAAGCGCCGCACCGGGCTTCATTTTGCCGGCCATATCGTCTGCCCAGATGGCAGCTTGGTGCTCGTCCGGTGCGAGCACCATAACCAAATCAGCCCATTCAGCCGCCTCGGTATTGCTCATCACCGTGAATCCGGCAGCTTCCGCCTTCTTGCGAGTTGTGGAGCCTTCACGAAGGGCAACTGCAACTTCCGTCACGCCACTGTCACGAAGGTTTTGGGCATGGGCATGGCCTTGGCTACCATAGCCAAGAATTGCGACTTTCTTGCTCTTGATCAGTTCAAGGTCCGCATCGGAATCGTAATAGACTTTCATTATTTCCCTTTCGTGTGGTGGCCCGGCCTATGTTCCGGAGGCACCGCGCATCATTCCAACGATCCCCGTACGGCCAACCTCCACCAGCCCTAGCTCGCGCATAAGTATGATGAAATTGTCGATTTTGTCGGGTGATCCTGTGAGTTCAAATATAAAGCTCGAAGTAGTCGTATCGACCACTTGGGCGCGAAAAACATCGGCAAGGCGCAGGGCCTCGACCCGGTCATCGCCGGTGCCTGCGACCTTAATCAGTGCCAATTCACGTTCGACATGGGGGCCTTCTTCGGTCAGATCGACGACGCGGTGAACAGGCACCAAACGCTCTAATTGCGCCTGAATTTGATCGATCACGTGCGGCGGACCATTGGTCACAATGGTAATCCGGCTGATTGCATGATCCTCAGCAATATCGGCCACAGTCAGGCTGTCGATATTGTATCCACGCGCAGTGAACAGACCGGCGATTTTGGCCAGAATACCAGCCTCGTTATCGACAGTAATCGCGAGGACGTGGCGTTCAGCTTTGCTTTGTTCGATGTGCATTGCAATCCGTCCTTACACCAAAGCCTTGGCTTCGTCGTCCATTGTGCCTGTCACGTCATCACCATACAGCAGCATATCGGTGTGAGCCGCGCCGCTCGGAATCATCGGGTAACAATTGGCATCCTTCGAGACCCGGCAATCCACCATCACTGGCCCGCTATATGCAAGCATTTCGGCAATGCCGGCATCCAACTCACTCTCATCATGAATGCGAATGCCCTTCCAGCCATAAGCTTCCGCCAGCGCGACGAAGTCAGGCAGGCTGTCTGAATAGGAGTTGGAGTAGCGGCTTTCATAGGTCAGTTCCTGCCATTGGCGGACCATACCCATATATTCATTATTGAGGATGAACACTTTGACCGGCAGACGGTACTGGCTGGCGGTGCCAAGTTCTTGAATATTCATCTGGATCGAGGCTTCGCCGGCAATGTCGATCACCAGATCGTCTGGATTGCCCAATTGTGCGCCAATTGCGGCCGGCAGGCCGTAGCCCATCGTCCCAAGGCCACCACTGGTCAGCCATTTGTTAGGCCCCATAAACCCGAAATATTGTGCCGCCCACATTTGATGCTGGCCGACTTCGGTGCTGATGATCGGGTTTTTGTCGCGGGTCATTGCGAACAGTCGTTCGACAGCCTTTTGCGGCATCAATTCTCCGCCTGCGTCGGGATAGGCAAGGCTTTTGCGGGCTCGCCAACCGGCGATACGGGCATTCCATTCGCTGAGGTCTTGGCCTGCGCGATCATTCCAACAATCGATCAACTGCTTCAAAACTATGGCGCAGTCGCCGACGATGCCCAAATCAACCGGCACTGTCTTATTGATTGATGCGCGGTCGATATCGATGTGGATCTTCTTCGAGTCTGGAGAGAATGCATCAAGGCGGCCAGTTACGCGGTCGTCAAAACGGGCACCAATGCAAACCATCAAATCACATTTGTTCATCGCCATATTGGCTTCATATGTGCCGTGCATCCCTAGCATCCCGAGCCAATCTGGATGGTCGGAAGAGAACGCCCCGAGGCCCATCAGAGTTGACGTCACTGGCGCGCCGGTTTGAGATTGGATCTTGCGGAGGAGGGCACTTGCCTCGGGCCCTGCATTGATAATACCGCCACCGGTGTAGAAAATCGGGCGTTTGGCGGCGGCAAGCATCTCGGTGGCTTGGTCAATCTTACTCTGTTTGCCTTCTGTGCGCGGTTGGTAGCGCGCCGATGCGGGTGCTCTATCTGTTGGCGCATTCCAGTCAGCGAGGGCGATTTGGACGTCTTTGGGAATATCGACCAAAACTGGTCCAGGGCGGCCACTTGTCGCAATTCGGAAGGCTTCTTCAATTGTCGAGCGTAGGTCCTTCGGATCTTTGACCAAATAATTATGCTTTGTGCAATGGCGGGTGATGCCGATAGTGTCAGCTTCCTGAAAAGCATCGGTTCCAATCAAGGCGGTTGGAACTTGACCAGTGATCACAACCATCGGAATCGAATCCATATAGGCGTCTGCGATGCCGGTGACTGCATTGGTAGCGCCAGGGCCAGAGGTTACCAGAACCACGCCCGGTTTGCCGGTCGAACGGGCATAACCCTCCGCCGCATGGGCAGCGCCCGCCTCGTGCCTTACGAGAATGTGACGCAGGCGTTCTTCTGCGAACAGCTCGTCATAAATCGGCAGAACAGCCCCACCGGGATATCCGAATACGAATTCCACGCCCTGTTTAATCAGGCATTCGACCAAGATGGATGCGCCGCTGCGCTCCTGTTGTGACACTGTCCGCTCCAATGTTTGGCCTAAAAAATGAGGCCCGGCGCAAGGGGTATGCACCGGGCCATTGACCGACACCCCTCCTAGCGCATTAAAATGATTCGTCAAGACCTATTTATGTAATATAATTTCACAAAACTCGCTAATATCTATGTTTTTTAACTCTGCTCGCTTCCAGCTCTCTGGTGGCTGGTTGCGGAACCAAGTGTATTGCCGCTTTGCATATTGGCGTGTCGATTGCTGTCCAGCATGAATCATTTCATCGCGCTCAACTTCCCCTTTCAGCCAGTCGCGTATCTCGCGCACACCGATGGCCCGCATCACTGGCAATTCCGGATTCAACCCGCGCGCGCAAAGCGCTTCCACTTCTTCGATAGCACCTTCATCGAGCATTTGTTTGAAGCGCATATCACATCGCTCGTAAAGGGTTTGGCGGTCCGGCACGAGGACTAGCGGGTGGAGCGAAACAGCATCGCCAATTCCGCCAATTTGATTTCCATGCCATGCCGCCATTGGCTTGCCAGTTGACCGGATTACTTCGAGTGCGCGTGCGGTTCTGGCTGCGTCTGCAGGGGCAAGCCTGCCCGCCGCTTCTGGGTCTTCAATTTCCAAAGCAGCCCGCGCGTCTTGTTGTGGCATCGATCTAATTTCGGCGCGTATATCTGGATCAATTGCCGGGATTGGTGAAATTCCATCGAGCAGTGTGCGCATATAAAGACCTGTTCCGCCTACGAGTATCGGCACAGCATCATTCGCCTGCAGCTCGGATATAACCAGCTTTGCCGCATCGGCCCAATCGGCGGTCGAACATGCGGTGGCACCATCCCATTGGCCGAACAGGTGGTGCGGAATGTCGCGCATTTCGGCTACGTCGGGTCGCGCGCTGAGCACCCTTAGATCACGATAGACTTGCGCGCTGTCACAATTGATAATTTCGGCTCGCTTTCCGCGTGCAATCAAACCTTCGGCAAGGCGGACCGCCAAATCGCTCTTGCCGCTTGCGGTTGGCCCTGCAATGAGCGCGATCGGCGGATTCGTGCCAAAAATAGGAGAAGTTTTGGTGCTCATTGCGCGACTGATAGCAGACACAGCCGGACTTGAAACGCGTCTTAAGGGTGCTGCTGCGGCGATGGCTTCAGCGGGCATCGCGACAGGCACTGAAATCGGCTCGCGCCTTATGGACGATGGGCGCACAATTATGCAGATTGCTGCGGCGACCAGCGACACAACGCTGCTTCGTCAGATCGTCGACGCCAATTTTGCGCCCGACGCAGCGATGGTGACAATCCGCGATTATGCGCCGCTGAGACTTTTTGTATCCGATATGGACTCCACAATGATCGAGCAGGAATGCATTGATGAATTGGCTGACTTTGCAGGCGTAAAAGACAAGGTCGCCGACATAACCGAGCGGACGATGCAAGGCGAACTGGATTTCGAAGCCTCCTTACGAGAGCGCGTGGCGCTGCTTGCTGGTCTGGAAGAAAGTGTCATCGAAGAATGCTTGGCAAATCGGATTCATCCGACCAGTGGCGCCAGGACGCTGGTGCAAACGCTGAAGGCCGCAGGCTGTCATTGCGTGCTGGTAACTGGCGGCTTCCATCATTTCGCGGACAGTGTGGCGGCTCAGTTGGGCTTCGATCATGTTGTCGCAAACCGGCTCCAGATTGCAGATGGCAAACTTACTGGGAAACTGGACGGACCAATCGCGGACGGAGCGACCAAGAGGTCTGTTCTCGAAACAGAAAGAAAGGCTTTTGCATCAGGCACGGTTCTGGCGACCGGCGACGGGGCCAATGACATACCGATGCTAAGTGCTGCAGATTTCAGCTTCGCCTACAAAGCCAAGCCCGCTGCGCGCAGCGCAGCATCCGGATTTATTGATCGAGGTGACCTTACAGCAATTTTGCAATTGCTAGACATTCCGCAATCGGACTGGGCCCAATAATCAAATCCAACTTGCGATTTGCGCCAGAGGCTTCTTTTTTAAGGCATGGGCCGGCACGGTCGCCCCCTTTTCCGGTTTGCCTACCACCACGATCATCAGCGGCTTCTCCTCCGCAGGTCGCCCGCATAATTCGCGCAAGAACCCCATCGGTGAGGGTGTGTGTGTCAGCGTTGCAAGGCCCGCTTCATGGAGCGTCGAAATCAGCATCCCGCAAGCAATACCGACGCTTTCATTGACGTAGTAATTTTGCGTCTTGCCGTCTTCTTCAATGCCGCCTTTGCGCTGGGCGAATACGACAATCAACCACGGCGCGGTTTCAAGGAACGGC